>CBHWET010000353.1:0-5245 GCA_966112985.1 uncultured bacterium | reverse complement strand
ATTCGCAGATTCGATCTCAACCTGAGTGTCTTCAGCGTTCAGCGTCAGTGCGCCGGATTCGCGTTCGACGTTCAGCGGTTGTGGTATCGAAATCGCAAGGGAGGCGGGTGTCGTTTCCACGGTCTGCTCCGTCAGGAGCGTGAGTTGGTAAGTCTTCTCGAGTGGCCGAATAAGTTCGATTTCAAGGATCTGATTCGTGCCATCTGCTTTCACCTGCCAGTCGCGGATCTGTTCGCCAATTAGACGCGTCAAGGCATGTCCGATTGGTAATTCGACGGATAGTTTCGAAAGTCGTCCCTGGACAATGTCGAATTGAAACAGCGTATTGAATTTGATGACGGTTGGGGTGATCTGTGCCGTCGCCGTCGTTTCCGTTGTCACAAGGACTTTACGCGCGACTTCAACTTTCTTGCTCTGCCATCGGAATGACACAGTGCGATCAGCACCGAGAAACCCTTTTACCTGTGAGACGCCATTTGTCTGCTGCGATTCGGTCGTCGTTCCCGTCAGCAATTGAAGTTCGAGGCCCGGGCCGTTGGCCTGCGCCGTGACAGACGCAATTGGCGCGGTTGGTCCGGAGAAGGAAACCTGATTCCACGTTTCGCTGCGATTGATTTTCGCGATGAATTCAAGCTGAACAGTAAACTTCCCGGCACGAGGAATGGAGAGTTGGTATTCGGTGCCATGCCGCTTTAGTTCCATGCCGTTCGGCAATTTGCTGGGAATGACGGCCAGTTCGCCGTCGAGGAAATGCACGACCTCTCCGTCTTTGCTCGTTGATTCAAGCGTCGCGTTGACGACAAACCGCGCTTCTTCATCGCTGATTCTTCCGTCGTAGCGGAGTTCGCGGAATACGGCCGGTTGTTCCGGAACTGGCGAAGATTGCCTGGCGAAAAGAAGGAATGGCGACAGAAGAATAGCGGTGCACAACAGTTTGGTTAGTGAGGGCATTGACATCCTTTTGGTTGAGACCGAAGTGGTCACAGTAGATTTATTTAGCATAAGGCGGGCCGAGGTTTGTTCCGTCGTCAGGCAGCGCGATACGTGAAAGAGATCGCTCGCCCTTGCGTGAAAAGAGCGCAGGGCGCGTGAGATTTTTCCTTCAGCGGAACGCATCACCTTTCGTCAGACGGAACCCTCGTGGAAATACTCCCGCTTTTTTCAGGACCGAAAGTTTTTGCAGGTCAGAATGGTTTTGATAGCGTCGACTCAACTTCAGTTCGTATGCAAATCACAAAACAATTGGCGCTCTTTCTCGAAAATCGTCCCGGCACACTGGCGCGCGTCTGCGATGCTCTCGCTGAAGCGAAGATCAATATCTACGCGGTCTCGACCAGCGACACGGTGGATCATTCGGTTGTGCGCATGATCGTGAGTGACTATCGTAAAGCATTACACCTGTTCGAGGAGCACGGAACACTTGTTGTTGAAGACGATGTCTTAATGATTGAAGGGGACAATAAACCGGGGTCTCTCGCTAAAATCGCGCACAAGCTTTCCCTGGGCAAAGTGAACATCGAATACCTCTACTGCGCGACGCCGCCCGATGCGAAGAAAGGTCTCCTCATCCTTCGTGTCTCGGACCCAAAGAAGGCGATGAAGATTTTGAACACGTAACCGTGCACCGCAAGGCGATCTCTTGGTCGGTGAGCTGCTTCGCCTGCCATACGGTGCGGTGTCGTAATTCTTTCGAAATTTTTCGGCGGATTTGAAGCTTGGTCGGCTTCTTACCTCTGAACAACATGACTGAGACAGAACAACTTCTTCGAGATTACGTTGAAAATGGCTCGGACGCCGCGTTCAGGGAAATCGTCGAGCGCTACATCAACTTCGTCTATTCCACGGCGCTCCGGTTGGTCGATAACAATGACCATGCTGCCAAGGACGTAGCGCAAACGGTGTTCACAGATCTGGCTCGCAAGGCTCGAACATTGCCCCCGACGGTGCAACTTGGTGGATGGCTGCATCGTCACGCATGCTTCACAGCTTCGACCATGATGCGCGGTGAACGGCGACGCCAGGCCCGGGAGAAACAAGCTGTCGAAATGACTTTATTGGAACAGCAAGCCCACTGGGAGGCGCTCGAACCTGTCCTCGACGCCGCCATCAATGAACTGCCGGAAGACGATCGCCAGCCGATTCTCTTGCGATTCTTCGAACAACGCGATTTCCGTGCCGTGGGCGAGGTGCTGGGCATCAGTGACAACGCCGCGCAGAAGCGCGTCTCTCGTGCTGTCGAAAAGCTGCGCGAGCTTGTGATGCAGCGTGGAGCAACGCTCGGCGCTGCTGCGCTCACTGCGCTTTTGGCCGAGGAGACAGTGAAAGCCGCACCACAAGGTTTTGCACTGAGTGTGTCCACGACGACACTCGCCATGGTAAAGGCTTCTGCATCGGTATTGCGCAAGGCGGTCGCTGTGAAAATTGCAATGGCAGCCGTTGCGGTGCTGTTGTTGTGGCTGTTTCCTTTCGTCTTAAAGAAATTCAGGCCTTCAGCCGAAAACGAACAACGGCGTTCGGCGTCGATAATAACGAACGGAATCTCGAACGGGTTACCAGTAAAGGCAACAAGTCAGGCCGATCCGGTTCCGAGTCTTGACGAGAAAGCGGATACAGCCGCGCCGGTGAAGGAGTCACAGCGTTCGACGCTCTCCGGTTCGAATGTCTTTCGTCTACATATCGTTGCCGTCGACAGCGGCCGTCCTGTTCCCAACGTAACCGTTGATTCCACTATCCAAACGCGGAGTTACACCCGAAAAAAGTTTTATGGCAACCGTGTCGGCGATTGTGACGTTCAGCTGCTGGACGGAACCAAGATGCTTGAATTAGTCACCCAGATCGAAGGCTTTGCCGATACGCGGCTCCGTTGGGATACCGGGAAGGCGGAAGTGATTCCAACGAACTACACGGTTCGTCTCGCACGAGCGGTAGCAATTGGTGGCAGTGTGGTTGGTCCCGACGGTGAACCGGTCGCGGGCGCACATGTCGGCTGGAGCAGGATGCAAACAGCTACGTTGGACGACGGTGTTGAAAGTCATGCATTTCTCTCGATCACTACGACGACGGGCGCAGATGGACGATGGCATCTCGAACGAATTGCTCCGGAGATGCTGCCGGGCGTTTATGGATCGGCAACTCATTCGAACTATACCCGCTCGGAATCCGCCACTCTTAATGACTCCACCTCCGTCGCTGACGCGTTAAAGAAAGAAACCCATGTCTTTCATCTGGGCCGCGCCTTCACACTCAGTGGCATCGTCATTGACGACATCGGCCAGCCCATTGCCAATGCGAACGTTCTGATCGGCCAAAATCTCATGTCCGGAAGCAAGGGCGTTCAGGCTGCTGCCGATGGGACGTTTGAAATCAAGGGATGCGTCGCGGGGAAAAACCCCGTCACAGCCGAAGCGAAAGGATTTGCCACAAAGACTATTCAGGTCGAGGTGACGGCGCATTCCGCGCCTGTCACCATTCAATTGCAAAAAGGAAAAGCGTTGCGATTGTTGGTTGTCGACGACCAGGGAAATCCAGTTCCAAAGGCCCGCGTGAGTCTCAATACATTCCCACGCAGCAATGCTGATCCCACGAAGCAACGGCCCCTTCCGACGCAGGCGCGATTTTCAAAATCGACCGACGCTGACGGCCGGTTGGTCTGGGAAAATGCGCCGGATGAAGAGCTCGAACTTGATATCACTGCGGCAGAGCAAATGCAGCTGCTTGGTTTCAAGGCGCGGCCCGATGGCGAGGAACATGTCGCGAGATTGGCTCCAGCTCTGGTTGTTCACGGTCTTGTCCGCGATGCCTCCAGCGCCAAACCGATCAAGCGTTTCAAAATGATTTGCGGCTGGCCGAGCCTGATCGGGCCTGAAGGGGTGAAACCGATTTGGAGCCAATTCGACCGCGATTGGCTTCCTTTTACAGACGGCGAATTTCGCCACGTGTTTGAGAGCGCGTTGATCCTGTCGAGTTCGAACCCGGGATATGTCTTTAAGTTTGAGGCCGCAGGTTACGTTCCGTTCGTCACACGGACAGTTGATGCACGCGAGCGTGACGTCGAATTCGACATCCTTCTTAAACCGGCCGAAACGATTTTCGTGAAAGCTATCCTGCCGAATGGACGCCCCGCCGTATTGGCTGACGTCGGTTGGGTGATGCCGAGTTCGCAACTGAAGCTGGCCCATGGCGGTTTCTCGAAAACACAGGTGCAGAACAGTGGCTACTTACGCCTGACGGATGCGGAAGGACGATTTCGGCTGCCTGCAGAGGAAAGTGTGTCACGTGTCGTGGTCGCTAATGCCGAAGGCTATGGAGAGGGAACTGTGGCGGAGCTGTCGGCAACGCAAACTCTACAGTTGGCCCCGTGGGGACGATTGGAAGGAACGTACACGAGCGGTGGGAAACCTGCCGAGGGTCGCGAACTCATGGTTAATTTGGAAAACGGGAGTAATTCGTCCATTGACTTCGATTTCAGCGCGCGTGTGAAGGTCGACGAAAAAGGCCGCTTTGTTTTTCCGACGCTTCCTCCGGGTAAACATCGCCTTGTTTACATGCGGCGAACCGAGACCAGCCCGACCAGTGCCAGTTTTAGTCACGAGCCGCTGCAAGAGGTTGAAATCCGTTCGGGTGAAACGACGAAAGTCGACATTGGCAGCACCGGTTACACCGTGAAACTACGTTTCTCTGAACCGACTGAGAACAAATCTGGTGCTTCAGACCAAACGCATTTGTTCGTGTCACTCCATTTACCCATGCCCACCGGATTAGCAGCCAAGCCGGAAGCGATGAAAGTTTGGTCTGAAACTCCCGAAGCGAAGCTGGTCATAAACTCATTCAAAATGTTCGCCAAAGTTGGGGATGGTTCGTGGGTCGTGGAAAATGTTCAGCCCGGAACCTATGTTGCAGAAGTCACCAAATTAAACATGGACACTGGAACAGATCGCCCTCAAACGCGTGTGCACGGCGAGGCGACGGTAATTGTTCCAGAATCGCCGGCTATCGGCACAATCGATCTGGGGCAGATAGAGCTGAAAGAGTCCTCCTCAAATTAACCAGGTGTTCGTATCAGGATTGTCTGAAACAAAATTGTCAGTAGAGTGCTGGCAATGCGAATTCTCGCCCTTGATCATGGAACGGTCCGGATCGGTGTCGCTGTCAGTGATGAACTGCAGATGATTGCAACGCCGTTGGAATTCATTCCGGCCGAACCGTTTGCTGATTTCCTCACTCGATTGAAAACGATCCTCCGCGA
>CBHWET010000352.1:0-5261 GCA_966112985.1 uncultured bacterium | reverse complement strand
ATACCCCGCCGCGTCTCGGCGGCGTATCGGATCAGGCAATTGAAGTGAACAGCGGCGGCACGGTTACGTTCAGGGTGACGGCGGAAGACGACGATATCCCAACGAATACGCTGACGTTCAGCCTGCAAGGAACGATTCCGAGCGGCGCCACGATTAATGGAACGACGGGCGATTTCAGTTGGACGCCGCCGAATTCGCTGAGTACGAACATCATTACCATCCGCGTCACGGATAATGGCGTGCCGGCTCTCTTTGACGAGCGCGATGTCACTATTGTTGTTGTTCCAACAAACACGGCGCCAACTCTGTCGCTCAGCTCGGCGAAAGTGACGGAAACATTTGTGAACTACGAAAGTTTTTCGTCTGGCTCATTTAACGGCATCGTGATGTTCCATCAGCCGAGCTATTCCAGCACTACGACGAACTTCCTGAACGCAACACCGAACCTGACGAGCGTCACCAATACATTCCCGGCTGGTCATTCGAGTGCGCGGACTCTGTTTGTAAACTTTAGCATTAAATCCGGCATCACGAATCCGTGGGTGCGTTTGTCCACTTTCAATGCCCAATTCATCGGTAACCCAACAATCGACCTTGATCAACAACTCCAGTTTGATGTTTGGTCCGACAAGGCGTTAAAGGTTGGTCTCGGTGTCCGTGAAGGATCGGCGAGTTCGGAAATCGGTGCCGATGGCGGGACAACCGGCAGCATTGAATACGTGGGCGTCACCAACGTCATCGGCGGTTCACCAATTCCGAACCATACTGTCGCGGCGAGCAATTGGACGACGCTGACCTTTAACCTTCCGACGGAACCGGCAAGAGCTTTCACGGGCAACGGAGTTCTCGCTTCCGGAAAAGGTGTTCTCGAGCACCTGATCTTGGCCGCGACGACGAGCGGCACTCATAAGGTCTACCTTGATAACTTTAAAGTTATCACGACTGCCTCGCTCGCGAGCCCGGTTACTGTGAAGGTCGGCAGCCAGTTGGAATTCACGGCCAGCGGTTCGGATCCAGACGCCTATGTCGGCGAACCATTGGCCTTCAACCTCGATCCCGATGCTTCGACCAATGCAACGCTCGACGAAGTGACTGGTGCGTTCCTCTGGACGCCCGATTCGACGTATGCGGGTACGACTAACGTTTGGAGCGTTTCCGTTCAGGATGCGCCGACCAACGGTGCATTTGCAAAGATCACATCACGTGACGTCACGATCAACGTCATTGCTGATACTCTCGGCGTGCAATCCTCTGACGGCGGCGGTCTCGTTGCCACGGACGAAACGGCGATCCTTAGCTGGGACGCGGTGGTCGGCAGGACTTACCAGGTTCAATACAAAGAGAACCTTGAAGACACCGCGTGGGTGAACCTGGGTGCGGCGATCGTCGCAACGCAAAGCACGGAGACCTTCAGCGTTTCCAACCAGGCGAAAGAACGCGTCTACCGCATCGTAGAGGTCGATTCATCGTCTTCGAGTCAGTAACACGTTTTGTTGGGTACACGGAGGCGCGAGTGTTGCGGAACGCTCGCGCCTTTTTCTTTCCCACTCCGTAGAAAATCGGTGCACCGCACCTGCGAGCTAATTTTAGCAGACGAAAAATAGTCGCGAACGTTAACGGACTTGCGGCGACTCAAAAAAAGCGTATCCGCTCACCGGGCTGGTTCATTAATCATGTCGAACGCGTGAACAAAGATAGTTTCGATGGCGAAATAGAGGACTAACGTTTCTCAGCTAGCGCTTTCACGGTTGCTTCGAGCTGTTGCAGGCGTTCGGCCAACGAAACGTTTTCTTCCTTCAACGCTTTGAGCTCGGTACTTTGCGCTTCGACTTTGCGGTGTTCTTTCAGGAATTCGTTCAGCAACATTGCGTTCACGGCTTCGTAACGAACGGTGTAAATGCCGTGTTGATCGTCGTGGGCCACGAGGTTTGGGTCGACTTTATCGACTTCTTCCGCGATCAGCCCGAATTGTGACAGGCCTTTTGGATCAATCTCGGATTTGTAACGGAAGGTCACCGGATTCAACGCATAAAGCGCTTCGCTGGCGGCATCCATCTTCTCAATGTCCTGCTTGTAACGTTTCGATGAGGTCAACGTGCCGAGTTGGCCATTCGCATCAACATAAACAGCGACGCCGCTCGCCGCGGTCGCCCCGTAGATGCCGGCAATAAAGGTATTGGTCTGCACGTTCGTTGTTCCGATACGAATGGTGGCGTTGTCGCCGGCGATGCCCTGGTTGGCGATGTCGATGTTGTAATGGCCGGTGGTCAGGTTGTAACCGGCCGCATAGCCGATCGCGACGTTGTTGGACCCGAGGGTGTTGTTGTGCAGCGATTGCCCGCCAACACTGGTGTTGAAGCTTCCCGTGGTGTTCGCCCACAGCGCGTTAATGCCATTAGCGGTATTGTAATTGCCGTTGGTGTTGTAGTTCAGGGATTGGAAGCCATTCGCCGTATTGGCGATACCGACCGTGTTGTAGAACAGCGCGGCATGGCCACTGGCCGTATTGTAGGTGCCGACGGTATTATTTCGAAGTGTGTTCACGCCGCACGCCGTATTCTCAAATCCACTGGTATTGGCGTAAAGAGCCCAGGTTCCGAGCGCGGTATTATCGGTCCCGTTGGTGTTGGAATAAAGTGCCTCGAAGCCAACGGCGGTGTTTTCGAATCCGCTCTTGTTCAGGTAAAGGGACGAATGCCCGTTCGCGGTGTTCTTGTTCCCCGTCACGTTGTTGGCGAGTGAATAGTAGCCGCTGGCAGTATTATTTGTTCCCGAACTGTTGGAATATAAAGACGAATAGCCGATCGCGGTATTCTGACTACCGCCTTGATTGCTCGTCAGCGAGGAATGGCCGACCGCGGTGTTGTACGAACCGGAAATGTTTACGCCCAATGACCAATCGCCTACAGCAGTGTTAAACCCGCCACTTGTATTCTGATAAAGCGATTGCGCTCCGACCGCGGTGTTATAACCACCGCTCGACACGTTGCGGAGAGCATTATTACCAATGCCCGTATTTAACGTTCCGGTCAGAGTAGAATTCCCGGCCATGGGCCCTGCGAAAAAGTTTTGTGTGCCGTAGGCGCTAACGAGCGTGTTTGTTCCTGACATGATGATGCCAGTTGTCGGTGTAGGCGCCGGAAGAGTGAGATTCCCGGTCAACGTAATGCTGGTTGCGGCGAAGCTTCCATTCGAGTCACGTTTGACGAGAGTCGAGATGCTGTTCGTGCTGGTGCCGGTCGTGGTGAGAACAACGGCGCCGTTCGTTGGGCTGGCCGTGATATCAGAATTGCCAGTAACGGACCTGACACCAGTGTTACTTAACGTCGTTACACCACCAAGTGTGACAACACCTCCGCCTCCAAGACCAGTGCCTGCGGTAATCGTGATGGAATTACTCGATAACTGAGCGTTGCTGACTTTGCCGCTCAACTGTGTTGCCGGTAATGTGCCGAGCAAGTTGCTCGCATTATATGCCATTGTCGCATACGGGACTGATCGCAATTCCTGGCGAGGTGTAAGGATCGTGAAATTGAAATCGTTGTTCGTGCGAGCGGCAATTTCGAGCCAGCGCGGCTCACCATAGAACGTCGTTCCAAAGTCCAACATTACCGTGAAGGTGCTGCTACCGTTCGTCAGCGTGACAGAAGTTGCGTTAACCGGGCCGGATCTGTTCGTGCCGGTCTCAGAAGTGAAGACTGAAAACTCCAGGTCGTAAATGCCCTGGGCCGGTGCACCGCCTATGGATAGGTTGCCTTGATAGGTAAACGCCGTTGGGCTGGCAGTCGCCGTTATGCAAAGAGCAAAGAAAACGCAAACGCGAAAAAGGGCTTTCATAATAGTACGCGGTAACAGAAGAGTTGGTTGCACTGTGTCGAGAGTCTCATCCTGCTAATTTTTCTACAAGATTCGAATCGAGATGTCTTTGCCCTTCCAATTCACCACTGAGCGCGTTGCCAGCAACCAAGGACTTTTCGGCAGGAAATCATCAGGAATACGGCGGCGGTGTTTTAAAAAGGTTTGTAGTTGATCTTCAAAGGTTCTGCTGTCGAATACATCGTCCTTTGTAGGATTGAAAAATCAGGAGAAGGAAACGGGCGTTTGGTCGTACTGTGGAAGCAAGGAGGTCTTATGAAAAAGTTTCTTTCTTTCGCATCCATTGTGATATTGGGCTCCGGCTGTGCCAGTTATTTCCAGGAACGTCCAATTGCCGCCGATACGGCTGAGGGCGGTGTGGTGGTTTATGAACCTTCAGGCGCAGATCGTGATCCCAATCCGAATTGGGATTTCAGCGCCCGCGATATCCGCCAGCGCTCCTATCGCGCACCCGTTTTACCCTGGCTGCCAGCTGGAAGTTCGGCGGTGCATACCACAACCGATGCCGACAAGAACATGGGGGACCATGTTCGTCCCATTGAAGTGCCTTAAACGCATTTCCTCAATTCCCGACCAAAGACGTTTGTGTTACAGGTTAAAACATGCCTGAGACGGTCGAGCCATTAACGCTGCCGCAAATTGATGAACAGACGGACCCAAAGGAAGCGCGGGAACCGGGATATCTGGTTATTTGCTGGGACGATCCGATTAACCTGATGGATTACGTGACGCATGTTTTCCAGCAGGTTTTTGGCTGGCCAAAGCAAAAGGCGGAGCATCACATGCTCGAAGTGCATAATAATGGCAAAAGCCTGCTCGCCCGGGAGAGCTTCGAAAAAGCAGAGCATTACGTCCATCAACTGCAGCGCTACGGCTTGCACGCCACCATGGAGCGCGACGAGTGAAGCTTCTGCGTTCGAAAGGTGACACGTTGTTGTTTCAGCTGGAGCCGAAGGAAAGAGACCTGCTCCTGGCGGCGCTGAGTTTCTTTCCTTTGCTCAATCCTGATCATCATCGTCTCAGCAAAACTGCCGATCCAAACGAAATCGCCGCGGACCAAAAACTTCTCCACGACGCCATGGCAGAACAACGGCGCGAAGATAAAAAGGTTCTGACGGACTTTCTTGAGAATATGGATTGGGAATTAAAGGAGAATCGTCAGACCTTTCGCCTGCGTTTGACCCCCGAACAGATTGATTTCCTGCTGCGCATTCTTAATGACGTGCGCGTGGGTGCGTGGGACATCCTCGGCCGCCCCAATCAGGAGCAGAAAAACGAATTGAACCTTCAGTCGAAAAACTCGCATTACTACGGCGTGATGGAGCTGAGCGGTTATTTCCAAATGGCATTCCTGCACGCGCTGGAGAAAAGAAACGAACCATCCT
>CBHWET010000351.1:0-5276 GCA_966112985.1 uncultured bacterium | reverse complement strand
CCGTCGGTCCCGCCCACTTCCCACTGGCATGAAAGTTCACTTTCGCCTCGCAGGTCAAAACCGCTCCCACCGCCTCAACAGCGGAGATCCATCCTAAACTGCTGATAATCAACCTCCGCCAAAAACACTTCCCGCGGTTGACGCCGATTTCCCCTCACCCGAAAACCGCCTCAACCGCGGTTGACGTCCTTTTTCCGACCCCGAAAATTCGTCCCAACCAGGGAAATAGACATTTCCGGACCCTTGGAACTCGTCCCAACCAGGGAAGTGCGGTCTCCGGGGCTCCCAAAAACCGTCGCAACCAAGGAAGTCGAGTTCGGGGGACCCTCGGAAACCTTACTTCCTCAGGAAGTAGACTTTCCGGGACTCCGGAAACTCGTCCCAACCGAGGAAGTGAAGATTGCCGGGGTCCGGAAATCTTTACTGACGCAGCAAGTCGAGTTGTCGGGAGAGGGAAAAAGCTTACTTCCCCGAGAAGTTTTTATTTCCAGACCCCGGAAATCGACGTCAACCGCGGTTGACGTTCTATCCGCCGCTCACGGCTGAAAGCCCGTCATGTAAAAGCGCGGGCAGAAGCGACTCGACGAGCGGCGGCCCGGGTTTTCCAGCGTGCCGCACGGCGGAAACGCATGGGAGTGATTTTGCCGGCAGCGGGTGAGACCACAGAATACACAGAAGCCGAAAACAGATTGAAACCGCGAAACTGATTCGTTCGTAACCCGCTCACTCAGTCCTCCGGACCTGCTTTGCATTCCCTTCGCCATTTCCCAAATGGCTTAGGTTGAAAACCACGCGAAAAGAACACCAACGGTGTTCCATCCCTCAGGCCAGGGTTGCGCGGCACGCGCTACCCTGGATAAACGTTTCAACAATTTTAATCATTCTGCCGCAGGCGCGAGCAGCCCGACGAGGCGGGCAGCAACTATATAGTTCTGACTCAGCGAGCATCGCGTCCGGCTATCCCGCATCCCGCATCCCGCATCACGCATCACGCATCCCGCATCACGCATCACGCCTTCTTTCGTCCCGCCTTAACAATCCAATGGACTCCTGACGCCAATGCCTGGTTTGGAAAGGACATGCGTATAAATCTGCGTGGTCGAGACGTCCTTGTGTCCTAATAATTCCTGCACCGTACGAATGTCGTAGCCATTCTCCAGCAGATGCGTGGCAAACGAATGACGCAGCGTGTGGCAACTCGCAGGCTTATTCACACCGGACAATTTCACTGCTTCGGCCATCGCACGTTGCACGCTGGCGTCTGCCAGGTGATGACGCCGACGTTTGTCCGAGCGAGGATCTTTGGAAATCGACGGCGCGGGGAACACCCATTGCCACGCCCATTGCCGCGCTGCATTCGGATACTTTCGTTCCAACGCATGCGGCAAATATGCTTCGCCAAAACCGTTTGAAAGGTCCTGCTCATGACCAGCGCGCACCCGCACGAGATGTTGCTGCAATGGCGCTTTCAGTTTCTGCGGCAACATCGTGACCCGATCCTTCGCGCCTTTACCGTCGTGGATCGTGATAATATTCGTATCGAAGTCGATGTCCTTCACCCCGTGAGATATCGCCTTAAACGACCTTTGATGTAACGTTTCCCCCAAGCGGTTTTCAGATACTTCTCTCGCTGTGCGGCGTCGCTTTCATTCAGGCAGCCTTCCCAATAAATGAGCTGCATCGGAACCCGTCGCTTCGTGGAAGGAACTTCGCCGTTGTTATGCGCCACTAATCGCGCTGGTAAATCTCTGGTTAACCCTACATAGAACTGACCATCTATAGTCGAACGCAAAACATAAACATAACAATAACGTGCCATACCCAATTATCTCACGGGGTGAACCCGCAACCGCAAGCACTCCATAAGTCGCATCCCTGTGCCATAAAGCAGCTGGCCACAAAGTTGATACGGAGACGACACTGCTGCCAGTACACGTTCCACTTCTTTAACCGTCAGCACCGTCGGAATTTTTCGTGGCCGTTTCGGTCTCTCGATTTCGCCGATGGCGCCCAGTGGCAGCAGCAGGACCTCTCGATACAAGAAAACAAGTGCATTGAGAGCCTGCGACTGAGTGGCGGCGGCGACATCTCGATCTGCCGCAAGGTGTGTAAGAAATGCTTGGACTTCCGGTGCGCCCAGATTCTTCGGATGTGTTTTATTGTGGAAAAGAATAAACCGGCGGATCCAGCTCCAATACATCTCCTCCGTCCGAAGGGAATAATGCTTGAACCGCATCACTTCGCCGACTTGCTCACGCAATTTGAGACTCGGATTTGGCCGAAAACCATCCATCGTCCGCCCAGTAAGACCTGAGACATTTGTCGCCGCAATGAAAAACAGGTAACCCCGTCAAAATACCCATAGACAGCCGGAGTTGATAGACATACGCTTCAATTAATGAACTGTGATATGCCTCAGTTCTTAGGTATAATCAACTGTTAGGCCAAATATGGGTGTCTGGACTGAAATCAAACCAGAAGGCAAAGTTTCCTCGAGGGAATGGAAGTTTGCTTCGTATATCGAGACTCCACGAGAGCGAGCAAGCGAGGAATGGTATGTTGCTTTCTTGTTCCGCGATGAGGATCGCACTCAATTCGGAATCCGTGAGTGGTTCGAACGAACCCCGCACACCCCAAACTTGAGAAAGATAGCCACACGCGTAATCTCCGACCGTGAATTCCGTCGGTCACTTTTGTCTGAGAGGGAAGATTTGCCTAAATGGTGGAGGAACAGATGAATAAGAGGCCTAACCAGCGCGCTGCAGCCAAGCCCGTGGATCGCTTTTCGTTCCGCTTCGCGGTTCAGGTTTGTTGACACGGGCTGGCTGAGCTGGTTTCGTTAGACGTATGGAGCGCTGGAAGAAAATCACGCTTTCTAGTGTTGTAGGTGCGACCATTTTGATTGCGTCTTCCGTTTACTTTCGGTCGTCTGACGCTCGCGTATTCCGCAGTTGTGTGATTTCTCGCATTCCGGCTTCTGTTCGCGATTTGAAGTCTGCCCAGACGGGTTTGGCTCAGGATTGGAGCGCATCGTTTTACTTTCACGCATCCCTTGAAGACACTGACGAGATCCTTCGAGCGGTCGGGTTTCGTGGTCCCGCAGCATCTCAAGAGTATAGAACTAATTTCATCGCGCAGTGGCAAAGTGTTTATACCGGGATGGGATGCCCATCACCTGCTTCGCGACCGAGTTCCGCTTTCTACTTTCATCAGCATGGCCGCGGGCTGGATTATGCACTTGTTTCTACCGAGACTCAGGAGGTTTTCTTAACGAAATGGGAGAGTTACTGATTCATGCGTCTAACCAGCTCACTGGAGCCAACAGCCGGTCACGTCTTCCGTTCCGCTTCGCGGTTTACATCTCGAGCCGGCTGTGGCTCAGTTGTCGGTCGTTAGGCCGCTATGAATACGAACCGTCAAAATAATGGTTTGCAGACGTTCGTTGAGCATTGGGGGTTCCTGTCCATAGTTATTGTTGCTCTTGTGGTATCGCAGGCACTCACATTCTTTAGCGCGTTGAAGGGCATCGCATGGATTGTTGTTTTCGTTGTCAGCTTCGCGTTCCTGATTGCTGGTGGCTCCTTGATCTTTTACGCCAAGTTTCCACTTTATCGGTCCGGACGGTTCTTTACCTTTGGCGTGAAATCAGTCCCGGAGCATTTAAAGAGATCCTATCGTTGGGGCTGGCGACTCTTCTTGTTCGGCATCGTAATTTCGCTTTGTTTGTTATTATCGAAACCATGACCACGCGGTCTAACAAGACGGTGCAGCCAAGCCCGTGGGCCGCTCTCGGTTCCGCTTCGCGGTTCACGTTTATTGACACGGGCTGGCTGACCTTTTTGCGTTAGCCTGCTTGTATGCGTCATGTGGTTCATCTGCTGACTGGGTTACTGGTTCTCGCGGGATTGGTTGGCTTACTTTATTTCAAGTGGCCATGGTATTCCATTCTGGTAATGGCGTTCGCTGGTGTAGCACTGAATTATTGGGGCGAACGACTTACAAGCATCCACCAGCGCGATAAAGCGCGGCGGCTTACCGCAGGTCGTCAGGCATTCACCTCGGAATATTTCGCGTCATCTTTTTTTCCTGCAGAGCTGGTTGCTACTGCACTGATAGTTCATCGTGTGTTCGCGGACATAGAGGGTATTGACTGGACGCGCGTGTATGCCGACGATCACCTGATACAAGATTTAGCCGTGAACGAGGCTGACCTGATGTTCCGACTGTATGAGCTTCACGAAGAATTTCACGTTCAGCTCCCGAAGGACGCGATTCATGATCTGACCACTTTTCGCAAGATTGTTGATTGGATCTCACAAAAGAACACGCAGGCTAACGATGTCACTGGAGCCAACAGCCGATAGCGCTCTCTGTTCCGCTTCGCGGTTTACATCGTTGGCCGGCTGTGGCTCAGTTGGCCGTTAGCCTGCATCACACCATATGGCATCACATCTCATTAAGAAACTGGCCATTGCGAACGGCGCAATTTTAGTCTTGAGTGTATTGCTATCTGTATTTCTGTGCTCGGTTGGATCGGATAACCAGAGCCGCATTCTGGAATTGCAGAAGGAACTCGGAGCTATTCGATTGGCATCGAACATTACTGAGGGGTATTCGCATGCGGAGCGCATGTATACAATCGCAGGTGGATGGGGACACATTACAGCCTCACTCAGCCTTCAGGTCTTGTTTGTGCTGCTAGTGCTTACACCGCTTAGCTTATTAATTTTGTCTTTCTCTGGAAGCTGAAGAAATCGAGTGATGCACCCCACGCAGGCTAACCAACCGGATGCAGCCAACGCCGCGATCACGTCTCGATTTCAAAGCGGTTACCATCTGGCGCGGCGTGGCTGATCCGGAGTATCGTTAGGCCACGCGACCGGATATGAAAGATAACAAGACATGGATTGCGCGGAAGTTCAGTGCTCCCTGTTCATGTTCCTCTGGGTACAGCTATCGTGATTGTTGCTATCGGCTGGAGTGCATTTATTTCATAATCGGTGTTGGTTCGGCATTCGCCCTGTTTGGCGCTCGCGAGGAGCCTTGGTTTGCCGCCGCAGTTCCAGTTCTGGTCGCTTTTGCGTTTTGGGCGAGACGACGTTACACGCGCACACCGAGAATCCCGAAACAATGAAGAGATAGCCTAACCAGCGCGCTTCAGCCAAGCCCGTGGACCGCTTTTCGTTCCGCTACGCGGTTCACGTTTGTTGACACGGGCTGGCTGAGCTCACCTCTGAGGTAATCCGACAAGGGATTTTTTAGATTTTTGTTGGGTG
>CBHWET010000350.1:0-5296 GCA_966112985.1 uncultured bacterium | reverse complement strand
AGCTCTTCCTGTTTCAATTGTCCAAGCGCCGCCTGAGAACGAAGTCCTTCGTCGAAATACGCTCGTTCGCGGGCAACGTTCTGCCGAAAGTTTTCCAACCCCCGCCAACTGTTGCGGACGGCATCTCTCTTCTGGAGCACACCATAATAGGAAGATGCGATGTCAACGGAGAACTCCTTTCGAAATCGTGTAAAATCGCGGAGCGAATAGAGAACGTTCCGTTCAGCCTGTGTGAGTCGCTCGATGGCGATTTTGTAGCCGCCGCCCCGTAACAAAGGCTGCGTCAGTGTTCCGGCCAGACGCGAACTCGTGACGGCCCGGCTGTCGCCAGTGAAGAAGCGGAGGAAATCATAAGAGAAGTCCGTGGCGATGCGACCACCGGTGCGCAGTAGAACGTCCATACTTGCCGAAGGTCCAACGGTGAAGTCATGACGTTCAGTCGTGATTTTCGTTATGCCATTATCAATCTCGGTTTTCGTATGCTGATCGAAAGCGCTCGCGCCGGCAGAAAAGATTGGCGTGTAACGGTGGCGTTCCAGTGAAAGAGTCAACGCGTTTAGATAAACGGTCTCTTTCCGGTTCTGATACGTCCTGGAATATTTAACCGCGATGTCGAGAGCATCGTTTAGAGAAAGAATCCGCGCGCCCTTTTCGAGTTCGCTTTCAGTACCGAAAGCTTCTTCAGATTTGTTGTAAATCGGGAAATTCGTAAAGGAGAGCTTATTGGTCACTTCGATCGTGAAGTTCGTCTCCATGTTTGGGACGCGCGGGGTTTTGCTCGCAATAATACCCGCTACCTCGCGGTCAGCCGATTTGCGATAGTGCTTCGTCGTGCAGGCAGCGAGCAGCACGAGGCACAAAGCGGCGGCGAATAGTTGTTTGGCCATGTTGAATCAGGGACGACGGCTAGAGGTCACGGTTCCGCTCCCGGGCAAAACCCCTGTCTGGTTGGTTGCTCTTTCTATATGTCGGCACATGACTTGATGAACTCCGTTTCCGGAGTTTGGTTGCGTTTGACGTCACGATCTCGTCGTTTATTTAGCAAAAGGCTAACGGCTCTGATGCCAGTAAAGCCAAACATTTTTTACTGCAGATTGGACAAAACTAACCCGACATCGTGTTACGCAAGAGAATGGTTGGAATCCGCGGCGCCAGAATTTATCCTGCACCCGATCCAACATGCGTTCAGCAAGACATCCATTCTTGTTTTGTTTGTTTCTCTGCACGTTATTGGTTCGCAGCGCCGTCACCCTTATGGCGGCAACGGCTCCGCAATATATCGTCACCTCATGGGACAACGACGATGGTCTTCCCCAGAATTCAGTTCAGGCGCTGGTGCAGACGCGAGACGGTTATCTGTGGGTTGGCACACAATTTGGCCTTGCCCGCTTTGACGGGGTTCACTTTACCGTTTTTGACACGAATAATGTTCCTGAATTGAAAGGCCGTAATATTTCCTGCCTCACCGAAACTCTGGACGGAAGCCTTTGGATCGGCACGTTCGATGCCGGGTTGACGCGTTACAAGGATGGAAAATTTCGTCATTACGGAAAAAAAGAGGGATTACCCAACGACTACATCAAAGTGATGTGCGAAACGACGGATGGCACGCTGTGGGTGGCTACGCTTGGAGGGCTATTCCGTTTCGAGGATGAACAGTTTTCACCTTTTGGTTCCGCGCGCGAATTTAGCGGGTCGTATACGGTACGTGCGTTGATGGAGGATCACGCAGGTAATCTCTGGATCGGCACAACGGTAAGCCTGGTCTGCTGCCATGACACGCGAATCGTTACCAACTACACGACTAAGGCCGGGTTATCTTCCACCTCGCTTCGCGGCCTGGCAGAGGACGCCAATGGTGACATTTGGATTAGCGGGTCCGGGGGATTGGCTCAATTGCACAATGGCAGGTTTTCCAGTTTCACGAAGAAACAAGGCCTCGCTGACAACAACACAACCGCGTTGTTTGCCGACAGTCGGCGCAACGTATGGATCGGCAGTTATGGCGGGCTGAACCGAAGCTTCGAAGGGAAATTCATTACGGAGCGAACCGACGACGGGATGGCTTTCGATATGGTCAACGGGATCATCGAAGACGCTGAAGGCAATATTTGGATAGGAGCGAAAGATGGTTTGTATCGGCTGACGCTCAAGCAATTCGTTACCTACACTCAGCAACAGGGGTTGTCGCACAATAACGTGATCTCTGCCATGCAGGACGTTAGCGGAACCGTGTGGGTAGGAACGTGGGGCGGCGGGTTGAATCAATTGAAGGACGGCAAATTCAAGTCGTTCAACAAAGCGGGAATGCCGACGGAGCTTGTATTAGGCTTATTGGAAGATCGCACTGGAAATATCTGGTTTGGCACCGATTTCGACGGTGGACTCTTTCGGCTCCGGACAAATGAATTTGCCCGATTCGGACATGCACAGGGCATCAACGCACCGGCAGTGCGGGTCGTACATGAGGATAGCGAGGGACGCTTTTGGGTTGGCACGAGCGGCGGTTTGTTTTGGGCAGATCGAAATTCGCTAAAACGGTTTACCCGTAAGGAAGGACTCATCGGCCAGGCCGTGCGCGATATTTCTGAAGATCGCGACAGTGCATTGTGGATTGCAACGGATGCGGGTCTGGCCCGAATTAAAAATGGCGCCGTCGAAAATTTCACGAGGACGAACGGCCTTTCGAGCGATTACATAATGACGCTCTACCGGGACAGGGATAATTCGCTCTGGATCGGAACGCGCGGTGGCGGACTCAATTGTTTGCGCAACGGGAAATTCTTTAGCTACACGACACGGCAGGGACTTTTTAATGACGACGTATTCGCCATCCTTGAAGATGACTTTGGATATTTCTGGATGACGTGTCGCCGGGGGATCTTTCGCGTGCGCAAAAAGGACTTTTTCGATTTCGATGCTCACGCGATCCCTTCCGTCGCATGCGTTTCGTTTGGAAAAACGGATGGAATGGCGAGTACCGAATGTAACAGCATTGCGAAGCCTTCCGCGTTTAAGGCGCGCGACGGAAAGCTTTGGTTTGCAACGGCCAAAGGGTTGGTGATGGCTGATCCAACTACCGGCGTAAAAGCGAATACCAATCCGCCGCCGATTTTGTTGGAACGATTTGTGGTGGATAAAGGCGATGTTGCCCTCAAGGATTCGCCATTACGAATTCCACCATGTCGTGGCGAACTGGAATTTCATTACACTGCGTTGAGTTTTTCAGCGGCCGAGAAGAATAGATTTCGATTCAAACTCGACGGTTTCGACAATGATTGGACCGATGTCGATACGCGACGGGTTGCCTATTATAATAATATCGGTCCGGGGAACTACACCTTCCATGTAATCGGCTGCAACAATGATGGGGTATGGAATACACGGGGTGCTACGATCTCCTTCTCGATTGAGCCGCATTTTTGGCAGACATGGTGGTTTCTTTCTCTCATTGCGTGTATCACCGGGGGGCTGTTTGCCGGCACGACTAGATTAGTTACATCAAAGCGGCTCAAGGCGCGCCTCAGCCGGCTGGAACACCAGCACGCTATTGAAAAAGAGCGCATGCGGATCGCGAAGGATATGCACGATGAAATCGGGGCGAAGCTCACGAAGATTTCTTTCCTGAGCGAGGTCGCAAAACGGCATCTCAAAAATCCCGCTGAAGCGGAGCAGCAAATCGACAATGTCTCCAACAGTGCCCGCGAAGTATTACAAGCGCTCGACGAAATTGTTTGGGCGGTGAACCCGAAGAACGACAGCCTCGATAACTTTGCCACTTATCTCTGCCGTTATGTCAGCGAGTTTTTTTCCAACACCGCCATCCTGACTGAACTTGAAGTTCCTTCCGTGCTTCCGGCGTGGACTCTTTCGACGGAAATTCGTCACAACCTTTTCCTCGCGATCAAAGAAACATTGAACAATGTTTTCAAGCACGCCCATGCACAGCATCTCCGCGTCGAACTCAAGGTTGTCCGCAATGAAGTTATTGTCATCATTGAGGACGATGGCCGGGGCTTTGACTGGAAGCAGACGGAGGCGCGTGCTTCACAGCCAGACCGGACTGAACGCGTCGGCAACGGGTTAACGAATATCCGTCATCGACTGGAGCACGCCGGTGGCCGATGCGAGATCGAATCGGCTCCCGGTAAAGGAACGAAAACTACATTCACCGTTCCTGTTCCGCGGGAAAACGTTTAGCCCAAAACGAAAAGGACGGCCTTAAGCCGTCCTGAACGTCGTTAAATTTGAACCATTCGTTTACTGGATGCCGAGCAATTCCACTTCGAACACGAGAGTGCTGTTCGCCGGAATTTTTGGGCTCGGGCTCGCATCGCCGTAAGCGAGTTGCGGCGGGATTTTGAACTTAAATTTGTCGCCGACTTTCATAAGCTGAAGACCTTCCGTCCATCCCGGAATCACCCCGTTGAGAGGAAAACTGATCGGTTCGCCACGTTCAACCGAACTGTCGAAAACCGTGCCATCCAGCAACGTGCCATGGTAATGCACTTTGACCGTGTCGGTCGCCTTGGGTGAAGCGGTGCCGTTTCCTTGTTTCATGACCTGATATTCCAAGCCACTGGCCGTCTTCTTCCATTCGCCGCTCTGGTCGGCGCGCGGGGCCGAAGCAGCAGGGGCGTTCGTCGACGTCTTGTCGCCGGCAGGAGTTTCAGCCTGTTTGCTGCAGCCGAGCAAACACACCATGGCCGCAAGGATCAAAAGTGATGATTTCATAATGAATTAGTAATCTTGTTACGCGGACTCTTAGCCTTGCGCTGCGGGAAGTCAAGAGGCGGCAGAAGCTCGAAAATCCCGACTTCCGCCCGCATCCGCGGCAGACTTTTGAACCCTGCAGCCTTGAACTTTGAACCTCAAAAGCTTGGCACAAAACCTGAATTGCAGCTCTGCCTCCGAAAACGTCAAACTTCACACATTTCAAACCCCAAACTGGAAAAGCAGCGCAAAGCGCTGATTTTCAACCTCCTGCAAAAGTCCGGCACGCGTGCCGGACGAATTTTCCCTCAGCCAAAAACTTTCCGGCACCGTGCCGGACGAAAAAAATCTCACGGAAATTTGGAAAGACACCGTGCCTGACCAATTTTTCCTCAGAAAAAACTGCCGGGCGCGCGTGCCCGGTCATTTGCCGTGACCGGAAAACCGTCCGGCACCATGCCGGAACAAAATTTCCTCAGAAAAAAGTGTCGGGCACCCGCGCCATGCGACTTTTTCTCAGAAAAAACCGTCCGGCGCGCGCGCCATGCCTCTTCGGCTGAGGAAAAATCGTTCCGGCACGGTG
>CBHWET010000349.1:0-5301 GCA_966112985.1 uncultured bacterium | reverse complement strand
TGGGCATCGAACATGGGCATGCACATCACATTCATCATCGAATTCCGGTTGGAGTTCTTGCGGGGTTGTGCCTGCACGCTCTGATCGAAGCGATGGCGCTCGGTAATCCAGCGACGCATCACGACCTGGCTTCGCGCAAGTTGCTCCTGTGGAGCATCGTTCTTCATAATTATCCCGTTTCAATCGCGCTATTGGGAATGCTCCTGCACAGTGGATTGCAGAGAAGCAAATCGCTGGGATTGCTGGCGGTTTTCGCCGCAATGGCACCTCTCGGCATGTTCGTGAGCGGACACGGCCAATTGGCTGATCACTCGCGCGAATTGATGGCGTTTGTGATCGGGATATTCATGCACATTTCGACCACGATCCTTTTTGAGAGTGGCGACGTGCACCACATCAAACTGCAAAAAGTAATTGCGATCGTGGTCGGTACGGTTCTCGGGACAGCCAGTGTTTTGATACACTGACCTGTCCGAGGAAATTTAGAAAGCAAACGGGTTAGGACGCCTGCAAATCTTCACGCCAATCGCTGTGGCGCAGGATCTCTTTTATTTTTCGGCGTTCGTAACGATTCTTCTGAGCTTTTTGAGGACGGTCATCAACCTGATGGAAAGGATGCTTTGGGGTGCGGATAGTCTCTGCAATGAAGTCTAACGATTTTGCCATACTTAATTTCCTTTCTGGATTTTAAGCCGGCGGCTCCAACAGAACCCAACCAGGTCAGTTGGCGTCGTCGCTTGTTACAAATCAGACTGCCACGACGCAAAAAATGTTCAACCTGAAATGGAAGTTTTTCCCAAATCGACTCACGAATTCGTTATCGAAGATTTGCTTAAACAGCTGCCCTAAAAAGGCCAGATTGCCACTCTTTTTCCTGCTGAGTGCTAACGACTTTAAAACCCACTTTTGCGTAAGCTTCTTCAACGGCAGGAAATTGAGTGCTCAAAATTCCCGCGAGAATCAAATGCCCCTTCGACTTCACTCTGTTTGTGATTCTTACCGCATCGGTAATAAGAAGATCATAGATCAGGTTCGCGCAGATAACATCGAAGCGTCTCGCGGCCTTTATTGGAAGTTTTGTGAGATCTTTGTGCAAGGGTTTGACTCGCTCTTGTACGCCATTGCACAAGGCGTTCTCACGGGCAACGCGAACGGCTTCCGGATCAAAGTCAAAGGCTTCAACAGGTGAGTAGCCCAATTTTGCGGCAGCAATAGCGAGAATTCCCGAACCGGTTCCTATATCGAGGAACGATTGTTTCGCCGCTGATTGGCGTAACGCGGTTAATTGCTGAAGGCAAAATGATGTCGTCGCGTGCTGTCCGGTGCCAAAGCTTAGTCCTGGATCGAGAATGACGACCGCTTGATATTTGCGCGGCCTTCGTTTGCTCCAACTTGGTTTCACCAGGAGGGCCGAGCCAATTTCAATTGGTTTAAAATGTTTCTTCCAGGATTCAGCCCAGTTTTCGCGCGGGATTATTTTGGTTACTACTCTTCCCACTTGGGGAAAGGAGGCGCGCAGGCTCTTAAGACCTGACGTAAGGCGTGTGCGCATTTCAGGACTCAGCTGCTTTTCGAGAAACACGCTGGCTTTTGCGCGGCCTGTGTCAGCGTCGATGTAAACGGATGGACGCTGCTGAAGAACTGACTCGAATACATCACCGATAGCCTCTTCGGAGTCGGCCGTTATCGAAACAGAAATTTCTATGAGCGATTTCAAACCAAATCACGCCATGGCGTGAGATTGAGAAGCTGTATTTCGGTTTTTATGGGGGCGTGATGAACTTCAGTCAGGCTCGCGTACTCAATGTTCACGTGTGCAAGACGGGGCATTGGGATATTGACCAGGAGCGAAAGGAGCATGCGAACAACGCCACCGTGACACATGACGGCAATGGTTTTACCGCTGTGCGATTCGAGAATCGTTTTCAGACAAGGCTCGACGCGAGTGCGGAATGTCTGGCAACACTCACCGTTGGGAATTTTGGCCTGTTCCATCATCTCCAGCCAGTGAAAGGCGCTGACTTGATATTTATCGTGTACCTGTTGCCATGTCATGCCGGTCCAATCACCAAAGTGCGCCTCGCGCAAATCATCAATAATGGTCGGTTCAATGGAGCGATCGCGGAGAATCGGCGCGAGCGTCTGTTGAGCGCGCTTCATCGGGCTCGCATAAATCGCATCAAACGCCACGTTTTTGAGATACTTCGCCAATGCTTCGGCTTGTAAATGACCTTGTGGCGAAAGGTCCATATCAATACGGCCACCGAACACGCGATGGTACCGTTCTTCGACTTCTCCGTGACGTAATAGAAAGAGGCGGGTTGGTGCGGACATCGGATTATTGCGACAACCGCGCTTAGCTGGCGCAGAGAGCAGATTGTTGAAGCGCGAGAAGTTGTTTAATACCCGTTTTGCCGAGCGCAAGCATGGACGCTAATTGTTGCTCGCTGAAGCTGCTTTCCTCGCCAGTGCCTTGAAGTTCAATGAATTCTCCGGCGGAGTTCATGACCAGATTCATGTCGACATTGGCCGCTACGTCTTCTTCGTAACACAAATCCAGCATCGGTTGTCCATTGACGATGCCAACACTAACCGCCGCAACCCCGTGGGCGATCGGATTTTCAGTGAGTTTTCCAGTCGCCATTAGTTTTTGAATCGCGAACTGAAGAGCTACGAACGCGCCGCTGATTGCTGCTGTTCGCGTCCCACCATCCGCCTGCAAGACATCGCAATCGACCCAAATTGTCCTTGGCCCGAGTTTTTCGAGATTAAGCGCGGCGCGCATGGAGCGACCAATCAGTCGTTGAATTTCCTGCGACCGTCCGTCGATCTTGCCTTTCGTGCTGTCGCGCTGTTTGCGCGTTAACGTGGAGTAGGGGAGCATCGAATACTCCGCGGTAATCCAACCGCCGGTGACATTTTGTTCCTTCATCCAACGTGGGACGGATTCTTCAATGGTTACGCCGCAGATCACCCGTGTAGCGCCCCACTCGATGAGCGTCGATCCGGTGGCGTACGGAGCGATATGATTCTGGAAACGGATAGTGCGTAATTGATCGAGGCGGCGTCCATCCCCGCGCGTTGAAATTGTTTGAGCTGAAGTGTCGGCTGACAGCATGTGCCCAAACAGTAAACTGGCGCTCTAAGACCGGCAACGCCGAAGTTTTGTTCAGTGATGTCAACGAGGTGGTAGTGGTCCTGAACGGCTGAGTGCCGATTGCCACTTTTCGACCTGTTGATTCAATTGCGCCGCAAGTTGTTCGTTGTTCGACATCGAGGCAAGCTTTGCTGCCTGCTTTCCGACTTCGATTGCTTCCTTCAATTGACCAGTTGCAGCGTAAGCAACCGCCAGCGTATTGATCGGTCTAACCTCGCGGAATTGTGTGAGGCTGCAGGCCAGTTTAGCGAGGTCGATCGGTTCAGTAGGATATTGCCGCGCTAAAGGTGCCTGTGTTGCTAAAATCCAGGCCAGGTCATTCAAAGTCGCAGTATGCTTCGGATCGTTCTGCAGGATGTTACGATAGTGTTTAATGGCGTTTACAAGATCATTCAATTGCGCGAGGGCGTTCGCGAGCGAATACTCGGTGTCGACTTCTTGCGGCTGAATCTTTAACGCCTGTTCGAGTTCGGCAACAGCTTCGACCACTTTCCTCTGGCGGAATAACAGGTTGCCGAGATGTGAATGTGCTTCGAAATAGTTCGGGTTAAACCGTATTGCTTCGCGGAGATGTTGCTCGGCTTCGCCGGGATGACCTTGAAGGTCCAACGTCACCGCCAGGGTATAGTGCGCTTTCCAATAATCAGGCTGCAGGCTGATCGCCTGTTTATAATGGTCGATGGCTTCTTCGGTTTTATTCTCCACGTTCAATGAGTTTGCCAGATTGAAATGCGCGAGTGGGTTATTTGCGTTTAACTCCAGTGCGCGCCGATAATGGCGGATGGCTTCGGTCTGTTGATCTAATGCCGAGAGTTCTATCCCGAGGTTGTTGTGCGCGACGGCATTTCGTTCATTCAAATCGAGCGCATGCAGAAACAAACTGATGCTGTTTCGCCAATGATCGATTTGAAATGTGGTGAACGCGCCATACAAGAACAGTGGAATGGAGACGAGGACCCCTATAGACAATCTTCGGCAGCGTGAACTTGCGAGCACATCGGCGACGCCCCACACTACTGCTATGAAAATGCCGATCAGAGGCACATACGAATAGCGATCAGCCATGGCTTGATCTCCCACTTGAACCAGTCCGATGACCGGCACGAGAGTTACGACGTACCAAAGCCAACCGAATACCAGGTAGGAGGCGCGTCGGCGAAAATGCACTACGAAAAGCGTAACGCCGATTAGCAAGGCAATAGAGATGATTACTTCGACCGGCGCAAAATTCGTGCGAGGCGGATAAAAAACGGAAAGGTCTGACGGCCAAACCGCCTTTCGTAAATAACTGGCATATGAAATGAATGCGTTGAGAACTCGATGGTGCAATGGGACCACCTCAAGCTTTGCCACAGCACCCCCAGCTTTTTGGGCTACAACCGTGATCGCGCAGAAAACGAGTGTTAAAACAAAAAACGGCAACAGTTCCAGGCACACGGAGGCAACACTTTTGAAAAGTAATCTGGCATCGGCCATCTCAATTCGTTTGAGCGGCCACAACTGCAGGAGCACCAGGAGAACTGGAAGTGTGACCAGCATTGGTTTGCTCAGAAGACTTAACGTATAAAATGTCAGCGCCATCACATAGTAGCGCTTCCTCTTAACGTCGACTTGCTGCAGGAACGCGACGTAAGAACCAACAGAGAGGAGCCCGAAAAATGTGCTAAGGACATCCTTCCGTTCGGAAATCCAGGCGACCGACTCCACATGAAGCGGATGCCACGCAAAAAGGGCGGCAACAACGGCACTTCTCCACGGGCTCCCGGTACACAACCGAAGGAAAACAAAAAGTAACAAAGTGTTCGCGACGTGTAGAAGGATGTTCGTGAAGTGATGTCCTGACGGATCCACTCCAAATATCTGGCAATCCAGCATGTGCGATAGCCAGGTCAGTGGATGCCAATTACTGTTGGCGAACGTGGTAAACGCCCATTTGATATTTGGCCAGGTCAGTCCCGAAAGGACATGTGGGTTATTGCTGACATAGAAGGGATCGTCGAAATTGATAAAACCGTAATGTCGAAGCGGCCAATACAGCCAAAGGGTCACAAAGGTCAGGACTGCGCCGATGCAAACATCGCGTTTTGAAGTTACGGCTGCGGCTTTGGATGAAACTGTCATTGCGCTCAGCTGACGTAGTGTAG
>CBHWET010000348.1:0-5333 GCA_966112985.1 uncultured bacterium | reverse complement strand
ACACTGTTCGAAACCACCACTGAATAATTACCTTCATCCGCATGAAACACACTCGTCAGCGTCAACATCGCCGTCGTCGCCCCACTGATATCCAAACCATCCTTGCGCCATTGGTAACTTAAATTGCCGCCCGTCGCCGTTACGGTGAAAGTCGCTATGGTCGCGACATTATTCGTCTCTGAAATTGGTTGCGCCGTGATCGAAGGAAACGCGTCGCCAATCGTTAAGCTGCCTTCATTGTACGTTACACTGTAATTCGTTAGCGCTCCCGTCCCATTGTCAGACAATGATGCCGTAATGACATAGACCCCAGGAACACTATTGGTATCGGCAGTGGTGGAATACGTCGCGGTAATGTTGTCACCATTGACGATGCCTACAATCAGGCCACTCAAAATCGGATTTGTTTGGCCGTAGACTCGCGACACATTCGCAGGTGTAACACTTAGCGACGCTTTCGTGACGTTAATTGTCGCAGTAGCGTTTATTGAATTGTAGTTGGTGCTATCCGTCGGCGTGAACGCTGCCGCAAGGAGGTGCGGTCCATAGGTGAGCAGAGTGCCGGACGCAGGCGTATAACCAAACGAACCCGCAACATTGGCCGAAGCATTCAGCTGGCTAACTCCCAATGCCGTTCCATAAACAATATTGCTGATCGTGGGCGCCCACGTGATTTGCGGTGTCGCCTTGTTGACAGTCAAAACGGCGACGCTACTCGTTGCAGCTCCGTACATATTCGTGACAATAAAAGTGTAATTGCCCGAGTCAGTAACTGCCGGGACCGCTAGTGTATAGAAACTGTTTGTCGCCCCGACAATGTCGCTTCCGTTGCGTTGCCATTGCATGAACAAGGGATTTTCGCCGACCGGCGAAGCATTCAAGGTCGTGGGGCCGGCGCCATATGTGACAGCTTGATCCTCTGGTCCGCCGAAAAGCGTCGGCGCTATATGCAACGCGCAACTAGCGATTGCTGTTCCCCAATCATTCGACACAATCACGCTATACGTGCCGACATCGACCAGAGTCACTTCGTCGAACGCCAACGTGGCATCCGTTTGTCCTTCGAGGTCGACGCCGTTCTTTTGCCACTGATAAGTCAACGCATCGGTGCCCGTTGCCGTAACGGACAAGAGCGCTGTCCCGCCGTTTGTTGTCACAACATCGCTCGGGGCGGAAGTAATTATCGGAGCCGACGAGGTCGGGGCAAACTTCACACCACGGAAAATCTGGCTGGCGCTCGACGTCGCGAGCGTGGTTGCCGGAGATGAACTACCCGTGTCCGTAATTACAATGACACGATTCAAGCTACTGTCGGCCGTCACTGCATAAATTACCGGATTCGGCGTGCTGAAATCCACTGCCAGACTGCGCGTTCCCGTCGTGCTGCCGGTGCCAGTCGCAAGCGTGTAAGCAAGTGACCATGTGCCGCTCTTTACCCATTTCTGAATGCCGCCTCCGAGGGAAATAGACGAATCATCCGCCACATAGGCTGTGTTTCCGTCCGGACTAATCGCAAAATCATACGGGCTAGAGGATGCTCCGGTCGCAATAGCAATCGTCGCTGACGCCGTGGCCGTCGGAGCACCAGTGAACGCATAAATACCGCGCGTTCCAGAACCAGTGGAGAAATAGAGAATACCATTGATAATATTCACAACGCGCGTGTTCGCCACCGCTGACTGCACAGTCGCCGGCGTTTGTGTGCTGCCGAAATAAAATGTCCCATTGCCCGCGGCTGCACCCCAGTAGTTATTTGCTCCATCAGTTACCGCTGAACGAAAACTTTGTCCCCCGTACTGTGTTGTTGTTACTGCAGGTGTTGCATACAGGCCACTCCCATTAATGCGTCCAACGATACGCGGCACTTGCAGAGCATTCGAGGCCGACAGCGAAAATCCCGAAGCCAAACGGTTTGTATTATATCCTCCGAACGTCAGGTAAGTTCCATCTGGAGAACGCGAGAGAGCGCCTTCTGCCGTCGACGTTCCACCCACCACCAATGCCTTGGAGCCAGTCTCCGGAATCTGCATCGTGCTCACATGCGTCCCGCTCGTGGTGTATTGATCGAGGTAAACACTATTGCCCGAAGCCGACAACGTCTGGCTGCCTTCACCCAGTCGGAGCACAACAAGGTTCGTGCTGTAGAACTTTGTTTTAGAGACAGCGACGTAAACCGGCGCCAATGAACTGGTTACTGAACCGTAAACATTCGAGACCACAACAGAATAGTTCCCGGCATCCAACTCTTGCACATTTGCTTTCTGATAATTCGTGCCGTTCGCACCGGAGATTGGCGCTCCATTGAATTGCCATTGATAAGTTAGAGGCACCGTCCCCGTCGCAGTTACTGACAGGGTTAAAGTATCGCCCGAGACATACGTCTTGCCGGTCGGCTGCGTGGAAATAATCGGATCGTTTACCGTCAGAACAGCTGTGGCGCTGTTGGTCGATCCACCGCCATTCGTCACCGTGACGAAATAACTGCCCCCATCCAAACCAGTGACATTCGTGAGACTCAGGATCGATGTAGTCGCACCCGAGATGTTCTCGCCATTTTTCTTCCATTGATATGCAAGACTCACACCACTCGCGACGACGGAGAAAGTCGCCGTTGTGCCGGCATTGTTTGTCCGGCTCGTAGGCGAGGTCGTAATTGTCGGCGAATCGATCACTGTCAACGTCACCGTCGAACTCATCACGGGCGTTCCTGCGCCTGCAACAGTCACCGTATAATTCGTCGCATCGGCCTGGGTCGCACCTGAGATCGTCAACGACGCAGTCGTCGCTCCTGAAATATTGCCGCCATCCGAAAGGTTCGATCCCCCTTTCTTCCATTGATAACTCAATGGCGCCGTGCCGGAGGCAGCTACCGTAAAGATGCCACTGCTCCCCGCTGCTACCGTCTTATTCGTTGGCTGCGATACGATAATCGGATCGTTCACCATCAAGACCGCGATGGAGCTGGTCACGGCGGACGACGTATTAGTAATGACGACCGTGTAATTGCCGGCATTGGCAAACGCCACACCCGTCAGCACAAGGTTCGTGCTCGTCGCGCCGGCGATCGAACCACCGTTAATGAGATTCACGCCGTCCTTGCGCCATTGATAATTGAGCGTGCCGGCACCCGAAGCCTCAACGCTGAAACTGGCCGTCGTTCCGTAATTATTCGTAAGACTTATCGGCTGCGAAACGATCGTGAGATCGACAATCGAGAGCGTTGCGACCGCGCTCGTCACCGCACCGTAGACATTGGTGATAATCGCGAAGTAATTGCCGGCGTCGGCCGCAGTGAGACTGTTGATTGTAAGACTGGACGTCGTCGCGCCCACAACTGTCGCGCTATCGCTAATATCAAAGCCATCCTTAAGCCACCGATAGCTTGGAGACGTTCCGCTGACAGAGACGTTGAACGTAACGGAATCGCCCGGTCCACGCACCTGGCTGGAAGGAGAACTGTTCAGGACCGGATCAACGACAGTTAAAGTCGCCGACGAACTATTCGTCGTACCATACGCATTCGTGACAGTAACGCTGTAAGCCCCCGCGTCCGCGCCGGTGACGGAAGAAACCGTCAGGTTCGTCGTCGCTGCGCCCGAAATATTTCCGCCATCAACAAGATTGGTTCCGTTCTTCTGCCATTGATAGCTGAAAGGAGTGCTTCCGCTGGCGGCCACTGAGAACGTCGCCGATGTTCCTGCATTGTTCGTGCGATTGAGCGGTGAAGATGTGATTGTTGGCGGCAAGGTCACTTGAAAGACGAGGCTGACACGAACGTTGTCGAGGCCAAGGCCTTGGGAATTTGAGCCCGTCGTATTAAAGTGCCAACGTAAGTAGAATTTCCCACCGGGAGCGATGTTCACACCCGAAAGCGTGAAGGAACGACTCACAACTGTACCGCCCGTAAACGTATAACTGCTCGAACCCGTCGAAAACGCGCCGCTATCGCCTGCAGTTTGAGCCGTCCACGTTGATCCATCGGTAGAATAAAAGAAAGTAACTGCAGCGGCTGAGGTATTGATTCGGTAGCGCTCGTAGTCGCAAGAGATATTCAGGTCCGCGATCGTGTTGCCGGTATTGTTGACGTAGCCAGACATAATGCTGTTCGGCGATCCGTACGAGCCTGATGTTATAAAACCCAAAGCGCGGTCGGAATTTGTTGCGCTGTTTCCCCAGTTATATCTTCCTCCAGTCGTTGGAGCACCGCTGGAAGCTTGCTGGGTGGTAGTAGTAACGTTATTCGTTTTTGAATAAGCCGGGGTCGTATCTCCCGACGTGGCACTTGTTGTTCCAGGAACGCTGATCACCCAACCACCTGGAAGATTGCCAACTACGCCGCCGAGTCCGTCAAAATTTTCGGTAATATTTGTCGTAACAAAAGAAATTTCTGCCGCATTTGAGGCCGCCGCACATAAAACGGCTACCGTCGCGGCGATAACCTGAAAGCGTAGGATCGAGATCAATCGGAAGATTGAGCAAAGATGTCGGACGTGGATGTTCATGAGGTGGTTTGTTGTGGGTATACTGGGTTTAGGTAGCGTTCCGCCTTACGCAGGCAGCAAGTTGGGAAGCGGTTGTTAGCATCGTTTGGGTTCTGAAACTGCAACCGGAATGAGTTTCAGCGTGGCGAGGATGGTTTCTCCGAAAAAATCTACAAGCCTTTAAGTGTTACAATTGCGTGAAAGTTATTCACACAAATCAACGGTCTGACGGATTGTCGCTGCAGGAAACCGGTCTATACCCCGCAACGGCTTTGAAGCCTGTTAAAATTCACCAGCCGGCAGGACCATCGTCGAAGCTCAGAACACTGCGTAATCGCGGTCAAGGGACCTTGATACTTCACCGGAGCCTGGATATTGGCAGTCTAGGTTTTCCCTCATCCCACTGCTGGAACCGGTGCAAACGAAACGGGACTGATCAGCATTTGCCAATCAGGCCCGGTTACGTGAAGTATTCTTAATTAACTTACGCGAAGGCGACTTTGGTCGTTGGCGCGTCTTCTTCCCAATTGCGCAACGGCTTGCTGCTGATTGTCGCGACGTCTTTAATCGAAATCTGACGACCCAGAGTTTTCGGCGTTTTCACATCGACCTCAGAAGGATTGCACGTTTGTTGGCTGACCTTCTGGTGCGGTGCTGACTTGTATTTGATGTAAATTGTCGGCGGAGTGTCCGCTTCAAAGAACAAGATGCGCGACTTCTCGGGAATACAGAAATATTCCTTGTTCATGATCGTTCCACCAAACGTGAAACGCTTGAGGTAAGTGGCCTCGCGATTGGTGTAGGCGCAGGTGAACACCTTGTCGCGATCTGGAATGCCGACATAAACCAGGT
>CBHWET010000347.1:0-5354 GCA_966112985.1 uncultured bacterium | reverse complement strand
CGGTTGCAATACGAGGTGAAGACGCTCGGACTGATCAAGAAAGCGTTGAATGGTAAAACGGCGCTGATCGGTTTCGCCGGTTCGCCATGGACACTCGCCAATTACATGCTCGAAGGCAGCGTGAAGGAATTTACCAAAGCCAAAGCGTTGTTTTACTCCGACCACGCGCTCTTCTGCCGCCTGCTGCAGAAAATTACGGATGCCGTGACGGTTTATCTCCAGATGCAGATTGATGCCGGGGTCGATGCGGTGCAGATTTTTGATAGTTCAGGCGGAATTCTGTCCGACTCGATGTTCGATGCCGCTTCGGGCCAGTGGATGCAAAAGATCATTGCCGGGTTAAAGCGCCAGGTTCCGGTGACAGTTTTCTCACGAGGTTCAAATGGCAGCTGGGATTCATTGGTTCGTACCGGGGCGCAGGTTTTGAGTGTAGATTGGACAATGAATCTGCGCGAAGTCTGGGAGCTATTGCCGAACGACGTCGGGATCCAAGGTAATCTTGATCCCTTTTTGCTGAACACCACTCCGGAGGTTGTCGCTGCTGAAAGCGAGCGGTTGCTGAATGAAATGCGCGGCTGTCGCGGCTATATTTTTAATCTCGGTCATGGTGTGCCTCCGACGGCCAAGTTGGATAACATTGAGGCGCTTGTGACTACCGTTCGTAATTTCAAATGAGCACGCTCCACGTCGATCTCGAGTTAATCAAGAAGTACAGTGTACCCGGTCCGCGCTACACATCGTACCCGCCGGCCACGCAGTTTACTGACAAGATTGATTTCGCGGCCCTTGCGGACAAGGTTCGCGAAAAAAACAAAGAAGGACGCGATCTCTCGCTCTATTTTCATCTGCCGTTCTGCGAAACGCTCTGCTGGTTCTGTGGTTGCACGACGGTCATCACAACGGATCACAAGGTGAGCGGCAAATATCTCGATTACCTTGCGAAGGAGTTGGCTATTACCCGGCCTCTCATTGATCCGAAACGAAAAGTAAGCCAGCTCCACTTTGGTGGTGGCACTCCGACGTTTCTTGCTCCCGACGAATTGCGCCGTCTTGGCAAAATGATTCATTCGCAGTTTGAGTTTGCCCGGGATTTTGAAGCCGGCGTCGAGATCGATCCACGTCGGGTCACGAAAGATCACATCCTTGCTCTGCGCGAAATTGGTTTTAACCGCGCTTCAATGGGCGTGCAGGACAACAATCCTGAAGTCCAAAAGGCGGTTCATCGTATTCAACCTTTTGAGGAAACGAAGCAAACGGTCGAATGGCTGCGCGAAGCTGGATTCTCCTCGATCAATATCGACCTGATTTACGGCCTGCCTTACCAGACACCGGCGACGTTTGAGAAAACATTGGATGAAGTGCTGACCTTGCAGCCGGATCGATTTGCCGTGTTTAACTATGCGCACGTGCCGTGGATGAAACCGGCGCAGAAGATTCTCGAAGCCAAGATTCTTCCAACCCCCGAAACGAAGTTGCAGGTCTTGAAGATGACGATCGAGAAACTGACGTCGAACGGATACGCCTACATTGGCATGGACCATTTCGCAAAGGAGACGGATGAACTCGCGACGTCTCAACGTGAGAAAACATTGCAACGTAACTTCCAGGGATACAGCACCCGCGGCGGTACGGACATTTATGCATTTGGCATGTCTTCGATTTCGCAGGCGGGAGATGTTTATTGGCAGAATTTGAAGGAGTTGCCGGACTATTACGCCGCGATTGATGCAGGCAAACTGCCTTGGACGCGCGGCTACGTGTTGACGAAAGAGGACGAGATTCGTCGCACGACCATTATGCGTTTAATGTGCGATCTTGGTTTGGACTACGCCGTGATGTCACGCATGCTTGGGATCAATTTCAAAGAACATTTCGCCAGGGAAATTGCCTCGCTCGACGAGATGGAAGCGGACGGATTGCTCGTTAAAACCCCCGAGGGTATCACGGTGACTGACCTGGGGCGTTTGTTGATTCGCAATATAGCGATGCGTTTCGACGAGTATTTGCCGAAGCAAAGCGAACGTCGCTTCTCGAAGACCATTTAAGTTTTGTAGTCGATTCGGATGTTGCAATGAAAGAGTTGCCGTTCTCCCTCACCCTGACCCTCTCCCGCTGGGAGAGGGGACAGCAAGGCGCCTCATTTGAGAAGTGGAACTGCCGAGCGACAATGACGACCACTCAGATCGGTCGACACAGGTCCGGCTATTCCTACGCGCGACGATCGAATCTCCCTCTCCCAGCGGGAGAGGGTTGGGGTGAGGGAGAAAAGCACCTTCTTGCAACTGGAGGCCCCCGATGAATTCCGTGGCAATCATCGGCGCCGGCATCACGGGACTTACTGCTGCGTTCCGTCTGAAGCAGAAGGGAATACCGATTGCGGTTTACGAAGCAGGCAATCGTCCAGGCGGAGTGATTCAATCGATACGACAAAACGGCTATCTCGCCGAGTGCGGACCAAACACTTGTCTCGAAACTTCTCCAAAGGTTACGGATTTGATTCGCGATGCAGGACTGGAATCGCGGAAACGTTACACCGATCCTAACGCCGAGGCGCGTTATCTCGTGCGCGGTGGTAAACCCATTTCGATGCCCGCATCAGCGGCCGGTTTTTTTGCGACGTCTTTGTTCTCGCCGGGTGCGAAGCTGCGTCTGTTCCGTGAACCTTTCGTCCGGCGGTCCGATTCCAACGTTGAAGAGAGCGTGGCTGAATTTGTGATCCGCCGCCTTGGACACGAGTTTCTGGATTATGCCATTAATCCGCTCGTGGCGGGTGTTTATGCAGGCGATCCAGCGAAGCTTTCGGTCAAGCATGCCTTTCCGAAGCTGCACGCTTTGGAACAGAAGTATGGCTCGCTGATCAAAGGCCAGTTTCTTGGAGCCCGCGAACGCAAACGTAGTGGTGAAGTCTCGAAGCAAAACGCGAAGAAGTTTTCGTTCGACGAAGGATTGCAGGTCCTGACCGACGGCCTGGCGGCAAAGCTTGGAACAGATCTGCACCTGCGCACGTCCGTTACAGCAGTGGAGCGGACTGGTGACAGCTGGACTGTCACAACGAAATCCGAAGCCGGCGAGACCCAGCGCGAACACTCGGCGGTTCTTTACGTCGCACCGGCGTACAAATTCAAGGACATCACTTTCAAAACGGATGGCGCGGTGGATTCGATGCCCCTCGCTGAAGTTTATTATCCGCCCGTGACGAGCATCGTGATGGGATTCCGCCGCGAGGACGTTGAGCATCCATGCAGTGGCTTTGGCGCCTTGATCCCTGAAGTAGAAGGCTTCAACATTCTGGGTGTTATTTTTTCTTCGTCGCTCTTTCCGGATCGCGCGCCGCAAGGTCACCTGACGTTGACCTGTTATGTCGGTGGTTGCCGAAATCCCAAACTCGCCCTTGAGGATAAAAATAAGCTGCGCGAGTTCGTGTTGAAGGACCTCAACCGATTGCTCGGCGTGAAAGGCACGCCGACGTTCGAACATTATTTTGTTTATCCGAAAGCGATCCCACAATACGTCGTCGGTTACGGAAAGGTCAAAGAAACGATGAATCGTATTGAAAGTGCGTCGCCGGGCTTTTTCTTCGCCGGACACTATCGGGATGGTATCTCGCTTGCGGATTCGATTATCTCAGGCGACAACATTGCCGAAAAAATCCGGGCTTTTCTTTCACAACGCAGTCAAGTTCCACCAACAGCCGTATCCGCATGAGCAACAAAGGCGTATTACTTGTTAATCTTGGTTCACCTGATTCACCGTCCGTTCCCGACGTCCGCAAATATCTGCGCGAGTTCCTCATGGACGGACGCGTGCTCGATACGCCATGGCCAATTCGTTATTGCGTCGTCAATTTCGCCATTCTGCCGTCGCGCCCGCAGGAATCGGCAAAGGCTTACCAAACCGTTTGGACGAAGGAAGGCTCGCCTCTCATCGTGATCAGCAAACGCGTGCAGCAGTTACTGCAACAACGGGTAAATGTGCCGGTTGAACTGGCCATGCGTTACCAGAGTCCGTCGATTGAGAGTGCTATTTTGAATCTCAACGATAAAAACATCGACGACGTCCTGCTCATCCCATTGTTCCCCCATTATGCGATGTCGAGTTACGAAACTGCTGTCGTTCGCGTCAAGGAACTGGCGACCAGACTCGCCCCGGGAATGAAGATCAGCGTGCAGCCGCCGTTTTATGCGGACGAAGATTTCATCAATGCCCTGGTCGCGAGTGCGAATGATTATCTGAAAAAAGATTACGACCATTTGTTATTCAGCTTCCACGGCATTCCCGAACGTCATTTGCACAAATCTGATCCGACCGGTTGTCATTGTTTGAAAGTTGAAAACTGCTGCGAGGTTGCGAGTGAAGCGCATCCGACCTGTTACCGGATGCAGTGTTATCAAACGGTGAAAGAGTTTGTGAAGAAGACTGGGATTCCGAAGGAGAAATATTCGATCTCCTTTCAATCACGCCTCGGTCGCGATCCCTGGCTGAAGCCGTATACTGATTTCGAACTCGAACGTTTCCCGAAAGAAGGAAAGAAGAAGCTGCTGGTCATCTGTCCGGCATTTGTTTCCGACTGTTTGGAAACGATCGAAGAAATTGGAGAACGCGGTCGCGAAAGTTTTCTGCACGCCGGCGGAACCGAATACGCCTTGATCCCGTGCATGAACGAGCATCCGCAGTGGATTACGGCCCTTGAAAATATGGCGAAGAAATTTATCGCCGGGCAAAAGTCATCGAATCGCCGCGCCGAACTGCTCGCAAAATAGTTCGGACGGACCCTTTCTAATCAAACCTCAATGGGAGTATTTGGTGAATTGCTCCGTCTAATCTCCTATGGTGAAGAAATTTAATCGGGTTTCCTCATGGCTCCGAACCTTGATCATGGTTGCCATCATCCTTTCAACCGCGGCTCCCATCGCACGTGCTGAAGCAACCAAACAAATGGATGAATGCGAGACCGCCTTGCGGCTGGAACAATTACATACGGCGTGGGTAGCCGAGCGGGAGAAGATCTCTTACTCGAGCCGCACTCTGGACTACATCAATCTGCCTAGTTTTCGGAAGATCGTTGCGATGGGACGGCCCGTATTGCCGTTTCTGCAAAACAAATTGCGACAACAAAAGGATATGGATTACATGCTGGCCTACGCTGTCGTGGAAATCTGTGGATGGAACAAGGCCGAATTTACCGGTGGAGCAGGAGAACAGGGCTTCGCCGCGAAGGTATTATCAAAAATGGAACGCGAGTTTCCGACGGCGCGCAACACGGATACGGCAACTGCCGAGCAATTAACCAAAACCCTCGCCATTGTTTTGAGAGAGTGTGAATCGATCAAACCGGGAAGCACGCGTGCGGATTT
>CBHWET010000346.1:0-5373 GCA_966112985.1 uncultured bacterium | reverse complement strand
CCGGGATGACATTGATTGCAGTGACGCATATAAACGACGCGTCCCCGTTCCACATTTTGATTGGTCGCAGGCACCAATCCCGTCAGCGGTTCACCTCGGCGCACAGAACGGCAGCCCAGAAACACGACGGCACAACAAACAATTACAATGGAAAGTCGTTTCATATTCATTCCTTCGTAATTTTCCAAATGAGACCTGTTCCAGCCCGTGGTTTAGCGCCTTTCTTGTCGTGGTTCATCACTCCAAAATCCACGACATAAAGCGCCTTGCCGTCGTGCGAGAATCGCGCTGCTACCGGGCGTTCCAGTCCTCCCGTGTGTATCCTAGAAGCCGGTCCATCCTTTTTCCCGCGATTAACCGCAAAAGGTTCCACCACACCAGTCGTCACGTTGACGCGAACCACTTTGAATCCGACTGGATGCAGCACCTTTCCGACTGCCGGCGCTTCGTCCCCGAGCAATGCCACGAACGCTTCTCCCACATGCCCGAAAGAGTCGTTGCGTGAGAAATCAAAACCGTCGGCGGACGAATGAACTCCGAACAGGGCAGCTGGTTTCGGCGGCTCATTCGGATGTTTCGCGAGAAGGAATTCTGTTCTTTTCTTACCCGGCGGTTTGAAACGACGCTCCGTCAACGGCTCGCCAGCACTGAAATCCGGCCAGCCATACCACGTCTTCGGTTGAACCGCCCACAGCAAATCAGCTGTTCCCCACACCGGACGACTACCGCGCTGATCGTAGCCATTGTCCGTGACGTACAATTTGTTATCGGGTGAAAAAGCCATGCCGAATGGATTGCGAAAACCCCACGCTATTAATTCCGGTTCACCGCCCGAGGGTCGAATCCGCAAAACAGAACCGCTGCATTTGACCTGGCCTTTGATCACCTGTCCCGGATGCGATGGCGTACCAAATGGCAGAAACGCGCCGGTTTTCGCCTTGCGGCTTGAGCCGTTCACCACGTCTTTCGATTCAAAATTCTTTCCCGCCAAAACAATGTCTTCTCCCGGAATATCATGAAACTGTGGTTTGCGTTTGAGCCAGCCGAACTTGGCGTTGTCTTCGCCGACAATGCCGGAGTTGCTGGCGGTGCCTTGCGAGAAATACAGCCATCCATCGGATCCCATAACAGGACCGTCGGTGTGATGATCACCGAAACTGGGAAGTCCATCAACGAGCACCGAGGTCGCGCCATCTTTTCCAATCTTCAAGATACGGCCCCCCTCCATCGTGCCGCCTTCCGCGACATAAAAGGTGCCATCAACACATGTCACGCCCGTCCAAGGTCCATTCTTTTCTCCCGTGGCGATTGTTGTCGTGCGGCCGTCTTTCTCGAGGCGAAGCAATTTGGGAGTCGTCCACATTTCACCGTAAGAATATCCCGCTTCAATCACATAAGGCGTACCGTCGTTGTCGAAAGTAATGCCCGTTGGAAAAGTCAGTCCTTCCGCCACGACGGAAATGCGATAACCCGCGGGAACAGCAACGTCGGCCGCGTTCGCCTTTCGGTTCGCTTCGGCATGTTGACCGCCTCCGGCAGACGGACGCATGATGTAGCAGCCCGACGAAAGTAACGCACCCAACACGACGGGCGTCGCGCCAATGAGCCATTTCATATTGACGAAACGTAATCCGCGGAATGCGAGTGAAAATTAGGGATTTATATGCTTTTACCGTAGGAAGTTGGCCACGGGCAAAAAAGCCGCAACTTTTCCCGAGCGATCTACGTCTGCCGAAGCAGAATGAGATTACTCCTTGCCAGCCTTTGCGCCCTGTTCATTGCGGTCTCGTCGTTCGCAAAATCTCCTGCCCTGAACGTCCTGTTTATCCTAACAGACAACCATGGCGCCTGGACTCTCGGTTGTTACGGCAATAAAGAAATCCGCACTCCGAATATCGATAAACTGGCGGCTGAAGGAGTTCTGTTCACCCGCGCGTATTGTAACAACTCCGTCTGTTCCCCCAGTCGCGCCGCATTTCTCACTGGCTTGCTTCCTTCACAACACGGCGTGCACTCGTACATCCCCGAAGCGGCGCAGATCGGACCGAAAGCATACGACACGATCAAGGAGTTCCGCACGTTACCGAAAATTCTTTCCGAGGCCGGCTACGATTGCGGTCTCTCCGGCAAGTGGCACCTGGGCGACAATCTCAATCCGCAGGAAGGATTTCGTTATTGGTTTACGAAAAAAGGCGGACACACCACGACTTTCTACAACGACGACATGATCTGGCAGGGCAAGCTTTACAAAGAACGGAAGTACACCACCGACGCGATAACAGACCACGCCATCGATTTCCTCGAACAGAAACGTGATAAACCGTTCTTCCTTTATCTCGCCTACAACGGACCTTACGGCCTCGGGAAAGTGGTGAAGGAAGAACATAAAAACCGGCACACGGCCTACTATGCGGACAAACCGATGAATTCATTTCCACGGGAGAAAACGAATCCGTGGCTCGCACAAAACCGGTTCGCCGTCAACAATGTCACCAGTATGCGCAGTTATGCCGCGGCGGTCAGCGGCGTGGATGACGGCATCGGCCGCGTGATGGATAAGCTCAAAGAACTTGGCCTCGATAAAAACACTCTCGTCATCTTTAGCGCCGACCAGGGTTTGAACGCCGGCCATGGCGGATACTGGGGCATGGGCGATCATTCCCGCCCTATCAATACCCACGAAGCGACCGTCCGCATTCCATTGATTTTCCGTCAGCCCGGCAGCATCGACGGTGGAAAGACGTCAGACCTTATGGTTGAAAATCACGATTTCCTTCCGACCGTCCTCGAATACCTCGGGATGAAAGACAAAACGCCGACGGCGCCTGCATTGCCGGGTAAGAGTTTCGCGGCGGTGTTACACGGTGCCGAAGTTAAATGGGACAACGTCATCTATCATGAGTTCGAAAACGTCCGCATGATCCGGACGCCGAAATGGAAACTCACGATCCGGCACCCGTACGGGCCGGACGAACTGTATGACATGGAAAAGGATCCCGGTGAAAAGGAAAACCTCATCCACGTGCCTGAATTCGGTGATGTGAGAAACGACCTTCATAAAAAGCTGGTGTCCTATTTTGCGAAATATTCCGATCCGAAATTTGATTTGTGGCGCAATGGAACGAGCAAAGGCAGCCACATCATGAAAGCAAATTAAAGGGGAGCACAGACGTTCGGTCCCGGTCTCACTCTTGATGCGCATGTGCTTGTCGTGGTACATTAAGGCCGAAAGGGGCCTCTATGATTCACGACACGATCGGGCAACTGGAGACGAAGCTGAGAAATAGTGAGACGATGAGACCGGAAAGCAGGGCCGAACTTCTCGCTCTGCTCGGCCAGCTAAAAGGAGAAATCGATTCGCTCGCCCGCACTAATGAGGAAGGCGCACAAACAGTCGCGGGGTTTGCTGAATTGTCCACTCACGAAGCGACGCGCTCACAGAAAAATCCTGAGCTGTTGGAATTATCAGTTACCGGGTTGTCCAAGTCCGTCGATGAATTCGAGGAAACCCACCCGCAATTGGTCGCTGTCGTGAACCGTATCTGCACGACGCTTTCGAACATGGGTGTTTAAAACCGGTTTTAGGCCGCAGGTTTCGGCGGTTCGGGAACTTCTATCTGCTTCGCCTTGACCTCTTCTGCGGTCAGCAACGTTGCGTCTTTGACCAGTTTGCAAAATTCTTTCTTCGTGACGTGATGATGCTCCCCTGCTCTGTCGGCGAGGCTTTTCATACTCTTGTATTTCACCTCGAGACGTTCGAGATCCACGATGCGGAAATATTCGTCGCCTTTCTTCCAGACCTGGCCTTGCTGCAGCTTTAACTTCATTTTCCCCAACGATAACTCCCGCCAAAAAACTCGCGAGCGGTAAGTTGCTGCGTTCGAACAAAAAATCCACCAGACAACTTCTAGAAAACTTGATTTCCGACTGCCAATTCACGACAACTATCGACCTCAGATTTTTCTTATATGCCGAAACTAAAACCCGAAGAGCAGTTGTTAAGTCTCCTGAAAACCGTCCTCCCGAAAGCCGTTCCCGATGCCAAATTGGCCGAGAAGATTTTCGACGCTTTCCAGAAGGAATTCACCGTGAAGGAACGCGCGGTCGCGTTTGAAAAATTCTGTAAACGGACCGAATTGCCTGACCTCGATAAGAAGTCGATCGAAGACGTGAAGAAGCAATTCGAAGAATCGTTCGGCAAAGGCACGGTTGCCGTTGTCCCGCACCCCGGCAAGAAAGCGCTGACTGTAGAAGTCGAAACTCCAAACGGCATTTTTGAAGGCGTGGTGAACGTCGGCGCGAAGGTGGAAATCGATCCCGAAGCCGGTGAAGCCGAAAAGATCACCTTCATCCCTTTCCCTGTGGCCATGGAAACCGATCCGGAATTGATCTGGATGCTCGGTCGCGACGAACGCCTTAGTCCGGAAGAGGCCGCCATCTCTCTTGCCAAGGCACAGGAAAGTTTCTGGGAATCCAAGGCGGGCCAGGAACACCTCAGCAAACGCACTGAGCGTACCTTTCCTGAGTTCATCGCGAAGGTTCCTTCGAAGGCCTTGGCTGAATCCGGTCTTAAGCGTCATTATAAAGACCCGGAACCGTTGAAGCAGATAAAATTACTGAAGGCGCGAAAGCACGAATAAGCTCAATTAACAAGCGACGTGCCAGAAAAACCAATTCTGGCACGGCTTCCTGCCACTCCGGCTACATCACGCTTAAGACGCAACGCCAGCGGTTTCCATCGCGGGTTCGCGTTCGCGCTCGTGAATGCCTTCAGCAAACTCTTCCACCATCTTGCTGCAAAAAGCTGGAATGTCATCGGGCTGACGACTTGTAACCAGGCCATTGTCGACCACGACTTCTTCGTCCACCCACTCCGCTCCAGCATTCTTCAAGTCGCTTTGGATGCTGTGATACGACGTCATTCGCCGACCTTGCACCACGCCAGCATCGATCAGCGTCCACGGACCATGGCAAATGGCATCGGCTTGCCCATATCAAAGAACCCTCGCACAAACCGAAGCGCAGATTCATCGCGCCGTAATTTGTCCGGATTCATGACGCCCCCGGGAAGCAGCAACGCGTCATAGTTTTCAACCAACGCATCACGCAAAGGCACGTCGACCCGAAATGAACTTCCCCACTTCGTGTGTTTCCATCCTTTTACTTTTTCATCCGCTGGCGAAACGATATCAATCTCCGCCCCGGCATCTTCCAAAGCAGCCCGAGGCCCGGTAAGCTCAACCTGTTCGAAGCCATCCGCCACGAGAATGGCAACTTTCTTTCCTTTTAGCGATTTTTGCATAACGCCCTCCTCATAGTACGCTCGGCGCGGCTTGAAAGGTTTTCAACTGGTTTCTTGGGGTTTGTAACGAG
>CBHWET010000345.1:0-5378 GCA_966112985.1 uncultured bacterium | reverse complement strand
CTAACTTTTCAGACACGGCGATGCGTCGCTTAATCAGTATCGCTTCCAGTGGCGCTCGATGTGGTGTTTACACATTGATTCACTGGGATCGCGCGCAGCAGTTGCCACCAGACTTTAATATCGATGAACTCAAAAAGAGCAGCGTCTGCCTCATGAGTAAAGGCGGGGTGGTCACTCTGAATGGCCGCGCAGTTCCCGGCTTCAATATCGCACTCGAAACACCGCCCGCTCCCGAAGCATCCAGCGACTTCATTCGCAAAGTTGGTCAGAGCAATCGTGATTCAAATCGTATCGAAGTTCCGTTCGCGCATGTCACTCCGCCCGATTCCGAATTATGGAGTGTCGATACGACGACCGAACTCCGTGTGCCGATCGGTAGAACCGGCGCGACCAAGATGCAATACCTCGCGCTTGGCAAAGGAACGCGACAACACGCCTTGCTCGCGGGCAAAACCGGTTCCGGAAAATCCACATTATTCCACGTCATTGTGACGAACCTTGCGTTGTGGTGCAGCCCGGAGCAGGTGGAATTTTACCTCGTCGACTTCAAGAAAGGTGTCGAATTTAAATGTTACGCGACCAATCGACTACCGCACGCTCGTGTGATTGCAATTGAGAGTGACCGTGAATTCGGTCTGAGCGTACTGCAGAAGGTCGACGATGAGTTGAAACGCCGCGGTGAATTGTTCCGTGAACTCGGTGTGCAGGATCTCGCTGGCTACAAGCGCGCGGGCGGCAAAGAAGCGCTCCCACGAACCCTGTTAATGATCGACGAGTTCCAGGAATTTTTCGTAGAAGAAGATAAAGTTTCGCAAGGCGCATCTGTTCTCCTCGATCGCATTGTTCGTCAGGGCCGCGCCTTCGGTATTCACGTCCTGCTTGGATCGCAAACTCTCGGCGGTGCCTACGCCATGTCCCGCACCACGATGGGGCAAATGGTTGTTCGCATTGCGCTGCAATGCAACGAAGCCGACGCTTACCTGATCATGGACGAAAACAATCCCGCACCCCGTTTGCTGACGCGTCCGGGTGAGGGCATTTACAACGACGCCGCCGGCGCCCGCGAAGGAAACAGTCCATTCCAAACTGTCTGGCTGCCCGACGAGGTCCGCGATACTTACCTCCAGAAGGTGCGTTCGCAAGCCGAGCGGACACAGACCAAAATGCCGCTGCCGATTGTTTTCGAAGGAGACGCTCCTGCTGATGTTCGCGAAAACGTAGAGCTCAGCAAGGCGCTTAATTCCACCCCACCGACATCGACCTTCGCAGCTCGCCTATGGCTCGGTGCTCCGAACTCCATCAAAGGCCCAACCGAAGCGGTGTTCGAAAAACAAAGCGGAAACAATTTGCTGATCGTCGGGCAACGCGACGAAGCGGTCGCGACAATGATGGCGGTCTCCTTGGTGTCATTGTCTGCGCAATTTCCGAATGGCGGTGTGCGGTTGATTGTCTTCGATTCCAGTACGCCCGACAGCGGCGTTCGCGACATGATTGAACGCGCGGCTTCCGTGGTTCCCCAGGGCGTAACCCTCGCAAAAAACTCAGATGCTGCCGAAGTAATGAACGATCTATCTGCCGATTTGAAGACGCGCAGTGAAGATCAGGATGCGACGAATCTGCCCCGCACGTTTCTGTTCATCCACGACCTCCAGAAATTCAGTCGCTTGCGTTACGAAGATGATTTTAGTTTCTCTTCCGACGAAGGCTCCGCCGCGAACCCGGCGATGCAGTTGAACAAATTAATCTGTGAAGGCGCGGCGCTTGGTATCCATGTCATTATCACCTGCGACACCTACAACAACGTGAACCGCTTCATGAGCAAGAAGGCATTCAGCGAATTTGAAATGCGGGTGCTGTTCCAGATGAGTGCAAACGACTCGGCAAGCCTGATTGATAATCCGAAAGCCGGCAGCCTTGGTTTACATCGCGCGTTGTTCTACAACGAACAGGAAGGCCATCTCGAAGTTTTCCGTCCTTACGCCCCTCCGGGAGCCGCATGGTTTGACGCGGCTGCCGAGAAATTATCCAAAGCTGTCGCCGCCCGCTAAACGATCAAAGACTGCTAAGGAGGCGCAGATTCGACGGAGTCTTCATCGCCGCTGAAAGTTATTGCGGCGATGACATCAAACCTGCACCTCACATCGGGTGTGTGTCGTGACTAAAAGTGCCAGGTCAGCGCGCCGCGCACGCGATAGTCGGGCACGATCTGGAAATCGGTGTTTTGCATATGCACCGGGATATCAAAGCCAACCTCCGCGCCGAGTTTGTCGGACCACGTGAAGTTAACCTGCGGGCCGACATAGACTGCTGTAATGCCAGTGTCGTCCGCTGACATTCCGCGAAATGTATCGGTGCCCTTGTGTTCGCCCGAGACAACGAGCTGCCCCGCGATCGTGTAACTCTCATTAAGCACGAGAAACACGCCGGGTCCGCCGTTCCAAACGATGTCGTTTGCGTATTCGTAGGCGAAGTCGCCTTCGGTGCGAATCGCATACTGCACATTCGCAGTGAGAAATACGCGCTGGTAACGACCGTAAATACTTGTGCCAACGATTCCATCCACGGAGCCGCTGCCCAAGGCCAGGTCGTGTCCATGCACAGCACTGTCCGGCGCCCCGGCAGGTGGCGGGGGCTCGCTCAATTCGAGTACTTCTTCGAACAACCGATCGCTGCTTCCTGTCGGCAGCTTCACGCCGCCGAGAATACTCCATGCAAACGTCGACTTCTTTTCCTCGAACCGCAGCACCCGCCAGGTGCCGAGGAGGGAAATGTCGCCAAGGCCCGACTCCGTCCCCTCATCGATATCAAAACCTTCGGCCCGCCGAAACGAACGACTGATAATCGGCGTGTTCAGCTGCACACCAAAGCGATCGTTGAAATTGTAACCGACGAGGAACTGCGTGACGCCGCTGTTCAGTTCCTGGTCGGCGGTGTTGGGAACTTCATTGCCATCGAATTGCGTCGTCGCGAAGTGGGTGAATTGGTCTGCCGCACCAACGAAGAAGCCGCGACCCCGTTCGCCATGCGCCTGGTTCGCCGAGTAAACGGCGCACAAATCGCAGCCAAGCGCGGAGACTGCGGTGCCACAAACAAAGAGAGATAAATATAAAAGTTTCATAATTCCTGGGTCATGGGCAGGGAACAACATCCTGCCCGATTAAATTGTTGAACTGCATTCCAGCCTTCCTGCACGTGACAGGCAGAGACGTGGAAACAAACGAGAACAAAGACAATTAACTGAGGAATTCTCGAGGTGGCGGAGAAGGAGGTTTCACGGCGGCGACACTACGGAACGCCGCTGTAACAAAGTTCTGTCGAACCGGTTTGGGAAATTCGAACGCGAGGGCGGTGTCGCTGGCGAAGTCGAGCTTCTTCAAATCAATCTTCGCTTCCTGAGTTGTTTCGCATTTTTTACCTTCGCGGACCGCCTGGCAAAGTTTGCAGGGATGTTTGCCGTCGAAAGTTTTCGTCAGGGCTTCCGACAGTGAAGACTCGTGGGAGAAGGTGACCGTCATGTTCACCCAGGCGATGGATTGCAAAATAGCCCAATGTCCGCCGATGCTCACGATGAGCGCGCAGATCAAAAGCCATTTCGAAATTCTCAGCACGCACCTGTGCTAACAGGAAGAAAGTCGCGCGTCAATAAACCTGAGCTGTTCCGAACCGATGGTAAACAGTCGCCAGAATGTACGACGCTACGGCACAACGAGCCCTTTCTCCCTGCCAGCGAAGCGCGGGGAGAGAGTTGGAGAGAGGGGTGCCTCGTAAACAGCGACATGCGTAGAACTTTAGTTCCGCCCGTTCGCCGACTCATTGCGGTAGCTTTCCGCCAAGAGCGTAATCGGATGAACGATGCGCAGTGGGAGATTCTGCTTTCGCGCGCCATTGAGAATGTGCGCCATGCAACCGGGATTGCCCGTCGCGACGACTTCAGCCTTCGTAGACTTAATGTGTTCCAGCTTCCGATCGAGCAGCTGATTCGCCATCTCCGGCTGGGTAATGTTGTAGATGCCCGCGCTGCCGCAGCACCAATTGCTCTCGGGCAACTCAACGAGCTTGAGGTTCGGAATCGTTTTCAGCAACTGACGTGGCTGCGTTGTGATCTTCTGGCCGTGGCACAAGTGACACGACTCATGATAAGTGACCGTCTGCGGCGTCGCGCTTTTGGGTGCCTGCACACCAATGGCCCCGAGCCACTCGTGAATGTCTTTGCATTTCTTATCCCAAAGCTTCGCGCGTTCCCGATACACAGGGTCTTTCGCGAGAATGTTCGCGTAATGTTTCAGGTGCGAACCGCAGCCGCCCGCGTTCGTGATGATTGCGTCGAATTGTTCCGGCGGAAATTGATCGATGTTCTTGCGCGCCAGTTCGGCTGCCATGTCGAGTTCACCGTTGTGCGCGTGTAACGAACCGCAGCAACTTTGCGACGGCGGCGTCACGACTTCGCAGCCATTGCGCGCAAGCACCTCAACTGTGTCGCGGTTCACATCGCTGTACATCAAATCCTGTGCACAGCCGGTCAGCATGGCGACGCGATACTTCCTCTCGCCACTCGCAGGCGTCACCGGTGAAATCAGTTCCGCAGAAAACTTCGGCTGCACCGTGGGCGTCATCGCCTCCAGTTCCTGCAAACGCTTTGGCATGAGCTTCATCACGCCGCTCTTGCGGATAAAAGTCTGCAATCCAAGCTGCTGATAAAGTCGAATCGCCGACCCGACCAATTGCAACCGGCCCAGGTCCATGAACATCCAGCGCAACGTCAGCCATCGGATAAAGCCGCGTTTCGGTGTTGCCTTTACCTGGCTCGCTTCCGCTTCCGCACGCGCATGTTCGAACAGCTCGGCATAGTTCACCCCGGCCGGACAAGCCGTCATGCAGGCGAGGCAACCGAGGCAGAAATACATCTCATCCGAAAACGCTTCCGTTGCCTCGAGCTTTCCATCAGCAATCGCGCGCATCAGCGAGATACGCCCGCGTGGACTGTTCCGTTCGAGCTTGGTGGCGTCGTAAGTCGGGCAGGTGGGCAGGCAAAGTCCGCAATGCATGCACTGTTGTACGACGGAGTAATCGAGATCCTTCAGGTGTGAATGAACCCGGGCGTTTCCGTTAGTAATCGGTGCAGCGGTCGCGGACATATTAAATAGAGACTTTCAAATTATCAGATTACCGGGGAGGGCAAAGGAAAAACAGCCGCGGCGGCCGCCGTGAGGCGGTGAGCCGGTGAGCGGGCAGGCCGGTGAGCGGGAAAGTGGGAAAGTGGGAAAGTGGGAAAGTGGGAAAGTGGGAAAAGGTAGGGCGCGATTGTGCATGTGCTCACCGCATAGGTAACACATTTGGGGTTGGTGTAGTGGAGTCGAGCGATAGCGAGACGGAACGGA
>CBHWET010000344.1:0-5397 GCA_966112985.1 uncultured bacterium | reverse complement strand
CGCTTCCTTGGGGTGGAAGAGGTCGTGAGTTCAAATCTCACCGTCCCGACCATTTACTAACTTCTGCTAGTTGCCAGCCACCACGTCAAAATTACCCAGCCCACGGTGCATAAAATGCAAATCTGATTGATGGCCGAATTGCGTCGAATCGAATTGGGAAGCATCTGTAATCCGCAGCCCAGTACGCCGCCAAAAATAAAACCGCCGCCATGCGCTACCAGGTCGCTGTTGGGACTGAAACCGAGAAGGATAAAAATCGATACTGCGGCAGCGAAACTTCGCAAAACCAAACGGTTACTTAAGGCAAAGTTTTGCCTCCAGTGAGCGATGGTTTGCACTGCGATCAATCCAAGGGCGCCCATTACCATGCCTGAGGCGCCGAGGCTCCGGTGCGTGATTGGGTACAATCCAAGTGCGGCAAAATTTCCTCCCGCCCCAGCAAGATACGACGCGATCACCGCAAAACCAGGCCCGTATGTCGCCATTGCTATGCCCAATAATAAGAAGCCCGTTGAGACATTGGCTGATAAATGCGAAATGTCGGCGTGCAGAGTAATTGCGGTGAACAGGCGCCACCATTCGCCGCTTTGCACCCGCGCACTTTCCATTCGCCCAATCGCTTCTAATTGCGGAAATCGCACTTTGTTCCAGTAATAAAGAGTTAGCACTGCGGCGCACCAGAAGATACTGCCCCAATGAAACCAGATGCCGGACTTTACGAAGTGATGCTGCCAACTCCAGCCGCGCCAATACCGGTTTTCACGACGATAGTGCTCAATCGTTTGTAACGCTTTCTCGTATTCGGTGCCGGAGACTTCAAGCGCCCATCCTTCCTCCGTCTTCAAGATGGTCGGCTCTATCGCCTGGCTCGCGAGCGCCAGCGCCAGGTCCATCGCCTCACGGCGTGAACGAACGGGGATGTACCTGATGGTGCTTTCCATGTTGTGGCTGAAACTTTTTTTTGTTAGTTTGTAATCGTTCAGCGAACTTATGTTGCATTCGATTTCCAATCGAATCACGAAATTTCCCGCAGGCATTCGCGTCCCGTCGTTTCAGTCCCTTTCAGCGCCAAAACCCTGTTCCGGTTTTGATTGTTCTTTCCTCAACCTGTTCCAAACGCACTTGTATGAAACTGATTCAGCCAAATTGTCGACTACAATTCACCGCTCAAGACATCGACTTCATAATAGCCGTTCTAGGGGAAAAGAATGGCGACGCCGTTTTTCTGACGAAACTTTTTACTGATGCCGAAGCGCGAGATTTGATTCTCGACGACGAGAAGCTCTACCACGCTTTGCTTGAGCACCGGGGATGCCTGCAGGTGTCCAGTCACTTCTACTTTTACGTTCTCGTGCGAAATGTATTGCGGCGCGTCGGCATCGATGACCGTGGCGTCGCGGATTATGTGGCCGAAGTTCTAACTGAATTTTCTCTTCATGAACGGCTTCGTTGTTCGATTGCGGGGCAGCAGCATCCGTTGGATTACTTTTTTGAAATGCTCGCCGCGTTGCAGCAGGCGGATGAACGCACGACATTTTGCATCCGAACACACATTGGGAACCATTCACTCTTTTTTTCGGGCGTCTTCCCGGATCGCATTCGTTATCGCGCTGAGAGGAAAGGTTTTCCAGATTTGAAATATTATGAGCAGCTCGGGAGAACGAACTTCCGCGTCGCCCGTGACCATCGATTGGCCCAGCGGTATGATCTGGCCGATATTTTTGATACTTTGTCCGAACGGTTCGAACCGGCGCGCCGCGCTTTAAACGACCTTGCGGATCGAATTTTTACGTTCACCGACTGCGAAACATCAATACAGGCCCTGTTGCAACAGAAGAACTAACCAAGGAGGCCGAAGTTTTGAAGCTTTCGGCGGCTCTCGGCTGGATCGGAATGTAAAATTGTGTGCCAATTACGGGCAGCACCCCCCGCAATATTTTCTGCACGATCATCGAGATACACGATTTGTTGGCCGCTTTTGCCCGTCATCCGTTCCACCACTTTGTAGATTTTTTCGTCCGGTTTCATGGCGCCATGTTCGAATGAATAAACGTAGCCGTTAAAATTCGCAAAGAACGGAAACCGTTGTTTGATCCACCGCACCGCGAGTTCGTTTGTGTTGGAAAAAATGTAAGTAGGCACGCCGCGATCCCGCAGTTGCGCATGCAACGCGATCATTGAATCGATCGGGGTAAAAATATCCGCAAAGATATCGCAAAAATCTTCGTGGCTGCCCGTAAACCCAGTGCCGGCGCAAATCTCTTTATAAAATTGCTCTTTCGTCATTAGTCCCGTTTCAAACCGATAGAGCAGGGGAGAATGGTCGATGAACGCGCGAATTTCCTCCGGAGTGATTTTGCCTCGCGCCGAAAATTTGCGAGCGGCGATACTATAGTCGAAATCAACAAGGACCTTGCCTAAATCAAATACAACAACTTCAGGGGTATGCATTACTCAACTGATTTCTCTTCGTCCATCAAGCGCGCGGCTCAACGTGATCTCATCGGCGAATTCCAGACCACTGCCCGCAGGGAGGCCGTGCGCGATTCTCGTGACTTTCACAGCCCGGTCGCTAAAGCGTTTCGCTAGGTAAGAGCTGGTCGCATCGCCTTCGACATCCGTGCTTAAAGCAATGATGATTTCTTTGATCGGCTCCGATGCAAGTCGTTCCTCAAGTTGCGTAATTCGCAAGTCCTCGGGTTCAACACCATTGATTGGCGAAATCCTTCCACCGAGAACATGGAACCGCCCGCGATACGTTCCCGACTTTTCGATGCTGAAAATGTCCGTGGGTCGTTCGACGATGCAAACCAAAGAACTATCACGTCTTGCGTCCGAACAAATCGCACAAGGGTTTTTCTCGGTTAATCCGCCGCAGATATTGCAAAGCTGGATTTTCTCCCGTGTTCGAACGAGGGCTTGTGCCAATTGGCGAACCGATCCCGCCTCCGATTGTACAAGATGCAGGGCGAGACGTTCTGCCGAGCGTGGACCAATGCCAGGCAATTTGCTCAGGGCGGCGACGAGGGCGACAATCGGCTCGGGAAGTGACGACATCGCGGACTACATCAATCCGGGCAGATTGAATCCCTGAGTGATCTTGCCCATTTCTTCGTTGGAGATTTCTTTGGCCTGACCGAGAGCCTGATTCGCTGCCGTGAGAATCATGTCTTCCACCAGTTGGGCATCGGATGGATTCAATGCTTGTGGATCAATCTTGATGGAGGCGATCGTGCCGTCGCATTTTGCGATGACTTTGACTGCTCCACCCCCACTCGTAGCTTCAACGGCCCGAGCTGCGAGATCAGATTGTACTTTTTCCATCTGCTGCTGCATGCGTGCAGCCTGTTTTACGAGTTTACCGATGCTGGACATAAAATTATCAGGTTTTTTAGTCTTATAAGGTTTGCGTTGCCAGAAAGCAATCAGGCGCGGACATCAATAATTTGGCCTTTGAAAACTTCCAACGCCTTTTGGATTAACGGATCATTCTTAAAATCGTCCTTGTTGAATGGCACCGATTCGGGGGCTTGCTTCGCTGCGGGTGCGGCTGCAGCTGATGCGGGCGGCTTTTCGCCCTTTGACGCCGGCTCTGCGGCCTTAGGAGCTGCCGGAGCCGCTGTTGGTGCTGGTGTCGGCGCAGGCGCAGCGGTTTCAACTGGGCGCGCCCATGAGGCTGGTCGTTCGGCCTGCACGAACTTTACCTGGCAATGTCCGTAGCCAAGTTCATGCAGTTTGGTCTGGATCAACGTGTGGTTGCGCGAGTTGTCCACCAGACTGATGTGATCGGCAAATTCAGGATCAAAGCCAATCGTCAAAACGTTTTTCACCAGCGACACCGGATGAGCTTCAATCAAATATGTTTTCGTGAAGGCGCTCGCTCTCCCGATTGCTTCGACGAGAGGTGTCCATAATCTCTCAAGATCGACATCGCCGGTCGGTGGCGGTGCGGCAGCAGCCGGAGCTGTGGGTGCGGCCGACGCGGGTGTCGCTGCGACCTTGGTGAATGTCGTAGCCGGTGCTGGTGCCGCTGGCCGTTCCGTTTTTGTTGGGGCAGGCGCCGTCGCGATGGGCGCTGCGGCACCGCCCGAGCGCAGTTGCTGCAACTGCCTCAAGACGGTATCGATGCTCACGGCATTCCGGGCATCGATTGCCTTCAGCAAAGTGACTTCGATGAGGATCTTTTTTGACGTCGCGTCGCGCAGTCGCGATTCGCCATCCGTCAAGACCTCCATGATTCGTGTCAGGCCATCGGCGGTAACTTGTGCTGATTGCGTTGCCAGCGTCGCAGCTTCCGCTTCCGATACTTCCAGCAACTGCAGATCGCCTTTCGATACCTGGTAGATCAACAAATTGCGAAAATGGCTCAACAGGTCAGACATCAAACGCGCTAAATCCTTGCCACCTTTTGCGAGTCCATTCAGTTCGCGCAGTGCCTTTTCAGAGTCACCCGTCAACACCGCTTCAGCCATCGCGAGCACCTGGCTTTGGGCGGTCAAACCAAACATCGAAAGAACATCTGATTCTTCGATTTTATTGCCACAAAAGCTGATCAGCTGGTCCAGCGTGCATTCCGCGTCTCGCATACCGCCGTCAGCTCCACGGGCAATCGCATAAACGGCAGCTGCATCAATATCAACCTTCTCCTGTTTCGCGATTTGCGTCAGGTGCTCGACGATCAGCGCTGTGGGAATTCGACGAAGGTCAAACCGCTGACAACGCGAAAGAATGGTTGGCGGAAGTTTTTCAGGGTCGGTGGTGGCAAAAAGAAATTTCACGTGCGCCGGTGGTTCTTCCAACGTCTTCAGCAATGCATTGAAAGAAGAGTTCGACAGCATGTGCACTTCGTCGATGAGGTAAAGCTTCACGGCCCCAGACGATGGTGCGTATTTGACGTGGTCGATGATGATATCGCGAATTTTTTCGACCTGCGTATTTGATGCGGCATCGAACTCCAGCATGTCCATGCTATTGCCGGCTGAAATGGCTTTGCACTCCGAGCATTCGTCGCAAGGTTCAGTTGTGGGTGCGTTTTTACAGCGCAGGCACTTTGCAAAAATTCGAGCAATGGTTGTCTTGCCCGTCCCGCGCGGGCCGCAAAAGAGGTACGCGTGTGCGATGCGTTTCTGCTTGATCGCATTGGTGAGCGTTTGGGTGACATGCTCCTGTCCAACGACATCACTGAACCGCTGCGGACGATACTTTCGCGCTATAACTTGATACGACATGAGATTACGGATTTACGATTGGCGACAAGGCATCCTGCTGCCCATGAACACTGTCCGCACAATGTAAATGAAAAGTACCAGGGTGACCACGGCGGATGCGGAGCAAACTACCGTTGCTGCATTCCTGCCCTGGCGGGGTTCGTAAGTCCACATTCCATGGGCCCTGGCG
>CBHWET010000343.1:0-5419 GCA_966112985.1 uncultured bacterium | reverse complement strand
AGTGGTTGGACCACGGTGAAGGCGCCGGACCAGGTGCCGAGCCAGTTCCGGACATCCATTAAACTCGAAACGGTGAGGCGTAGTTCCACTCCGCCGCCTTCAAGTCGCGAAATGCCGGTCTGACATTTCCAGCGCTTTTCGAGGACGCGATAGGCGACCTCCGGCAGGAAACGGATGACGACTTTGTGTTCGATGTCATCGTCGCCATACCAGACGGCGAAACTTTTCTTTAAATACTTCTCCAGGGAAAACTTCTTGGGACGTTGGAAACTTTCGCCGGTCCGTTCCACGGAAATGATGCGGCAGGGGACGAGCGTTCGCATGCGTTTGCGAAGGTGATCGAACACGAAAATATACCAGTCGCCGTTGATGTTCGACATGTGGTAAGGATCGATTTCGCGGTATGTGGTTTCCTGCTTCGCGGAGATGTAACCGATCTTCAGCCGCTTTTGATGGACAGTCGCTTTCAGGACGGTGTCGAAAATTTTGGGATCGATAATCTGATAGCCGCTGATGTGAAAAGAAACCGCGTGTTCCCAGTCGCCGAGAAGGAGTGTGACTTTATCGGAGGAGGCACTGGCGATGCGCCGGACCGCAGTGGTAATGGATTTATCGAGGCATGTGCCGCGGGCGTTGTGCAGGACTTTCTTGGCGGCAACGAGCCCGAGCACGTCGCTTTCGCGAGCGGGCATCAATTGGATGGGGCCGATTTCGAGATAATCTTCGTCGTAGAAATAGCGTTTGGTGGAGTAATCGAGGTCGACGCGACGGCTGTAGACTTCGCGCATGATTTTGACGTCTTCGTGGATAACCTGGGGCGTGACGTCGAATTGTTTGGCGAGTTCCACTGCGGAAAGCGTTTTACCGGCGAGCAGTTCCTGGTCGATGAAGTTGATGCGTTTCAATCGCCACCGTCGGTGGTTGGGCATCAATTGATCGGCATATTTGGCGGTGAGAGCTTTTGATTTCGCAGGTTTGTTTGGACGGCTGGTCTTTTTGGTTGTCATGAATGCGCGGGAGAATACGGGTTTCGATCGATTCGGCAATTCTTTGAAAGAGTTGGTAACATTTTCCTTTTGAGCCTCGTAAAGGATGGCAGCGGCATTTCATGAAAACCTGGCTCAAAATTTCACTGGGCGTTGTAGCCCTCGGTCTTGTCGTGTTCGCGTATCTCGCCATCCGCGCTTCACGTGATTTGGTTACCCTCGATGTTCGCGACATGGATGTGCGCGAAGTCGTGAAGAAGATCGAGTGGCAAACGTGGGAAGATATTTACGTGCAGAAGGATGTGCGGGGAAAAGTGACGCTCAAAGTGGACGCCGTCCCACTCACAACCGTCCTCGGAATTCTCGGCGAACAGACTTCGTCACGCTGGACGGCAGTCTACCCATTATACTCTTCACGCGACTCATTGAATCTTCTGAAAAATGCGTTGGCGGGCGATGAAACGGCGGCGAAAAGTTGGACGAATCTCAATCACCGCAGCTTCTCAGCAGGCGGGATGTTTGGCATGACGGCGCGAGATCAAAACGAACTCGTAACATTGAACTTCCTCAATAAGGAGCTGGAAGTGGCGGCAATGGCTGTCTCGCGATTTGGACAAGCGCGAGTGGTTCCCGAGAACGGCGCCTCGCAGACGGTCAGTCTTTTGATATCAAACGCGCCGATGTCGGAAGCGGTGGAGTTGCTTGCGCAGAAGGCAGACAAGCATTGGACCAAGCTTTATGAATTGCAGGGTTGGCGAGGTGATCGTGGCCGTCGCGAGGGGCCACCGGACCGGGCGGAAGGTGCCTCTACAAATTCGAATGAGCGCGGCTTCGGTTTCGATAGGAACCGTTCTCCCGAGGAGGAGGAAGCGCGTCGGAAACGGATGGAAGCACAATTGGCAACGATGTCTGAGGAAGAACGCAAGCAGATGGAGGAGCGCAGGAAAATGTTTGAAGAGATGCGCAATATGAGTCCCGAGGATCGCCGGAAAAAATTCGGTGAGATGGCGCAGAAGCCTGAATTTCAGCAGCGCATGCAGGAGCGAATGATGAACGGAATCAAAAATTTGACGCCCGAACAGCGTGTGGAACGGATTCAGCGCTTTCAACAAAGGCGGAGTGGAGGTGGCCGATGAAAAGAAGCACTCTTGCGTTCACATTGATTGAATTACTGGTCGTGCTCGCGATCATTGCGATTCTCGCGGGGCTCCTTTTACCGGCGCTCAGCAAGGCGAAAGCAAAAGGCAGCGCTGTTTCGTGCATGAGCAATTTGAAGCAAATGGCGGTTGCGATTGCCATGTTCGCGGATGAAAACGAACAGCGTCTGCCGGCTGCCGAGGAAGTACCCAGCATGCCGATCAATACGAATGCGCCGTTGCCGAGCATTTATAGTTTGCTCAATCGATATGTCGGCGGTGTTTCGAACGTCTTTATTTGCCCGCTCGACAAGGTTGGTCGATACAAGATCGAAGGCGGCAGTTACGAATGGAATTTCTTATACAACTCCAACCTCGTGACACATCTCGGCCGGCTGTTTGAAGTTCCGGCAGAAAAAGCGCCGTTAATGTTTGATTTCGAAAATTTCCATCCGGGCGGCACCAACGGAACGAAGAATATTCTTTTCGCTGATGGTCATGTGGTTGCGCAATAGCAGGAAGGGGCCGAAGGTTTTATTGAACATCGACGGACTCGACTCTTAGCTTGCCCCTCAGTAGTAAAGCTCCTACTCTCCGTCGCGTTTCGACATGAAGATAAAGATTTGGACCGCCGAGCTGACGCTCGCAAACCCTTGGGCGATTGCCTCCGACGTTAAAAACGGAACTGCCACCGGCCGACGCTCCGGGATCGTTTATTTTGTGGAATTGAGCGATAAGGGACTCAGCGGAATCGGTGAAGCGTCTCCGCCGGCACGCTACAAAGAATCCCCTGCGACTGTTGACGAATTTCTGCGCAAGGTAGATGCGACAAAGCTTTCTTTCGATGATATCCCGGGAAGCATGGCGTATCTCGAAACGCTCGCACCGGGGAATTACTCAGCAAAAAATGCGATCAACATCGCACTCGTCGACGCTGTGGCGAAACGAGCGGGCAAAGCGGTTTACGATTGGCTCGGCCTGGGTTTCACGGAAAACAAACACATTACGTCTTTCACAATCGGCATCGATTCTCCGGATATTATTCGCAAAAAGACCCTCGAAGCCGCGAACTATCCGGTTTTGAAGTTAAAAGTCGGCAGTCCGGACGACCGCGAAAACATGAAGGCTCTCCGCGACGCCGCTCCGAACACCACGGTGCGCGTTGACGGCAACGAAGGTTGGAAGACAAAGGAAGAAGCGCTGAAGAACATTGAATGGTTTGCGCAGGACAAACATGTCGAATACGTCGAGCAGCCGATGCCCGCTTCGACGCCTATCAGCGACATGATCTGGCTCCGCGAACGTTCTCCGCTGCCGCTCTACGGTGATGAATCGTATCATCATGCCAAAGATATTTCGGTGGTGTCGCAGTGTTTCCACGGAGTGAACGTGAAGCTGGTAAAGACCGGAGGCATCACTCCTGCGTTTGAAGCGTTAACCGCGGCGCGCAAGCAAGGGATGAAGACGATGATCGGTTGTATGATCGAATCGAGCGTTTTGATTACCGCAGCAGCGCATCTCGCGGAACTCGCGGATCACCTGGATATCGATGGCAACCTTCTCATCACAAACGATCCGTTCATTGGCTCGACTGCCAAGGATGGACGCGTTTCATTCGCGAATACGCCCGAGAAGATTGGCCTGCGTGTGCGGGCTCGCTAACGGCAGCGATTATTTTACGAGTTTTAGTTTTGCGACATACGCGCCGTCGACGCCGTCCTTGAATGGCAACAATTCGTGTTCACGTTCCAGGTTGAACTGCGGATATTCAGCCAGGAACTTTTTGACGAGTTCGCCGTTTTCTTCAGGTTCAAGACTGCACGTGCTATAGACAAGAATGCCACCGGGCTTCAGGCGGGTGACGGATTGCCGGAGGATGTGGAGTTGGGTGTCGCGTAAACGGTCGATTTCTTCAGGGCGAACTCTCCAACGAAGGTCGATGCGACGGCGTAGCACACCTGTATTTGAACACGGTGCATCCACGAGGATTCGATCGAACTGGCGTGCGGAAATAACACTGGCATCGAGGTTAAAATCTTCGGGAACTGGAACAGCATCGGCGCAGACCACACCAAGACGGATATAGTTTTCGCGGATAAGGCCCAATCGGCCACGAAGATCCTGCGCGAGAATCTTTCCACGATTTTGCATTTGCTGCGCCATGAAGGTGGTCTTGCCGCCGGGCGCGGCACAGAAATCGAGAACTGTTTCGTCCCGCTGCGGATTCAGCTCGTAAACCGAAAGCAGCGTACTGGGATCCTGAATATAAAACAGTCCGTCATTGAACGTCTGTAATGTCGCGAGCGGTGGATGCGACTCGAGTTCGAAGACGAGATTCGGATCTGCCCATGAATACGAGCGCGGCGCGAAGACGACGCCTTCGTCCGTCCATCGTTTGCTGATTTCAGCAGCGTTCGTTTTAAGAGTGTTGATGCGCGCGTACGTCTTCGGCGGTGTATTATTCAGTTCGAGGAGCTGAGCCGTTTTTTCGGCCCCGAAGCGAACGAGCCATTTATCAACAAGCCACTTTGGATGCGAATAACCGAGCGCCGGATCTTTTGCCTTCAGTTCACGAAGCATTTCTTTTGTGGCGTCTTTCTCGCGTGCATAACCTCGCAAGATCGCATTGATGAATCCGGATTGTGGTGTGAAGCCGAGCTTTTTGGCGAGGTCGACCGTTTCATTTACGGCGGCGTGATCGGGAATGCGTTCCAGCCACAACATTTGGTAAAGCCCCAGCTGAAGCAAAATCTGCAACGTGGCTTTTTGTTGACGTCCCTGTGTTTTGCGGCCGATCAGCCAATCAAGCGTTGCCTGCCATCGCACCACTCCATAAACTATTTCCTGGCACAAGCCGCGGTCAGGTCCGGATAATTGCGCGCGCGTCAGCTCTGCATCGAGAAGGTTTTCGATGAAGTCTTCGCCATTGAGGCGATCGAGCAAAATGCGGGCGGCAATTTCTCTTGGTTTTTGAACAGCCACAAAATAATAATGACACTGCTGTCGGAGGACGCGAGAATTAAGGTGATTTTCAGCACGCGTTCTGCAAGCCGGGCGGTTCTCCGCCGGTTGCCTCGGTGCCAAATGTAATTAAGGTAAAAATATGAGAGAAGAGTTCGAAAAGTTAGCGGCCGCCGGAAAACTGCAAGCCAAGCACATCGACCCTTTGGTCAGCCTGGCAGAGAATCGTTTTTGCACGCACAAGAGCTGGGGCTTCGGACAAATCAAGAGCGTCGATATTGTTTTCTCGCGCTTCACAATCGATTTCCCGGGTAAAGCCGGCCACACGATGGATCT
>CBHWET010000342.1:0-5468 GCA_966112985.1 uncultured bacterium | reverse complement strand
CGCAAAGCCGGATGGATTGGGTCCAGCCAATTAGCGGTCGTTAGAAACAAGACTCGAGAAAGATCAAAAGGCACGTCCAGGTAATGATCGCTGAATGTGTTGTTCTGCGCCGGATCCAGAACTTCCAGCAAGGCCGACGACGGATCGCCACGAAAGTCAGACCCGACTTTGTCAATTTCATCCAGCAAAATCACTGGATTGCGAGTTTCAACGCGCCGCATCGTTTGAATGATACGGCCAGGCAGTGCTCCGACATAGGTGCGGCGATGACCGCGAATTTCTGCTTCATCGCGCATCCCGCCCAATGCAATGCGGGCGAACTTCCGACCAAGTGCATCAGCGACGCTTTTACCCAACGAAGTCTTTCCAACTCCAGGGGGGCCAACGAGGCAAAGGATTGGACCCTTGATCTGGTTCTTCAGCTTGATTACGGCAAGGAACTCCAAAAGCCGGTCTTTCACTTTGCTAAGACCGAAATGCTGCTGGTTAAGAATCCGTTCGGCGGCGCGAAGGTCAATTTTATCTTCAGTAAATTTGTTCCAAGGCAGGTTGACCAGCCAATCGAGATAATTGCGGGTGATCGTATATTCCGCCACTGCTGGAGACATCTGCTCCATGCGTTCTATTTCTTTCAGGGCAACACGCTTTGCTTCTTCGGGTAATTGGTTTTTTTCAACCAATTCGCGCAGCTCCGCAGCTTCGACAATGCCGGCATCACCTTCGCCAAGTTCACGTTGGATGGCGCGAATTTGTTCTCGAAGAAAAAAGTCGCGCTGTGACTTGGACATCGAGGTCACGACCTCGCTCTGAATTTTCGAACCAAGCGTCAATAACTCGAGTTCGCGACTCAACAACGGGAGAAGACGCATTAAACGCTCTTTAACGCGATGTTCCTGCAAAAGATTTTGGCGTTCATCGAGCGACAAATTAAGATTCGCGGCAATCAAATCGGAAAGTTTTCCAGGTTCCTCCGTATTTAGCGCGGCGATTTTGATTTGCTCCGAAAGGGTGGGGGAGAGCTTGATGATTTCCTGGAACAAGTTTGCTGCTTTGCGGGTCAAAGCAGTAAGTTCAAGTGAATCTTCGATAACGTCTTTCAGTACCTCCACTTTGGCTTGAAGATAAGGATCTCGCGAAGTGTACTCCCGAACTCGGAACCGCCGGAGTCCTTCGACGAGAACGCGGACTGTGTTATCCGGGAACTTTAACATCTTTAAGATGCGTCCGGCGCAACCCTGATTCCATAGCTCTTCCGGGCTTGGGTTTTCTGCCTCGGCGTTTTTCTGCAGGATCAAGCCAAGAAATCGATTTCCAGCGACAACATCGTCAATCAAGCGTGTGCTTTGCTGCGTATCCACCAGCAGTGGCACAATCATTCCGGGAAAAATGACGATGTCAGAAAGACCCAGGATGGGAAGTGTGTCGGGAAGGGACTTGGACCAGATTTTTGTGCCCGGACTGGGATCGGCTTCTCCGGAACTCCGGAGGATGTCGATGAATTCTGTATCAGGCGACGTCATCATGCGTTTTATTTGACGCCGACGCCTAACGAAGGTTCATCACGCGTCGGTAATTTGCACCGATAATTTTTTCGCAGCCTGACGCGAAACAACCGGAACGTCAATGCGGAGAAATCCGTTTTGATAGGCTGCTTTGGCCTGAGAGAGGTCGTAACCTTCAGGCAGTTCGATAACACTTTCGAAGAAGCCGTAATTAATCTCCATTACGAGGAATTTGCACTTTGGCGCGCGGCATCCGTCTGGACGATGGCCGCTAATCCTCAGGCGATTCCCTTCAATGGTCAGCTCGAGATCTTCACGGCGCATTCCGGCGAGTTCAACTTTGATAACAAGGCCATTCTCACTGGAATAGACGTCTGTGTTAGGAACCCAATGAGCTTCGGAATCTTTACCGTGGCCGTGGGAGCGTTTCTGAAAATGCAGCTGCGAATTAACTTTGCACATGGCCGTTAATAAAAATTATTTTAGCGAAGGTCATCACGCAAGAATCTTATTTCATTTTCACCGTAATTCGTGGTGTTTCACCACGGCGTCCCTCAAGGACGATAGAACTCTTCGTTGCGGGGGCCGAACAACCGCAGTGCGTATCGCAGGGGAGTTTGGATCTTCGTTTGCCGAATTTATTCCATAGCAGAACCGCTGCGGTGAGCGCAACGATGGTCAACGCGACCACATCCTGCCATATGTGAGAATCCACGTACTGAACATACTCGAATTTTGTCAGGGTGCAACTGACAAGGCGCGCGTCAGGTTTTGGATAGTGCACTCCGGTAAAACAAGAACTTGCGCTGGACAACCGTGGCGTGACCCACAACATTCCTCAGGTGGCCGAAATCTATCGTCATCAACATCGGGTGACCTACGCCGAGTGTACGGTGGGCAACCACATTTATTATTCCCGATATCTGAACCTGCTCGAAGAAGCGCGTGGCGAATTCTTTCGTCATGTTGGCAAATCGTTCGCCGCCTTGCAGCAGGCAGACACCATTTTTCCTGTCGTTGAGGTTCGCCTCAAATACAAGGCCCCGGCGCGATACGACGATCTCTTAACGATCGAGACGTGGCTCGTTGAACTTGGCAAAATCCGCATAAATTTCGCCTATCGCATTCTTAACGAGGCCGGAACGCTTCTCGTCGAAGGAGAAACATGGCATGTGTGCACGACGCTCGGTGACAAGCCCAAGCGAGCTTCTGATGATTTAGTGCAGGTGCTCAAACCGTATTTTGCGCACCAGATTTGAGTAGCGTTTCGCTGCCGATTCGACGGCCGTCACGCGAGAGCACTGCGCATTGCGTTCAGCAAGTCCGGATATTGATTGAACGGCTTGAATTGCGGGAATTGTTTCTGGATGTGTTCCGGCGCGTGAAAGAAAAAGCCGACATTTGCCTCCGCAAGCATGGCTGTGTCATTGAACGAATCCCCTGCAGCAATGACGTAATAATTAAGCGACTTCAAAGCAGCGACTGCACTGCGTTTTGGATTATCCTGCCGCATTTTGTAACCAGCAATCCGGCCGTTTTCGATAATCAGATAATTGCAAAAGATGGTCGGCCAATCGAGTTGGCGCATTACAGGTTTGGCAAATTGCTCAAACGTATCGGATAAGATGATGACTTGCGTCAGCGTGCGCAGTTCGTCGAGAAACGCCTTCGCGCCGTCCAGCGGTTTCATACAGGCGATCACTTCCTGGATATCTTTCAACTTTAAACCGTGTTGATCGAGAAGTTGGATTCTCCCTTTCATCAGCTTGTCGTAATCCGGTTCGTCCCGGGTTGTGCGGCGCAATTCAGGGATACCGGTCTTTTCGGCGACAGAAATCCAGATTTCAGGAACAAGAACACCTTCAAGATCCAAAGTAACAACGGTTTGTTTCATTCGGTTGAAGTTTTTCAGGAAATTATTTCGATGTCCAGAAATGTAGGTGGCGAGTGCAGTTCCGGAATTCTCATAGAGGATATCTCGGCTGTACAAAAGAACAGCCGGACCTGTGTGCCCCACGCACGGGTCCGGCTGTGCCAACAGGAGGTTGGACTTATTCGTTCTTCGTGTGTCGATTCTCGAACACGAGAAAGGCTACTTCAGAACTGAAGTTGTCGAGATATTCTCGGGCTTCATCGAGGCTGAGCTTCTTTTCACCCAGCATCTTGCTCCAATCTGTCGCTGGTTTGAGAATTTCTGGTAAAGCTACGCTCGCCCTCTCCGCGACGAACTTCCCGAGAGCGACATCGCTCAACTTAACGTTCTGATAAAAGATCGCTTTTTCGACCACCGCGGTTTCGGTTTTAAGGAGTTTCGCAATATCCGGCAGGATCTTGTTTAACTCCACGTTTTGCACGGAATCATCAAGATTCTGCGCCGTTTCACTGAGCCGTTCTGCGGGGGTACCCGCAAAGGCCAGCGCGATGCTGAAAAGGAGGGAGACCGCGACCAAGCTTATCCTTTTCATTGCAAATCCGATAAGTGCAGTGCTCATGCCAATCGCAGCCGCGATTGGCTAGGGGATTTACTGAAACAAGTGTGCTAAACCTTCCTAAGGTTCAGAGGCGAAGGCTTGTGTTTTGAGGCAAGCGTTTTAAAGTGTGTACATGAAAAGTGACGTTGTGCCCGTAGAAATACGAGGAATTTTACCAGCAAACAGCGGCTGCGCGATCTTTGTGGGCAACGACGAAAAGGTTTTTGTAATTCAGGTGGAACACAGTATGGGCGCCGTCATCGGCATGTTCCTCCGTGACACTCCGAAAGAACGCCCGCTTACTCACGATTTAATCGCCAGCATCTTCAAAGGCTTTGATATTCGCGTTGAACGCGTAGTGATCACCGAGCTGAAAAATTCGACCTATTTTGCACGTCTGACGTTGAAGATGGATAACGAGCTTGGACAGAAGCTTGTGGAAATCGATGCACGCCCAAGTGATTGCATCGCGATTGCGGCCGCGCAGAAAAAACCAATTTTTGTTCGTAGTGCATTATTTGAAACCGTTGAGGACATGAGTGAGGTCCTCGAGCGTATCAACGAGAACAGCGGCGGCGAACTCGAATAAAATGGCCGCTGCCTTTCCAACGGCTCCTCTTGTGCTTGTTGCCGGTGACGATGACCTGGCAGTGAAGCAGCGAGCAAAACAGATCTTCGAGAAATGGTCTGCCGACATCGGGGGGATGGATCATGAAATTATTGATGCGTCGGTTCCAAACAGTGGAGAAGCGTTAAAGGTTCTTTCAAAACTTCGCGAAGCGTTACAGACACTCCCATTTTTTGGCGGTGGCAAAGCCGTTTGGCTGCGGGACTGCAACTTCCTCGGTGATGACCGGACGGCCAGCTCGCAAGCAGTGACAGAGAATCTTGCTGGCTTGACTCAGGAGTTGAAAGCGTTTGATTGGAAGAGCGTCCGTCTCCTGATTACTGCGGCGAAGGTCGATAAACGAAAAACATTTTATAAGACCATTGAAAAAATTGGCGCGGTCGAAAACTTCGCTGGGTGGTCTATCGAAGATAAAGATTGGGCTGACCAGGCCGAAATGTTTGCTCGCCGGAAGATTCGTGAATTGAAGAAAGAAATTTCCGATGACGGGTTGTCAGAACTCGTTGCGAACGTCGGACCGAACCCTCGTCAACTCAGTAATGAAGTTGAAAAACTGATCTTGTTTGCGGGGGAGCGGCCCGAAATCTCCCTGGATGACGTCGGGGAAATTGTCACGCGAAACAAGCAGGCCCGGGCCTTCGCCCTTGGTGATGCCTTTGGTGAACGAAACCTGCCACGCGTTTTAAAATGCCTGGATGAAGAATTCTGGGAAATGAAGACCGATCGGGATAAAAGCGTCATCGGGTTGCTCTATGGACTGATCACCAAAGTCCGGGTGCTCATCTTTTTGAAAGAAATGATCGACGCCGGTTGGCTGAAACCGACGCCCAATTTCGCAACCTTTAAAACCCAGCTTGAACGGGTTCC
>CBHWET010000341.1:0-5482 GCA_966112985.1 uncultured bacterium | reverse complement strand
GCACAAAGAAGATTTTCTCTCTGATTACCTGGAATTGGTTCGTACGTTTCAAAAACTCTCAACCAAACCCCGCATTTACCTCTGCCGGCCAGTGCCACTCTTCCGCGATCGCGGCAAGCCTTACGATACGGACAAAATTCTTACGGAAGAAGTCATCCCGAAAATTAACGAAGTCGCTCTCAAAACAAAACTGCCCGTCATCGATCTCTATGCTGCGCTGGAAAGTAAAGCCGCGCTGTTTCCCGACGGCGTGCATCCGAATGATGAAGGCGCGCGCTTCATGGCGCAAAGAGTTTATATGACATTCACCGGCGATGATCGAGCAACTCAATCGTTCGTCGGTCGTTCGGCCTTCAAAAACAATTCCATTCAAACAAAATGAAAATAGTCCGTTACCAAAATCAAATCGGTCAAATCGAATTCGGCGCCATTGATGCGTTCGGCAAAATTTTTAAGCTGCAGGGCGATATCTTCGACAAGCCACAAATCACGAACGAACCCGCCGTCGTGGCCAAATTGCTTGCGCCAGTTCAGCCCACAACGATCCTGGGTATTGGGCTCAATTACCGCAAGCACGCTGAAGAAACGGGCGCCAAAATCCCGGAGTTCCCAGTGCTCTTCGCTAAAGGTCTCAATGCTGTTCAAAATCCGAATGACCCAATCGAGATTCCCACAGCTCTTAAGAGTGACGAAGTAGACTACGAATGTGAATTGGCGGTTGTCATTGGAAAGAAATGCAAGAATGTAAACCGCAAGGATGCTCTAAATTATGTTCTGGGCTACACCTGTGGCAATGATGTCAGCGCCCGTGATTGGCAAAAGACGTGGGGCGGTGGCCAGTGGTGCCGAGGTAAATTTTTCGACACGTTCGCCCCGCTCGGTCCTTGTCTCGTGACCACTGATGAAATTCCGAATCCAAACTGTCTGACGATTAAAACCATTTTGAACGGAAACACCGTCCAGGATTGGAATACCAACGACATGATTTTCGATGTGCCGAGATTGATCGAATTTCTCAGCGGCAGCACGACGCTTCTACCGGGGACCGTTATCCTGACCGGTACACCACATGGAGTCGGGATGGGGAAGAAGCCCCCGTGCTGGTTGAAAGCAGGAGACGTCGTGACAGTTGAGATCGAGAAAATCGGCAAACTGACCAACCCGGTGGTCCTGGAAAGTTGAGCGACGCGTTTTAGGACTTAACGCACTCACCAGAATGATTACGGCCAGAGCTTCTGTTCTCGAGCAATTCAAAGCTCCGTTGAGCTTGCGGAACTTTGTCGTGCCAACGCCGCTCGAGCCGGGAGCAATTCTCGTGCGTACGGAATGGCGGGCATCTGTGGCACGGATGTTCATCTGTGGAAAGGCGAGCTGCCCATCGCTCTTCCGGTGATTCTCGGACATGAAACCGTCGGACGCATCGAGGCAATCGGAGAAGGCGTGGATAAAGATTGGTCCGGCGAAACTTTGCAAGTCGGCGACCGTGTGACCTGGAATCCGGGATTAACGTGCGGCACCTGTTATTACTGTGCGGAGAAAAAAATTCCGACGCGATGTGTGAATCGCCGCGCTTACGGAATCAGCCAACCCTGCAGCAGCGCACCTCATTTTCTCGGTGGCTACGCGGAACTGCACTATCTCCGGCCGCGCTCAACGGTTTTCAAACTGCCTCCCGACCTTCCGACGGAATCAGTGATCGGCGCCGGTTGTGCATTGAACACCGCACTTCACGGGATTGAACGCACCGGCATTGGGCTGCGCGACATTGTTGTCGTGCAGGGCGCTGGTCCAGTCGGTATTGCTGCTTTAGCGACGGCTAAAAGTGCTGGTGCAAGTCAGGTCATCGTCATCGGCGCTCCAAAACATCGTCTTGAAATGGCGAGACGTTTCGGAGCCGATCACATCATCGATATTGACCAGGTGCGAACTCCGGCAGACCGTATCGCCGTCGTTCGTGAGCTCACCCGCGGCTATGGTGCTGATGTTGTCCTCGAGTGCGTTGGAATGCCGGCTGCCGTGGTTGAAGGAATGGAGATGTGTCGCGATGGAGGGAAGTATCTTATCCTCGGTCATTATTGCGATGCCGGTACGGTTGCGTGGAATCCGCACGTCGTCACACGTAAACAGTTGAGCGTTTTTGGATCGTGGTCCAGTGAGCCGCGCCATATGAAGATGGCGATCGAATTCCTTCGCACGACGCAGAAACAGTTTCCATTCGCCGACATGGTTTCTCATCGTTTTTCGCTTAATGAAACCAATGAGGCTCTTGAAACGTCCGCCTCAGGACGAGCGACCAAGAGTGTCATTATTCCGTCACTTTATGGCGTCCGAAAATAACCGTGGTGACGACCACGTAGACTTTCAAATAGTATCGATCCCATGAAGTACACCCTTCGAGTTCTCGGCCTTTGTCTTGTCAGTGCCTTTGTAGCAAACGCTGCCGATGAACCATGGCAAAAAATTTTCAACGGCAAGGATTTCACTGGCTGGTTTGTCCATATCAAAGGCCAGCCGAAAAATTCTGATCCGACCAAAATCGTGAGCGTTTCCGACGGGATGATTCATATGTACGCCTCAGCCGAACAGGGATCCAAACAGCCAATTGCCGTCATCTGCACCGAGAAGGATTTCTCTGATTACGACCTTCGTTTTGAATACAAGTTCGGCGAGAAAAAATTCGCCCCGCGTGTGGACAAAGTGCGTGATGCCGGGTTGCTCTATCATTGCTATGACGAACAGGTCTGGCCATCGAGCATCGAATGTCAGATTCAGGAAGGAGATGTAGGCGATATTTGGGTTGTGCGTTCGCAAATCAAAACGACCACCGATCCGAAAGCCACCAAACACGTTTTTCTGCCGAAGGAACAAGGTGGCGAAATGAATACCTTTGGGAATACCAATGGCGTTGTCGGTATTCGCAAGAGTCACGTCTGTGAAAAACCCGGGTGGAACACTGTTGAAGTAAAAGTCCGTGGTGATTCTGCGGTGCACGTCATTAACGGCCAAACAAACAACATGGTTTTTTCTATGGAGCGAATGGTTGATGGCAAATGGACTCCGCTCACGAAAGGTCGAATTGCGTTACAGGCAGAATTCTCCGAGGTCTTCTATCGAAACGTCGAGATTCGGCAGGTTGCGACCAAGGCGGCGAAATAAATCGATGACGTCGCAACAATTGCGCACAACCGCATGAACGTTAAGCGTTACGCCCCGTGTATCCTCGCGACGTGCTGCGTTCCCTGGAATGAAGATGGTTCGCTGGCCGAGGAAACGTTCCGCCGCGAAATCCGCAACTTGCTCACAAATCTGACGCGTGACATCTACCTGTTTGGAACGGCCGGAGAAGGCTATGCAGTCACGGATAAACAGTTCGATCGAATCGTCACTGTGTTCCGCGAGGAAATAAATTTTCCAGACGTTCGCGGCATGATTGGCATCATTGGCCTTTCATTGGGGACAATGATTGAACGCATCGAACGGGCGAGGGGAATGGGCATTCGTTATTTTCAAATTTCACTCCCGAGTTGGGGCGCGCTCAGCGACGGTGAATTGAAACTATTCTTCAAGGAGATCTGCGGGCGCTTTCCCGACTGCTCGTTTCTGCATTACAACTTAATGCGCACCAAGCGCCTCGTTACCCCGGAGGAATACGCTATCCTTGCCGACGAACATCCCAATCTGGTCGCTGCGAAAAACAGCACCGATTCAATGGAACGTATCTTTGGACTGATGACGAAGGCGCCTCAGTTGCAACATTTCTTCACGGAGACGGGGTACGGTTACGGTTGCCAGATCGGCGAATGCGGTTTGTTGATTTCCATTGCCTCTATTCACTTCGCGCAGGCAAAACGATATTTCGAAGCGGGTCAGCGTCGAGACCACAAATCCATATCTTCCGCGCAACGTGAACTTTCTAATCTGATTAATGAGATTGTGGCGTTAGGACGCGGCGAGGCCCACATGGATGGCGCTTACGACAAGGTTTTTTGCAAAATACACGACCCACAATTTCCATTGCGATTGCTGCCGCCTTATGCCGGTTTGAGTGACGACACTTTTCAGAAAATCGTCGCCTTGATTCAAAATAAATATTCGCGGTGGAGCACAGTTAAATGAAAGGCGAGCCGGTCGCGATGAAACGTTTGCCTCAAAAGCTTTCGCTCGTCGCGCAAACGGCCGCCGTCATCAAAGAAGAGATCGAGGCTGGCCGATGGACTCGTTGGCTTCCTGGCGAGCATGAACTGTGTGCTCAACTTCACGTCAGCAGAACAACATTGCGGGCGGCTTTGGAGGAACTTTCTCGACTGCTGTTGATAAAATCCCATCAGGGCAAACGTCGTGAAATTACGTTGCGACCCACGCGCCGCTCCATCAGCAAAAGCAATCGGGTCGTATTACTCATGCCGGATCCGTTGGAAGGCATGATCGTCCGTGCTTTCCTGATTGATCGACTCCGCGAGCATCTTGCGACAGAAGGTTACCTGTTGGAGACGCATGTCAGCCGCATTCCATTTCGAGCGCGGTCCGGCCAGGAACTGAGCAAACTGGTAACCATGCTCAATCCCGCGGGGTGGGTTCTTATGGGGTCTACCGAGTTCTTGCAAACGTGGTTTGCCGAGCGGCATCTGCCTTGTGTTGTTGCCGGCACCCGTTATGAGGGAATCAAATTGCCTTCCGTGGACATTAATTATGGCGCGATCTGCCATCATGCCGTGGGACAGTTTGTGGCACGCGGACATGAGAAGTTGATTCTCTTAAATCCGAATCCCGGTGCCGCGGGTGAATTGGTGACGGAGACTGAATTCAGAAAAGCAGCGGCGGGAATTACGGGACGAAAAATCGAAGCATCCGTTGTTCGGCATGATGGAACGATGGAAAATATCTGTTCGCGGCTCGATGGTTTGATGTCGAGGTCCCAGCCACCAACAGCGTTTCTGGTTTCGCGCGCGCGCCATGCTCTGACCGTTCTCTGTTACTTGTCGCAACATGGATTTCGTGTGCCGCAAGATGTCGCTCTCATTTCGCGTGATCACGAAACCTTTTTGGAAGATGTGACCCCGACGATGGCGCGCTATTACAACAAACCTGGCCTTTTCGCGGCGCGGCTATCGAGGACAGTCATTGATATGGTTCGTAGTACAAGCCGCGCCATTGACCATAAGATCATGTCACAATTCATCGAGGGACAAACGTTGGGACCGTCTTCTACAGCATTCAAATCGTACTGACAATCGAAGGCCTTGTTCTTGCAGACAGAATTAATAAATAAATTCCACAATGCACAGGCCATCGTGGCTTTTAGGCCCAATTCGGTCGTCCTATCAGTCAATCTCCGGCGTCACAAAGATTTTAGCGGCTAAAACGGACGCCATAAAAGTACAGAACGGATTTTTGAAGCCAGAACCGGTTCAATAAAAATATTGAAAGCGTTTTAGGAACGAAAACGCGTGTAATAAAAATATAGGACCCGTTTTAGAAGCTA
>CBHWET010000340.1:0-5576 GCA_966112985.1 uncultured bacterium | reverse complement strand
GCTTTGCTGCTCTCGAATGAATTTATTTTCGTCGATTAGCAAACTTGCTCCGCCGCGGCTTTCTTTCTACACTGGTCGCGCTTGAAAAAGCTGTCCCGCCCAGAAATTCCGCGCAAAGCCATCTATCGGCTTTCCGTATATCTGCGTTGTCTTCAGCGACTGAACAACAACGGGATTCGCACCGTCTCCAGTGAAGCCTTGTCGAAAGCAGCCGGCGTAAAATCCACTCAACTCCGCAAAGACCTGACTTACTTCGGACAATTCGGCACCCGCGGCCTCGGCTATGATGTCGAACAGTTGAGCAAAATGATCTCGGATCTGCTCGGCACAAACAGTTTCCAGCCGGTCATCCTGATTGGCGTCGGTAATCTTGGTCTCGCGCTTCTCTCCTATCGCGGTTTCGAACAGGAAGGTTTTGAAATCATCGCTGCCTTCGATCAGGACACGAGCGAACGCAGCAAACCGATTAAACAACCGCTCTACGAAATGGAAAAGCTGGGGGAAATCATCAAACGCAACGGCGTTAAGATGGCCATTCTCTCCTTGCCCGTCGCAGCCGCCCAGGAAGTTGCGAACACTCTCGTCAGCCTCGGCATCACCGGTATTCTGAATTTTGCTCCGATTGTTCTCCACGTTCCCGAAGACGTTATGGTGAACAACGTAAACCTCGCGATCGAGCTCGAGAACCTGAGCTATTTTATTCAGCATTAACGTCTCAACACCGGTGGGGCGAGACTCTGTCGAGCCCTGGCTTTTTTATGGGTGAGATGTCAGGGCTCGACGGAGTCTCGCCCCACCAGATAAATCAGAGTTAGCGTTGCGCCCGCCGTCATCCACGCCTTGGCGCATTATAGTTAGCGCTGAAAGCGCGTCATGTGAAAGCCCGGGGGTGAAGCGCGAAGCGAGCCCCGGGTAAATCACCAAAGCAGATCACCGCCCTATAGGGGCGGCACAATCAAGGTGTCCCCCTCTGCCCTGCACCATTTGCGGAATTTTTGTCCTGTTCCTGTACGCTGGAGAGCCATTCTAGACCCGATTCTAAAGGGTTTTATTCAATCTAAATGTTTGTTCAACGCACTTTTACTTAGAAACATTCCGCGATACCTCTCGTCAAAAATGGCGTATGAAGAAACTATTATTGGTCTCAGCCGTTCTCTTCGGAGTTGTTGCAGCTTCGCAGGCGGGAGTGAGCGTGAGTATTGGAATCGGACTGCCTATGCCTCCGCAGGTGATCATCAGTCACCGGGCGCCGGCGCCAGTGGTGGTTGCGCAAGCACCAGTTTGCGAACCGGCTCCAGTCGTTTACGAACCATGCCCTCCTCCTGTTGTGGCCTGCCCACCTCAGGTAGTGATCGCGCCAAGGCCAGTTCATTATTATCCGTCGTATCCCCGTTATTATGGACATGATTCCCGTTGGGGCCGTGGCCATTCAGATTGGGGAAGACGTGATTGGGACCGTGGGCACCACGACTATCGGCATTAGTCGTCATTGGACCCTGCTGCAAAGCAGTTTAACTCGATTGAAACAACCAAGCCGGAACGCAAGTTCCGGCTTCTTTCTTTCCAGCCTCCCGCCTTCTATTGCGTCATCTTCAGGCAATCGTTGGATTTGCCATCAAACTCGCGAACCGAATATTTCTGCTCGAACTCATTGATCGACGCTGGAGGGGGAGCGTATCTGACCATGTTGATATCGTTGCAAAAATGGAAACTGCTATAAAGCCATCGACCGTCGGAACCGTGGCCAAGAAATAAATGCGGAGGAAAGTAAATATTGGCTCCATGCCGGTATTCGTAAATGATATATTCACCGTTGCCCATCAGCAGCACATGTTCGTGTGCCCAACCAAGTTCAGTATTGTTCGTATTCGACTTTTTGAGTTCGTCGATTTCGTGCCGGATTTCAGCATCAGCTATAGATAATCGTCTCAATCTTTCGAGCGCAGCGCTTTTCCATTCAACACGCGGTCGCCCACTTATATGTCTCGCCAGCGACCACAAACCGTACACGACGCCGATTGTGACAAGTATCGCTCCGATGCCACGTTTCAGCTTACGAACAAAGGATCCGTTGGCTGTTGATGTATCGCTCATTTTTATCGAAACAACCCAAGATCGGTCTGGTGCTTTAATTGCAAACGCTAACGGGTTTGAAGTTCCGGTCTGGCATAGCGCGACAGATAAAGTATCGCTCCTCCGCCCACAAGGCAGGCCGAAGTGTCAGCATAAAACGGAAACGGCGGAAGCGAGAGACGCAAGCCGTGAACGAGCAGAATCACCCCCTCAACCAGCATCAGGCCACCAAACCACGGAATGGCTACGTGAAACTTCTGTGGCCATATCATCAGCACGAAATACCAGCATCCGATTAACGCGAAAGCTCCGGCCGCCATGCGTAACCAGTAGTCCAGCATGCGGTCGTAAACGATGGGCTGAGCACCAAGGCCCTGCAGTGCGTCCACAGCAGCAGACCAACTCAGGAAAACTCCAACCACTGATACACCCCATGCAACAGCAGCAAAGCCAAGGAATATTCGTAAAAGACGGAGCGACTTGAATGTGTCAACAGGGTCTTGTGACATAACTCAACGCCCTGCTCGTGTGTAAACCATAAATCCATCGTCCGGTGTCGTCAGTTTCAAAGTGTCCCCAGATACCGAATATTCCGCGATGACCGGATCAAAGCCAGAAACCGTAATCTGCAAATGGGAAGCATCCAGAATCTTGTAATTGCCGCTAGTCACTGGCGCTGCCGAAGGACTGCCACCTGCTGCGACAGATGGCGGATGAATCGTCACAGTGCCGGCTCGTGAAAATTGAACCGAAGCTCCTGACGAAGCGCTCCACGAACCAGATACTTTGCTTTGCCGGAAATGACTCCAAAGAAAAAATGCGCCCAGCGCAACAATCAGCGCAGCTGTAAAAGGAAGGATAAGTTTTTTCATAATATGCTCGCTTGCCGGAGGAGCGAGTCAGCGCAATTTGAGGTAAAGATAATCAAAGGACATAAACAGCCAGTATAAAGTTGGAGCCGCAATAAGCACTGCTATCACTCTATGCCAAGTTTTACCCCATATCGCAACTGGAGCAACAATTACAACTGCGACACCAGCACACGTACCGAGCCAAAAACGGCTCCAGATGCTTGAAGCACCGAGATGATCAGATCCATAGGACGGACCGAACAATGGACCGAGCATTAATAGGCCCGCGATGCAAAGGCGTTCGACGTAGCGGAACCGACGTGGGGGAGGAGGTGATTTTACGCCTGTTGGTGATCGGTGGAGATGCAGATTGTACTGGCAAGTATTACAGTAATATTGCGTATCTCGATTTGTCGCACCGCACTGGGAGCAAATAATGGTTGTTGAAATTGTCATTAGACCTACGCCGCGTAACCTTTGCGTAGCCGATTATACCCACGATCGAGGTATCTCGCAGTTCATACTCCGCAGCGTATCCGTCTTAAAATCCGCTGTCGATGTGCTTCTCGAACGCGATCTTCGTTCGTCGGGCCGAAAATATTTGAGACCATACAATTCGTGCCACACCAATCGCGACTGCCGCGAGCGTAGCGGGTTTCACACGGGGGGACAAAGAAACGTGCTGGTGTTGAAGTCTACTTTCGCAGATTTATCGCCGTTCTTCACTTCGAGGCGGACCAATAGATACTCGCTGCGCTCGCGGCAGGCGCCATTGGTGGGGAATTTTTTCGGGGCTGTTTTACCCAACGTAGGCGCCGCCCGCGCCAACGTTGGGCTGAAGGATGTAATCCTTTCAGGATTTCAGTCAGATGCCCGAGTTTTGAAAACAGGTTTGCGTCGAAATGACGTTCGACCGCTGTGAAATAAAGCCACAGCCGCCGGATTCATCGGCCGAAAGTCTACAAGGAGCGCTTCGATGGTTCAGACGGACTTTTGCGGGCTTAAAAAAACCGTCTGCAATCTTTTATAAACTTTTCCCGACCAAAAAACCCGGTACCGCGTCTTTTTTAACTTTTGTCGGAGTGACGGAGGTCGTACAGGATTGCGGGCGGACTTTTACGGGCGGTCAAAGGTCGTAAAAAACTCTGGACGACTTTTTACGGAGCGAAACTTCCTGAATTGGACCGGGGACGACTTTTTACGGCAGGAAGAAACATGAATTGGATCGCAGACGACTTTCTACGAACGGGAGACACCTGAATTCGACGCAGGAAGGACTTTGTCGGGCCGGAACAGTCTGCCAAAATAAATTGACGACCTTCGTCGGAGCGGAAAAACACGAAAAAGATTGTGGAAGAACTTTTACGGTCCGGAAAAGTTTGTGTTTTTGGTTCCTCAACGTTTTCAGTGGAATAGCCTCGGAGAGGCGTAAGAAAGTAGCCCACTGCGGTCAGCCGTGGGGTTAGCATACAGGACATGTTAAGCTCCGTAGGAGCGATAGAACGCCATACCAATCTGCGGTTTTCTGTTCGCCGCTCTGCGGCTTTATATCGATTCGCCGCCGACACCCACGGCTGTGCCGTGGGCTACTTTCTTGCGCTGCTCCGCAGCTGAAGATATCGCGATGTGATCGTTTCAAGGTCATCCCATGATCGGGCCTGCGTTCGCAAGGCACTGCATTGTTGGTTTATTCGATCGATAACGAAGAGGAACGTTTAAGGTTGTTCAAACCTTTTGCGTAAACGACCAACCTGACGTCCAGAGGATCGTTTTTCGGTTTTTTCGAAAAAATAAATTTCGCAAAAAATGCACTTTTCTGTTGCGAACTCATAAAGCGCCCGAAAACAGGACTCCAAACGCCTATCAGAAATTTTAAATTATTTTGGGGGTTAGGGCACGTTCTGCCCTATCCCCCTCTGTAAGCTGTCTCCCGTTCGAACCGCTGCGAGTCAGCAGGTCGGACACACGAAGACGGGTTGAACTTAGAAACCTCAACCAGTCGCGGGTCTGACAGGCACGCTTTTGATGTCTGTGACCGACAGCGATGTGCTTCGCGTTCGCTCCGCGGGTCAGGTTTGAAGTTTGAACAGTTTGAAGTTTGAAGTTCGTTTGGCCTGCGGCGCAGTTAGTAAGTCAGTAAAACGCATTGTGGAACGGATGGGCTTTTTGAAGTGCGACGGTCAGAGACCGCCGCTACAGCAAAATGAAACCTGCGGACATGTCGTCCGCCCGGAATTGGATCGTGAAACTGTTTTTCGCGTTTCGATTCCGCACCGCGAAACAATGCAAACGGTAGAAGCCAGGAGTCAGAATCAAGGATTCAGAAGCGCGGAGTTATGAACCCGGGCGATGAGGACGATTCTGACGAGAGGCCGAAACCAAAAACAAAACAGAAAGAGAAAGGAAAAATAAAGTTATGAAAAATCCTACACCTACAAATCAAAACGGCGTGCTGGCGCTGCTTGCAACTATGTTTGCAGCCGCGACTGAGCACGGTGCATCAACTGGTCTACATCACGTTACCGCCGCGCTGCTGCTGGCAACACGCTCAGCGGCAGCGCTCGCACGTAACGCATTGGAGACCGGTCGCCAGGTCTTGCGTGATCAACGTGTCACGTTCGACAACGCCTTCGAAGAGGCGCGTGTGTTTGC
>CBHWET010000339.1:0-5588 GCA_966112985.1 uncultured bacterium | reverse complement strand
TGAGTCCATGGTTTCAACAGTGGAGTTTCGAGCATGTTCTGCTCATCGGGGATAGGAGGCGGAATAAACGCCTCCCAATCGAGACGTTCACCTTTTGCCTCCAGTTCCCGCTTATGGGCTTCCCACGCCCGTTTGCCGCGCCAGTTTTCGATTGTATAAAACAGCCCGAGAAACGTGGTAAAACACACTACGGCGAAGATTAATTTCGAGATGCGGCGTGGCTTCCGTTGGACGTGGGATGACGTGGCAACGTTGTTTGGTTCGTTGTTCATAGGGCTATGCAGAGGCGACGGACCGTCTGCGCTCACTGTGTGGCCGCGGTTTAAAAACTTTCGGCGGCTCCGCGACAGGCGCAGGCGTTTGGGTCAGTTGGACCAGCAGTTGTTGTTGTTCGCGCAGTCTTTCCGAATAGGCGAGGGGAGCTTGTCCCGATTTGAAGCCGGACCGATTCGTATCCCCGTTCATCGTAATGTTAGCGCCTAAGATTAAAACCCAGGCTGCGGCCACCCCCGCCCATGCTTTTGGATGGGGCCAGAGGAGAGCTGTAATTTGAGTGTTAAGACGTGAGAGAAAAGTTTCTTTCGATTCGGCCTGTGACTTCGCCGATTGCAAGATATTGGTACGCCAGTTGGACGGTATCGACCGGAAGTTCTGTTCCTGCAATTTTTTCTCAAACTCGTTCATTTGATCTCGTCGTAAAGAGGACGCAGCCGCTCGCGTAATTTGTCTATTCCATACCGGTACCGGCTGCCGGCCGTGTTTTGGGAGATGTCCAACGCTGCGGCGATTTCTTCGAAGGTCAATCCCTCCCACAATTTCAAATGGACGACTGCCCGCTGCTCGGAAGGGAGTTCGCTCAATGCATTCGTCAGCGAGATTCGGAATTCCGTTTCGTCATGGTCCGGCGTCGTTGCGAAGACCGAAACCATTTCCAATGAAAGTTGCTCGTGATTCTTATCCCGTGTTCCGCGCCGGCGAATGGAATCGATCGCGAGGTTGTGTGCGAGACGGATTAAAAAAGCACGTTGGTCACGGATGCCCCGTAGGAGGTCCGGTTGGCGTGCGATCTTGATGAAAAGCTCCTGCAGCAGATCACGCGTATCTGCTTCGTTCCGCGTGAAGTTAAGAAGAAACGCAAATAACGCCTGCGCATGGTCGTCGTAGAGCTGTTCGAGGTTTAGCGCAGACATCGGTTGTCGATGGAATGACGGGCCCGGACGGAATATTTGTCTATAAGAAATGGCGTGGCTAAAGAAATTTTCAACGTAACTTGACCTTGCGGAGGAGTGCAGGTATAGAGGTTGACGCTTTTCGCATCTTGCGGAAGCAGTGGAGAGGTGGCTGAGTGGCCTAAAGCGCAGGTTTGCTAAACCTGTGATGGAGTAATCCATCCGAGGGTTCGAATCCCTCCCTCTCCGCCATCCTTTACGTTAGTGACTTGTATGAGCAAACCGAAGATTGTTGCGTATCTCAAACCGTGGTGTGGCTGGAGCAACGGCGTCCGAGCCGTCATGAAGAAGTATGATCTGCCTTTTGAAGATCGCGACATCATCAATGACCCGGCGCAACGCCAGGAAATGATCGAGAAAAGCGGCCAAATGCTCAGCCCCTGTGTCGAAGTCAACGGCAAGATGCTGGCCGACATCAGCGGTGAAGAAGTGGAAGCCTATCTTCTCGCGAATAATCTCGTGACGCCGAATGATCGCGTTCCGGAAGCGCCGACGAATCAGCCGTGCGCCAACGAAATGCCTCAGCCGACGCCGCTCCAGTTCAAGCGGTAGTTTTGCGGCTTGATGCCGTTTTTAGGGCGTTTTAGCTCTAGTTCCCTATTCTCCTCAGACGAGCGCTTTTAAAAGGGCGTTAACCGTCTATTCCGAGCCGTTTTGCCTCTTAAATCGGTGTAAACCGTTAACTTTGAGAGCGGTGGAAGTTTTTTACGGTTCCCGCAGAACTTTTTTATTTTTTAAAAAGTTCCTTTACGGTTCCCGCAGCTGTTTTAAAAAAACTGAAGGACGCCTCGCATTCTGAAATGACCTTCAAAACATTTTCAGGCAAACGCTTTGGCTTCCCAATCGTGTTCCACAATCCAAAGGGAAGCACTTTGGTCCGGTTGCCCTGTTTCGAACAAATTTAGCTGGGCAGACCTTCCTATCATCCTTCCCGGAATGAAGGGGGTTTAGATTCGGTTTCGATTCTGCCTTTCGAAATGAAAAGAGCATTTGGTGGCTTCCCATTTTCCTGCTGATGCAGTATAAGGACACTCGACGGTTCAGCTGTCTCCCTTTCTGAGTCCGGGGACGTTGTTTTAGTTATGAATTCACCTGTGCAGCAAAAAGGTTTTCGAATCCGGGGCACTGCTGCGTTTACCCTCGTTGAATTGCTCGTCGTTATCGCTGTGATCGCGATTTTGTCGGGTATTTTGCTACCGGCCTTAAGCAAGGCCAAAGCGAAGGGTGAAGGGATCGCCTGTGTGAACAACGCACGGCAATTACAATTGGCCTGGTTGATGTACAGCGATGAACAAAGGGACCGCTTGCCATACAATCTCGGCGGCAGCGCGAATCGAAGCAGTGTGGCTCCGCTGGATCCCCTTAACTGGGTGAATGGCGTTATGACCTGGGAACTGGACGCAGATAACACGAATAACAGTCTTATTATGCAGTCCAGCCTTTCCTCCTACGTGAACCACAATTTCAAGACCTATAAGTGCCCTGCGGATCGCGCGCTCAGCGATGTGCAACGACAGGCGGGTTGGGAGAAGCGGACGCGTAGTTATTCGATGAATGCGATGGTCGGCGATGCCGGTAGTCTCAGCACGGGCGGCACAAACTCGAACAACCCCAACTACAAACAGTTTTTCACGTTGAGCTCAATTCCGGCGCCGAGCGGAACGTTTGTTTTTCTCGATGAACATCCCGACAGCATCAACGACGGATATTTCCTCGTGAAAGCAGACTACTACTATCCAGAGTGGTACGATCTGCCGGGTTCGGCGCATGACAAAGGTTCCGCGATCTCCTTTGCGGATGGACACGTGGAAATGCACAAGTGGGTAGATGCCGAAACACTTGCTCCCTCACAACCAGACACCGCCCTATTGCCGCGAGATCTTCCTGCGAACGCGCGGACCGATTTTTATTGGTTGCTGCGCCGATCCAGCGTTGCGCAGTAATCGCTCACTCAATCCGAGGTCGTTTGCACATCATGACGTCTTAGCGCGACGGCGCTGAAAACGAACGGTTGGCCCGCGATTTTGTCGATGGTCGCTTTCTCTTCAACGGCGTCGATGCTGGGTGTGAGATGAACTTCTACCTCTTTGACCTCTGGCGGTAATTTGTTGATCTGCCCTTCGAGGGTATAACCGCCCGTTATGTTTTGTCCGGTCTGCGGTTCGCTCCACAGGGTTCCACAAGGATAATCGTTACCAGCAGCGCGCAAGGATACAGCGTAGCTGATGGGCAACGGGATATTTCGAAGTTCGAAGGAAACGATTACGAGCGAGTTGGTTCCTTTCGGACGAACGATAATAGATTTCACCTGGACGGCATCCGGGGGCAAAGCGGGGCTATCAACGATCCGCACCAGTTTGGCATCTTTCGAATAAACGTGGAGCGTTCCTTCTGCGATGCGCGTCCACCGTCGTTTTGCTGGCGGCCATTCCTCCGACGGGGCGTTGTGGAAGAGCCCTGTCATGTCAGCCTCGGCGACGAGCGCACTTTGGATGACGCAACGGACCGTATGCGCACCGGGGCGAAGGTTTTTAACTTTTAATTGTTCCCGGAACTCGGAGAGGTACCAGTCACGTTGTGAGCCGCGCAGTGGCACGGGCTGATCGTCGATCGTGATCGATTTCATCTCATTGAGGAGTTCGAGTCCGAAAAGTTTCTCGTGCCATGGATTCTGCCATTCGCAGACGAGTTCGAACTGATGATCGCTCTCGCGCACGCGGGGGAGTGTCAGGGCTGGCGTTCCATAATACGCATCCAGAAACTGGAACGCCGTTTGGTCCGAGACTAGATTTCGTTCCGAAACCTCCTTTAGAAAATTGCGAAGCCAGTTGAGCGGCTCGCGATAGCCATTCGGAAAATTCTTATGCATGACGTCCGTAAGACGACGAATGATTGTTTCGGCTTCCGGCGCCGTCAGGCGCCCGTCCTGCAGGCGCTTTTGCAATTCCAGCCATGGCCAGGCGGACGACAACTTGAGGAGCCCAGCTTCTGTGACTTTGTCCGTGGGTGATTTGGCCAGTTCGCGGGGCAACTCGGCGAGCGCTGCTGCAGAAAGCTTTGCCGCCGATCGTTGGCTGACCACCGTCCAGCCCAGGCCGACAATGGCAATCATTGCCGTCAATGAAATGACGAAAGTTGCCTGCCATGTTGGCCTGGCTTTATCGCCGGTCTGAAGTTGAAGCCCCCGGCAGGTCAGCAAGAATACGGCAATATTAAACGTTAACAGCGCGATAGCCACGACGATGAGCGACGACCCGGATCCAGAAACAAAAGCCAGGACCGCTGCATCGAATAGCAAAAAGGGTAAACAAAGGGCATCGAACACTGCCAGCCGCAAACCACACAGACGTCCGGCGGACCGGCGGATTTGGCTGACGGCAACCCACCCTAAAATGGTGGCGGCGATCAGAAAAACGGCCGCCACGGCCTGATAAACAATTGTCAGGGTGAAATAAGGCGTGGCGAGTCTGGCAACTTCCGTACTAGGAATGGACGGAGCCTGCAGCGTTGATACTGTCGTACGCGCGATCGTTACCGTGATCAGCGCGAACGCGATAACAGCGACGCCGATGCAGCACGCGCCGGCTATTGCCGTTCGCGAAAAACGGGGTGGTACATCAGCGGTTGCCGGACGGAAAGGCAGTGTTTGGTGTTTCCGCAACTCACCTCGCAGCATAATCGCGCAAAGCGGCAGCAAAACTGCCCCTAACCAAAGCAATGTAGCGCTGGTCGCTTCGTCCAAACTGGGACTCCAATGTGAATCGCGTAGAACTCTCCCCAGGTACCACGCTCCCGCGCAAATAAACGGTGCCGAAAGAACGATCGAAACGGCGGATCCGAGCTTGAACAATTTCAGTAAAGATTCGTGGGACGTCCTACGCGACAGAATCAACAGCGCAAACGGGGTCACGAGAGCCAGGATGAAAAACACACGAAACATCCAACGATCGGGGACGTGGCCCACGAATAAAGGCAACAGCAAGCGGGTAAGAATTGCTCCCGCGTAAGAGATGACGGGAACCAGGGCAAGCACGGCCAGTTTGTTTGAAGCGGCCGCTTGAATCGGTGCCGCCATTTCTTCCACCCGCGTTTTGAACACGCTCGCCTGCTGGTATCGTCGCTCTGGTTTTTTCTCGAGGGCACGCAGCACAACTTCGTCGAGCCGTACATCGATTTGTACTTTCCTCGATGGCGGTTCAATTCTCGTTCCCGGCAATTCGCCCGTGAGCATCTCGTAGAACACGACCCCGAGAGAATAGATATCGGCGCGATGGTCAACTTCACCCGGATGATCAGCTTGTTCGGGCGACATGTACTTCGGTGTGCCGAGGACACTTTCTCCCGTGAGGTTGCCTGCTG
>CBHWET010000338.1:0-5613 GCA_966112985.1 uncultured bacterium | reverse complement strand
TCTCCCTGCGAAACCCGTCACCACAAAACCCTTGTTTGTTATGTCACACGAGAAAACCATCATTCATCGTCTTGATACCGTCGTGAAAGGCGTCGGCATTCGCCTCGCGCAAATGCCACGTCGCAGATTCATTCGCCGATTGAGTTCGGGAGTCATCGCCGTCGGTGCCACCAGTTTAATTTTGAAACCTTCGGAAGCACAGGCCGCCTGCACACCTACGGAATGCTACGGCACGGTGGACGTGAACGTCTGCTACTCGCCATGGAAGGTTGTCGCGGCTGAAGCCGGCCAATCGGGCGTAGTTCTTCGTAAGGGACCTTCCTTCAGCGCTGCGCCAGTCACGCGGCCCGACGGATCCATCGTCGTCATACCCGTAGGCGCCCATTTCGCACGTTGCAGTAAGCGTGACGGAGGAACAGCAAATGGATGTCCCGACCCGGGTCCACGTCCAAATAATAACGGTTTCCTCTGGGGTTATTGGATTGGCTACGGACGCCAGGGCTGGATGCCTTACAGCGTCGGCGGAATCACTTATGCCGTGGGCGACAATGCATTCACGGGAACTTTGTGTGGGCCTGCGGGAGCAGACTTCGATTGCCGTTATGCGAAGAGCGCATGTTCCGGTTACAACGGTTGCGGCGGAGACGGCGTCGGAACGCCAACGTGCAGTCAGACGTATCGCCCCATTGTCGCGGTGGGCACCGATCTGAGCGAAGAGAAGTATTATCTGCGTTACGCCGCCAACAGCACGACGTTCTGTTGGCTCGTTCCGGGTGATCGCGTGTTGCGTTATGGCTACAAGGATGGCGGCACTTACAACTGGAGCTGCGTGCAGGTTATTTGCGCGCAATATGCTCCAAACGGCTGCCGCGGCTGGGTTCGCTCCGATGCACTCGGTTCACCGATCTCGAACAACTCGCCGTGTTACCCGTCAGTAACCTGCCCAAGCTAAAACCAGGAACATCCGACCGTGTCAGAAACCATTGTTCTACTTTTAGCGGGCGTCTTTGCGATAGCCGGTGTGAACAAGTTCCGTTCACAACCGGCCTTTCGCGCCGTTCTGCGTAATTTCGTTCCGGCAGCGGTTGTCAATTCCAGCGCTGTTCTGATTCCTCTATCCGAGATTATTCTCGCCGTCCTGCTTTTGAATCCGCACAGCGCACACAGAGCCTTGATTGTTGCGATCGCGATGCTTGGAGTGTTTACCGTTGTTTTGATCGCGATGAAACTGCTCGGGATAAAGGGATGCGCGTGCTTCGGCGAACAGCCAGGTGAAGCAACGGTTGCCAGCGGGCTTGTCCGGAATTTCCTTCTCATTGCGCTGGCGGCCATCGCTCACCGCGAACCGATTCTCTCGATGGGCCACCAACAACCGGCAACATTGCTGGGCGAATTGACCGTGGTGTTCGGCACGATTTGTACATGGCCGTGCATCGTTGCCCTTTTAAACAGAAGGCATTTGTTACTGAACTGGAGATCTCACTCATGAACTCAATCTGGATTGCTTCAATTATTTTGCAGTGGTGCGCCATTGGTGCTTTGTCACTGCTCGTTCTTTCCCTTATTCGCCAACTGGGCGAACTCTCCTTGCGTCTTAACGGCATGAAGGAACAGGACGAAGTTTTGAAACCATATAGTGAGGTGCCGCTGCACGTGGTGCCCTTGGTCGACGGACGCCATTTCGAATTTGGCGGAACGCAACAGGCGGAAGCGTCGTTGGTTTTGTTCTTTTCGCCAACGTGCGGCGCCTGCGAAGGTTTGCCGTCTGCGGTAAAAGAATTCCGTGCGAAAATGGACGGCGTAAACCTGCTCGTTGTTCTGCCGCTGGATCACCAGGAAGCAAAGAAGTTCGTCGCCGAGAAAGGTTTGAAATCGGTGGCGGTCGCCGCACAAGAGGACTTCCCCGAGCATTTCGTGCCGAAACACGGCGTTCCCTTTGCGTTCTCGATTGCGATCGGCGGTAAAGTCGCGGCTCGTGGCCGGCCAAAGGAAATTGATCATTTGGTCGAAATGGCTGAAGCAGCCGTGAGCATGGCGGATATGACCCCAAGTCATTCCCGTCGAAAACACGAATGGGGCGAATCGGCCGTTTACTGGGAAACGGGTGCGGAGAAGTAATTCCGACTGCACTACCGCTCCGAGGACACCGAGCCTCATGTTCCGCTGTGCTACAACCCGTCGCCGAATTGCGGTAACGTTTTCGAAGCGCCGAAAACTGTTCTTCGTATGTCGAGCGAGGTTTTTACACGTTCGAAAACGTCTCTTGACTTTCTAGAATGATTTTCCTACGCGTAAAAAAACGCTCTCGGCTAGTCGAGAGAGGTTTTCCGACGCGTCAAAAAGTGCTCTCGGCATCCCGAGCGATGCTTTCGGACGAGTAAAAAAGTGCTCTCGACATGTCAGGAAGGTTTTTTACGCCGTAGAAAGTGCTCCCGACTGGTCGAGCGATGTTTTCGAACGCGTAAAAAGTGCGTCCGACTTGCCGAGAAGGGTTTTCTGACGAGGAAAAAGTGCTCTCGGGGTGTCGAGAGCGGTTTTCTCGCGGGAAAAATGCTCCCGACATGTCGAGAGGTGTTTTCTACGCGTTCAAAAACCCTTCTCGACTACCCGAGAGCACTTTTTTACGGCGTAAAAAACGTTCCCGGGATGCCGAGAGCACTTTCCACGCGGTGAAAAACATCGTTTTGACCGATTAAATGGATTTTCCGCGTTTTTTTTGCCGCAATTATCCATTCCGAGCGAATTTCGTCAGATTGTGACCCGAAAATGAGCGCTTTGGACCGAACATTGCTTGGCATCCATTGCTCCCAAATCGCTTACGTTCGTTCCTCAAAACAATTTTGGCCTTTTTTATACAAATTCGGCCTCCGCAGTGTCTATCCAGTGAATGCAAAACGGCGACGATCGCCAAAATCGCGGTTGGTGTGAGGACCTTTACGACGCAAAAGCGTCGGAATTGATCCTCTACGGGCGCGCATTGGGGTTGAGCCACGCCGAAGCCGAAGATGTTCTTCAGGAAACATTCATTGCGTTATTGAATCTGGCGGACGAACCGGAACAACCCGACCATTACTGCATCCGGTGCTTCCGAAACCGAGCCCTCAACTATCGACGCAGCCTATGGCGACGGGTAACGCGTGAACTGGAATCGATTCGGTGGTTCGAGAAATCCGACGGCGAAACAGCCGAGGAACGTAAAGCGATGGAGTGTCTCCGAACCCTTCCAGCCGATCAACGTGAAGTCATTGTCCTGAAGATCTGGCACAATTACACCTTTGAACGGATTGGCGAATTGTTGGATGCGTCGCCAAACACCGTCGCGGGTCGTTACCGATACGGCCTCCAGAAACTGAAACATTGTCTGAAAGAGGAGAATTATGAGCGATTTGAAACCATTGGAGACGCAACTCCAGTCCTGGACATTGCGTCGCCCCTCGCCTGAATTAAAGGAGAAGGTATTCGGCGCAAGTTCCGCGACTGAAGCTCCAGCACCAAAACGGCCGCTTGTTCCAACCTGGAACTGGTTGACTCCGCTCGCCGCCTGCTGCCTGACGGTGTTGACGCTTGTCAAGGTGAACAACGGCCGGTTAAATCCAATCGGCGATCGGGAAAACCACGCTATTTTTGCCGTGGCAATGACTTCGTTGACAGTCTCGAATCCGACCGCGACCTTTCAACCCAAGTGGTTTGGCCTCAGTGCCACCGACGAAAACCTCGAATGGAACGTCTGGTCAACGGCAAGTTTTGATTGGACAAAGGAAGGCCAGTTCCTATCAACTAACCGTTCCTTGCATTTGGCCCAAACCAATTATTTAACGCGATAATCGATGAATCAGGACCCGAATTCACAAAAGGCGAAAAAGGTTTCTACGCCGTCCGCGGCCACACCGCCCCCAAACAAACCGGTAGTCGCAGAAACTATCGTCCGCCCGCCGTTGTTCCGCCCGATTGATTGGCTGACGCTGTTGGTAACAACCTTCTGTGTCTTCCTTGGCTACTTGATAACGATTGCGCCTGATATGACGCTGGAAGACTCCGGCGAACTGGCGACCGGTTCCTTCTATGCCGGAGTGCCGCATCCACCGGGCTACCCCGTCTGGACGATGTACACGTGGCTGTTCACGCGGATTCTCCCGTGGGGCAATGTTGCGTGGCGCGTCGGTATTGCGTCGGCTTTCGCTGGTGCGCTTGGTTGCGGTTTGCTGGCCCTAATGGTATCGCGCGGCAGTAGCATGATTCTCGAGGGAATTGAGTCCCTGAAGTCTATCGAACGCCGCTGGGAAAACATCTTCTGTATCGTCTCGGGCGTGGTTGCCGGCATGTTGATGGGTTTCAACGGCTACATGTGGAGCCAATCGGTCATCGTCGAAGTTTATTCCTTGAGCGTTTTGTCCTTGATGGCCATGTGCTGTCTCCTTCTCCGCTGGATCTATTCACCGGAAAGGATGCGCTACGTCTACTTCGCACTGTTCCTGTTCGGAATCACGATCACCAACCACATGTCGCTGCTCGTTGGCGCCATGGGCATCGAAGTGCTGATTTGCGCAGCGAATCCACGGCTCGGCCGCGATTGCTTCATCGTTAATACCGTGTTCTACCTGGCGGGATTGATGCTCAAAGCGAAAGGGGTTCCGACACCTTTCGACGGCAACGCGCCGTTATTCCGATTGTTCAATTTTATTGGCCTCGGCTCGATGATTGCAGCGGTCGTTTTGTTCTTTAAGACAATCGACGCAAAAGCGACGGTTCTTGGCTGGCTCCGCAATTTTTCAAAAGTAATCATCCTCGCGATCATGTTCGCAATTGGTGCGGCATTTTATCTCTACATGCCGATCGCATCGATGAGCAATCCTCCAATGAACTGGGGTTATCCGCGTACAGCAGAAGGTTTCATGCACGCGGTAAAGCGTGGCCAGTACGAATCGGTGAAACCGACGAGCAACGTGGGAGATTACGTGCGCCAGGTCGGAATGTACATTGGGGGCGCCGAAGAGGAATTCGGTGCGCCGTTCCTCCTGCTCGCGTTAATCCCCTGGCTGTTTTACCTCCAGATGCAGAAGCGCGAACGTGCATGGATGGTTGGTCTCCTGGGAATATTTTTATGTCTATCACTGGTCTTACTCTACCTGCTGAACCCCGGGGCAGACCGGCAAAGTCGAGAGTTGAACCGCGTCTTTATGACGGCGTCACATACGATGCTTTCAATCTGGGTGGGCTATGGACTGACTTTGATTGCGGCGGTTTTCCTCACGCAATACGAACGGATTCGCACGTGGGCTGTAGGCGGCGCGGCGGTGGGCGTTGCGGCGGCTCTTTATTCGTTGGCTTCAATTATCGAAAAGACTTACGGCGACCAACTTGAAACGATGAGTCGCTTCAAGTTGTTCTTCCACGGCATGAGTCAGTCGCTGACGCAGGGACAAAACGTTTTGGAAATTGTGTCTTATGTCTTCCTGCTGGCACTGACGGTTGTGTTCCTGCTGGTTGTGCTGATTTCGCGAAAACGTATCAGCCTTACTGCCGTTCTGGCGCTGTTCCTTTTGATGCCTGGTTTTTCAATTCTTTCACATTGGTTTGAAAACGAACAACGCAATCACATGTTCGGCTACTGGT
>CBHWET010000337.1:0-5657 GCA_966112985.1 uncultured bacterium | reverse complement strand
GGTACAAACGTTTGTACCCGTTTTTTTCCCTCCGGAAAATTGAGGTACAATCGTTAATCGCCATTTTCGAAAGAGGGAAAAGAGGGTACAACGGCCTATACCATTATTTTCGAACGGAAAGTCGACGTTCAACGCCGCAAGCTCGGATTTCCCGATTACCGCGAGTCCTACCTTTGCGGCGGACGCCACAGTAGTTATTGTGAGGGGCGTAATTTTCCGAGGACATACCGCGCCTTCAGCAGAAGTTTGTAAGGGCAATAATCGATGTAAAAACGGCGCGATGGAAATTGGTTCTTTGAAACACGCGGTGTCGTCGTGATTTGTTCGACGAAGGAAGAAAATCTCGTCATATAGGCGTTGCCCACGTGAGGAGTCACGATCTCTCTACACCGACACCGCAGTTGTTCGATTGCTTCCGGCGAAAGTTGCGCGGTCTCTTTGATCGCGCGCGCCGCTCCGGAAAGATCACCTGCTTTAAAGACGAGATTTGGAGAGATCTTGGCAACGTATTGATCGCCACCGCTGCCGATCTCTGGATAGATCGGGACAACGCCAAGGGCTAGTGCCTCCAGCAATGCAATCGGTAAACCTTCATAATCGCTCACGAATAGAATCAAATCCCATTCGCTTATCATTTTCCAATACGACAATCCATTTTGGCGCCCATGGAAAATGATGTTCGAGCGGCCCTTAAATTTTTCTTCCAACCACGCGCGTTCCGTCCCGTCGCCCAGTAATTCCAATTGATAATCAACACCCGCTTTATCAAGCAATTCACACAGCTCTGGCAATCGATCAACGCGTTTTTGCTCAAACTGAATCCGACTGCAAAACCCGATGCGTAACCGGCGGCCTTGTAACGGCTGGCGTGTCACCTGCAGATCGGGAGGCGAGATTGGATAGTCAACAAGCGCGATTCGCTCTTTGGACATCTCGGGCAGGTACGATTGCACCAGCCGTTGCAACGGTTGACTGACGCAGATGATGCCATCGACGAGTGTCCAATGGTTTTGGATGAAATCTTTCAGGCCGGGAGTTTCGCCGTGAAGCAACAGAATGCGGCGCGCAGCCCGGTCGAGGTCGCCAAGATTGGCGAGTCCCCACATGCCGTGATAAACCGCTACGTCCGGAATGAAGTGCGAGACGATCCTCTTCAGTTTATTGCGGCCGGCGGCGATGGTGCCGTTGTTGTGAACGCCAAGGAAATTGACGTTGGGAAAAGGTTCCTTCTCTGACTCGGAATAAATGATGAAATTCGATTTGATCTGCCACTCCGCATCTTTGTCCCGGTGATGACGCAAGACGTTCTGCACTCCGCCGAGGCTGTAAAACTCAGTGAAGAAGTGTGAAATCTTTACGGGTTTCATTCTCGCCTCAAGAGCACCTTAGCAGCGTTCAAACTGAACAAGGATTGAGTGAGCGCGACATGCCCAATGTTTCTTTTGCAGACGTGACTTGTAGAAGTGAATCCGGCTCGCCCACGGATTGTCCTGTAAAGTCAATGAACTGTCCGGCAACGGTTTCCCGTTTTCGCGGCCCCAGACTACTTTGAATCGTTTGTACGACGGCAGTTCCTGATATGCGACGCGAACCACCCGATAGTGGACAAGATCGCCGAGAGTGCGGAGCGCTTTCTCTGACCAGAAAGTGATGTGATGCGGCGGCCAGCTCAACGGATCGCGCGTATAACCGAGCAATGTTTCGAAGCACGGCACACTCACGATCAATGTTTTGCATTGCGTGCGATCGATGTACGACTTCAGAAAGGCGAGGGGATCGGGGACGTGTTCCAGCGTCTGAAATAAACAAAGAACCGGCGGGTATTGAAAATCTCTGGGAACAGCAGACTCAAGGTGAACCTGTAAACCATCAGCTTGTGCCTGCGCCACCGCTTCTGGGTTCAGATCGATTCCCATGCCGCTTAAACCCGCGCGCTTGGCGAGACGGAGAAAATTTCCATTACCGCAACCGACGTCCAGGAATGGACTCTTTAATTTCTTAAGAAATTTCAAGGCGACAAACTTGTCCCATGAGTCCTCGTAGTACCAGTCAAACGTTAAACCAAGAAACTTATACAGATCGCCTTCACCGACGACTTTCGGTGAGAACCAGCGCAGGCCACTTTCGCGGCTTTGGTATTGGACGATGGGCTGTGTGAAATATTTATGCCGAAGTGCGTCGGGTATCGGTTTTCCAAGGTAGCTTTGATACGCGTCAGCAAGTTCTTGCGCAGAGCGTTCTGAAACTTTCTCCCCGGTTGCCCCCGTTAATGGGCATTTATTCGACATGACTTAGTCGCGATTATGCACCTTGCCCTTGATCCAGTAAGCTTGTGCGACACCGGAGCGTTCGAGGAGCGGCTTGATATTCTTTTGTTTGCAGAAATCGTAGAACGCCTCCCGGCAGCCTTCCCAATATCCAAAGTCGTCGAGAACAATAACTCCACCCTCCGAAACGCGATCGTAAAATGTATTCAGCGCAAGTGAAACACTGTCGTACCAATCGGCATCTATGTGCAGCAGGGCGATTTTATCGGCGATTGGCTGTTTGAAAGTGTCCTGGAACCAGCCTTTGCGAATGACCGCCATATTTTCCGGCAGGCCAGCGACGCTCAAGGCCCTCTTTACATTTTCAACGGCACCGACGCAGCCGCCGACCCACTTTTCTGCATCTTTACCATCAACTTCTTTTGGGGCGGGCAGACCTTCAAATGAGTCGTACAGCCAGAAGCGGCGTTTGGCATCTCCAAGACCGAGAGCGACGCTCGCAGAGGAACCACCGTTGCAACATCCGCATTCCACAATGTCTCCCGGAATATTGGTTTTCGCCAGACGCTGACCCTGATTATACAAATTGTTTAACGCCGGAGCTTCACACATCGTGAATGGCCGCACCTTTTTCAAGAGAGGGAGCAGACCCTTGTCTTTCTGTGAAGGCGAAATGACGGATTTGACCAGCGACTTAACTTTTTTCTTCAGCGTCATACTTGTTTGACTGTCCATGCACCGTCTTCAAGGTACGTGCAGGAGTTGGGTTGCCATTGAAATTCGCGGTGAATGCCATACATGGCAACTTCGAACGGACAAACCGAGTCAAGAACCTCGAATTGATCACCGCCCGGTGGTTCAGAGAAATAGGCGCGAATGCTGTATTGGCCCATGTATAGCCGGAACTTGGGAATGTCACACACCACCGAAAACGTTCCCTTGTCGCGGCACATCGGCAACTCCGAATCGAACGTCCACATGTGAACGATTCGCTGCATCTGTTGATCAACGACGTTGAAGGAGAAACAGGCGCCCTTGATCGGCCGGGGCGTTGTGAGTTCGAAACGAAATTGAATGGGCTTGCCGTTGACATGGACGCCACCGGGCTCCGACGTGACGACTTCGACTTTCGTAATATTTGGCCGATCGGGATTGGGAGCAGCCGTGTAAGTCGCATTAGAGCTCTGATTGCGGCTGAGGTAATACGAGACGACGTCTGCGGTTGAACCTTGTTTCGCCACTTTGCCGCTCTCCATGTAAATCGCCTTCGAGGTCAGCGAGGAGATGGATTGCATGTTGTGGCTGACAAAGAGAACCGTGCGGCCGCCCTTTGAAATGTCTTCCATCTTGCCGAGGCATTTCTTCTGGAACTCGGCGTCACCGACGGCAAGTACTTCGTCCACGACCAGAATCTCCGGCTCGAGATGAGCGGCGACAGCAAAGGCCAAACGGACATACATGCCGCTGCTGTAACGTTTGACCGGTGTATCTAAAAACTTCTCGACCCCGGCGAACGCGACGATTTCATCGAATTTCCGGGTGATCTCGCTGCGTGCCATGCCGAGGATCGCGCCATTGAGGAAAATATTTTCGCGACCGGTAAGCTCAGGATGAAAACCGGTTCCGACTTCAAGAAGGCTGGCGAGACGGCCTTTGATGCGAATACGGCCTTTTGTGGGCTCAGTGATCCGGCTCAGAATCTTCAACAGCGTCGATTTGCCGGCCCCATTTTTGCCGATGATCCCAACGCGATCACCTTCATTAATTTGAAAGGAGACGTTATTCAGGGCCCAGAATTCCTCGACGGTCGTTTTCGTGCCGCGGCTCTTCAGTGGATCGACAATTCTTTTTCCAACGGATTTTACCTTGTCGGTGATGACATCACGAAGCGCCACGTATCGAGCATTACTTGTCCTGTGCCGGAGCAGGTAAGACTTCGAAAGATTTGTTACATCAATAACGCAATCGCTCATGACAACGCCCTAGATAACGTCTGCAAATCCTTTTTCTGTTTTTCGGAAATACCAAATGCCGCTCCCGAGAAGAAGAACGACAATGGCCGTGGAAACACAGAACTCTACCGCATTGAAGTGCATATTGCCGCCGAGAATCGCCCATCGAAAACTGTCGATAACGCCGACCATCGGATTCAGCGAATAAAGCAGGCGCCATTTCTCAGGGACGATGCTGCTGGAGAATCCGACCGGTGAAACGTACAAGCCAAATTGCACAATGAATGGGACGATATAGCGGAAGTCGCGGTACTTAACATTCAGGGCGCCCAGCCACAAACCAGCGCCAACGGAAGCGGCGAACGAAAGCACAATGAATGCTGGCAGAAACACAATATGCCAGCTTGGAACGAACTGGTACCAGACCAGAATGCCCATCAGCAGGACCATCGAAATCAGAAGGTCGATCAAGCTGACAATCACTGCGCTTGTGGGAACGATCAGGCGTGGAAAATAGATTTTAGAAATCAGGTTTGCGTTGCCGACAAGGCTGTTGCTGCATTCCGAAAGCGAGTTCGCAAAGAATTGCCAGGGCAACATTGCGGTAAAAACAAGAAGCGGGTAGGGGACGCCGTCAGAAGGCAGCTTTGCGACCTTTCCAAAGACAAACGTGAACACGATCATCGTCAGCAACGGACGAATGATAGACCACGCGATACCGATGGCCGTCTGTTTGTAACGGACCAGCACATCGCGCCAGGCGAGGAAGTAAAACAGCTCACGATATCGCCATAGATCTTTCCAGTAATGGCGTTCGGCGCGGCCTGCTTCGATGATCAATTCTCGATTCGTCATTCAGACGTTGGGCGACGTTTTTAGTACAAGGCGGACAAAATATCGGAACGAAATCAAAGAGCAAGCTTGCACGCCAAATTGTTTGTTGTCACGTAGTTCGAAGGCAACCTTGTCGCAAAACGAGACAAAGTCGCACAAAAAAACGGCGCGTCGAATAGTTCGACGCGCCGTGTGGAAGATGAATCGATTATTCGTGTAACTGGAACAAACCGCTTTGATTTGTGCCAAGGAAAAAGCCGTAAGCTTTATTTTGTTTTTGGAGAACCACACCTTTGACGGCTGACTTCACCTTGGTTCTTGGGTTCACAAAACCGCCGCTGATTGTGCCGTAGGTGGCTGAAGCCGTCAGGGAGAGGCTGTTTGAGTTCGCGGGCGTGACTGTAAAGACGTTGTTTGTCGCAAGTGTCACGCTGTTCGTCATTGGGACTGAGAGATTTCCATCGCTCACTTCTACGAAAGCGTTTGTGACGCTGAGAAGGCGAAGGCCGGTCGCAGGCGCAACGTAAGAGGATCCAACCGTGACAATGTCGTTCGTGAAACCGAGTGGATAGTATTTACCTCCGACTGCGCCGGTTTTGATCCA
>CBHWET010000336.1:0-5731 GCA_966112985.1 uncultured bacterium | reverse complement strand
GTGTCGATGACATGAACCACGCGAGTTGCCGTTGCGACGTTGCCGCTTTGATCCACTGCCGTGTAGACGATCGTATAATCGCCGACGACATACGGATTGACGTCGGATGTGACGGAGATTGACGAGGTCACATCACCGCTGCAGGAATCGGCAGCTGTTGCACCCGGATCGGTAAAGAACGTAGCGCATTGGACAAGCATCGGATTTGCACCGGCGAGGGAAATTGCAGGCGCTGTTGTATCAGCAACAGTGACCGTCAGTGAAACGGGCGAACTGCCGCCATGACCGTCATTAACCGTAAGCGTGATGACATTTGCACCGACTGGAAGCGTTACGGTAGGTGATACTCCCGTGGCGGTTCCAAAGGAGCCACTCCAACTATAGGCGAGACTGTCTCCATCCGGATCCGTCGAAGTAGAACCATCGAGCGTAACGGCAGCCTGGCAGTTTGCATCGGCTGACGAGTTCTGTGGCGCAGTCGCGGCCGCCGTCGGAGCGTTGTTGAACGTTGTCGCGTTAACGATGGACGATGAGGATGAACCGCCGACGTTAACGGCACGGATCGCATAGAAATAAGTCGTGTGCGCGGAAAGGCCAGTATCTGCATAACTTGCAGCTGATGCTGGCAGCGTGATGATGTCGGTCAGATTTCCTAAACCGGTGCTACGCGAGAGAACAAATGAACTAACGTTTGTAGCGCCGGAATCCCAGCTGACATTAATTTCTGAAGCGCTCACGCCGACAGCTGTCACGTTGATCGGAGCTGGCGGAGCAGCAGGGAAGGTGGTCGCACCAGCAACATTGGAGTTCGCTGAGTCACCGCCTCCGTTTTGCGCACGGACCTTGTAGTAATAGGTTGTTTCTGCGGCGAGACCCGAGTCGCAATAGGTAGTCGTTTGCGATGGCACTGTTGCTACATCAGTAAAGGTTCCATTCGCTGCTGAGCCGCGGGAGACGATGAAACTGAGATCCGTTCCACCGTCATTATCAACCCATTGCAGGGCAACCGTTGATGCACTTTGCGGAGTTGCCGTGAGATTGCTTGGCGCTGCCGGTGGCAGTTCGGCCGTTGTAGCACTTGCTTCGACCGAGTTGACGGAAGTTCCCGTCGTTCCGGTCGCGCGGACGACATAATAATAAGTTGTATTTTCGCTCAACTCGCTATCCGTGTAGGAAACGGAGCTGGCAGCCAAGGTCGCAATATCCGTGTATGGCCCACCTGCGGTGCAGCTGCGCGATAAGATGAAATTGCTTTCATTCGTCGAGGAATCGCTCCAATCGACGCGAATCGCACTGGACGAGAGGGACGTCGCAGCAATCGTCCCAGGCACGGCTGGCGCGGGTGTCGGCGGGACGAACACAAATCGGATTGCATCCGCCATTACAACACCGTTAGTTGGAAGAGTGAAACCATCGGTAATTTTGACGTTGCCGGAGGTTCCGCTGCCGAAAGAGAACCGGCCGAGCAGATTCCATTTGCCACCGTTGATCTGTTGATTGACTGAGACGGTTTGAGCCCCGTCAATCGAGTTGATTACGTGCGGAGCATTTTGTGCACGATTGCTACCCGCAGGATGCATTTCATACACGTCATAACTACCAGACACGGTAATTGTCGGAGTAAACGTTGCGGCATTCGTCGTGCCCTTGCTCTTAAAGCGGTAATCAGCACCAAACCGGTCGGTCGAGGAGGACGCCAAACTCCAAGTTCCGGTAAAAACCGCTGATGGGTTATCAACAATCAAGTCAGCGGAGGTGCCATCTGGAACATAGATGAAGCGAATCGCATCAGCCATTACAACACCATTTGTTGGACCCGTAAAACCGTCCGTGACCTTCACGTTGCCCGATGTTCCAGCGATAAAGTTGTAAGTACCGATGTAGTTCCATTTGCCCCCATTCGCCTGTTGGTTGACGCTGACTGTCTGTGTGCCGCTGACGGACGTGATAATACATGGCGCATTCGTTGGCCGATTGCTTCCTTGTGAATGCCATTCAAACACCTGGTAGTTGCCGTTAATTGGAATGGTGGGTGTAAATTGCAAAAAGCCAGTTCCTGTGCCTTTGCTCTTGAAGCGGTAGTCTGCACCGAATCTGTCCGTTGCACTGCTTGCCAACGACCATGTCCCAGCAATCGTCGCAGCAGGATTGTCTACAATGATGTCGGAATTCGCGGGCATCGTTGTGAACTGAAAATTTCCAGACGTCGCGGTGTTGCCGGATGGGTCAGTCGAAGACACACGGTAATTATACGAAGTAGATGGCGTCAGATTGCTGACAACAACACTGTGACTCGTTACATCGGTACCATTTAATGCAGTGCTTCCATAATTGGCGGTCAGACCATAGTCCACCAGGCCATCGGAGACTTCATCCGTTGTCCACGTGATCGTCACTGAATTAGAAGACAGCGAACTGGCAGTAATCGAGCTGATAACCGGTGCTGTTGTGTCCGGCGAGACAGGGAGATTGATCGAAAGATTGACGTTGAAGATACCACCGGCAGTTACAGTGACATTTACTGGCGCACTTGTGACGCCGCCAGAGATGGCTTTTACGGAATACGTTCCGACCGGGACTTCATAGAAAGCATATTTACCATGTGGTTCCGTGAAAAGGGAACGGCTGCTGGTAAGGACGACTTTGGCGTTGTAGATCGCATCACCGGTTGTTTGATTGATCACAGTTCCTTTAACCAGGGCATTCGTCGGATTCGCAACCCACGGAAGCGTAGGAGTAGGCTGCCATGTGGGTTGGAAATTATCTTTGATGTATTGCAGCGTTGCGTCCTGGGCAACAGTGCCGCTGTTGGGTGTGCGATAGCTGTAAACCAACGAACCAGAAAGTGGTTTGCTACGAACGTAATTCAACTGCGTCACCGTATTTTCTTTTGTATTCAGGTAAGCGCCCTGGCCCATGTAGCAAGCGCGAATGCCTTGGTTGCTGAAAGCATCGTTCACGCGAGTGTTGAAAGTTGTGTTATCAGAGCTGTAGTTCATCGGCATGAACACATCGAGTAAACCTTCACGATTCCACGCGGCCCAATCTTGAAAGCGGCTGTTTAAAGCATCGGTGCGATTCGCAAAAACCGCAGCAGAGATGACGAGCGAAGGTTTGATTTCAAGGAGATCAGCGTTCGCCCAACGGAGGAAGTCAGTTACTTGACGCGCGCGCCAGGTTGAGAATTGCGAACTTGTGTACGAGGGAGTCGTTGTCAGATTGAATTCCGCTTTATAGCGGGCAATGGAAGTTGCATTGAACCCTGAATCCTGTTGTGGGTAGCGAATATAATCCCAGTGAAAGCCATCGATGTCATAATTGCTGACGATGTCTTTCGCCATGTTGTAATTCCACTGCATCGCATCCGGATGGCCAGGATCGAGAAAGTAGCCTTCTGAGAACAAGGTTGTTCCGGCAGAAGTTTTGTTTAGGTACTCAGGATGCAGATTGTAGACGTGACCCGGTTGTGTCGGCGCACTGGTTCCACTCCAAATCAGGTTGGCGACTGCCCAGCAATGGACTTCGATGCGCGGATTGCTTTGGTGACATTGCTTGATCAATTCCGCGAGCGCGTCAAAATTGGCGGCGATCGCCGTCGTCTTGGGGTCTCCATTTGGTGCATGCGGCGTGTAAAACGCGTCACCACGACGACGCATCTCAACCACGACGGCGTTAAAGTTATAATTCTTACAATCGGCGACTAGTCCCGCGACTTCGTTTGAGGTGAAAAAGCCGGACCCGAAGGCATCAACCCATAAGCCGCGAAATTCATCAGCAGACGCCTTCACGGCGGATCCGAATACTGCGGTTAAAAGGGTAACGGTCAGGAGTGTTGTTCTTGCAGCGAAGCAACGTGCGAGTTTCATAGGTTTTTAATTTTTGCCGATCCCCATCTCGCGATGTGAACCGAACATTCGACACCGAGCCACCGATAAACTGCTTTGGTTGTGTCGTCCGAAGAGCAAAGCTTCCGCTGAAACTTTGATGGAGCGACCTTTTATCCTGAGCATACGTCATGCCGCCGCAAGATGGTCGAAATCTGTAGGAAAACCCCTTATCTATTTCTCAGGGTGTCTGGTTGTGGGACAATTTTTGTCCCGAAATGAACGGCTACATGACAGCGAAAATCGGATAGCGAGGATATAATTCTTAAAAAATAGAATTCAGTCGCAGGTGTTTCTCATAAGAGCGCAAAGCTTTCAGGCAATGCGATTTGTGAAGTCGATAATGTTCTGGAGGCATTGGCCGCCAGATTTGATTCGCAAGTTCGTGATAATGTTCCGACTGAAGGGACTAATCACCTAAGAGTAAGAACGATCCAGTGACGTGATTCGGTGAGCTGAGATAATAACCACGAGCATTGTTTTGCTGTTGAAGGAGTACACCTTTGAACGGAAGTTTTGTTCCTGTGGTGCGGTCGAAGAAAGTACCGGTTAATAATCCGGTCTTTGTATCCAACGTGACACTAAGTCCATCCGGCTGACCAGGGTCAACGCTGATGACATTATTCGTGCCGGTGGTAATGGTGTTTGTGATCGGTCGGATTAAATCACCACCGCTTAAGATAATTTTACCGGTTGTAAAGCTGAACGCGGGTGTTCCGTTCGTAAGAGCTGAAACCGTCGAACCGATAACCGCCAAATCATTTGTGAATCCGTCCGCATAATACGTCAGAATCGTAGTGCCACTCTTTTTGATCCAACTTACGTCACCTTCGATACTACGGGTCGGATCATTTGTGAAGTTTAGCCATCCAATTATGGACCCCTTTGTCGAGTAAAGCGGGGCGTAAAGTGCCCACTGACCATTCTTGGTGATAAATGTGGTCTGCGAGACAGCTGATCCATCGGATAAACTTCCGACAAGGCTGAGAGTTCCGTTAGTGCTGATTGTCACAGTGCCGTATCCATCTCCTCCTGGACTGTTGCTGCCATCGCTCGTTCCGATAAAGGAGATTAGATACTTGCCCGCTTTCGGCGCGAGGTTTGTATTATTGTAGAACGACCTGTCGCCGTTCAGTTGAGCTAACCAGGTTTCATTCGAAACCGTTCCCGTCACGCGGTCCGATAATCCTGAAGAGGTGTTAAGATCCAGTGTAACCACCACACCCGGCGAACCGGTGTATGTGAACTTGGATTTGCCTGATAGATCGAAAACACCGCTCATTGGCCGGCTGATACCCGACAGGTAAAACTGGCCGGAATAAGTTCCTGCACTTGTCAGGACGAATTTAAAGGACCCCGAGGTCTCGTGTGTGACTTCGTTCGTTTTAAAAAACAAGCCGCTGTAGGTGCCCGCTCGTGGGATGAAAAGATTAGTCACAAAATTTGCATTCAACGTGACATTGCTTTCCATACGGAACGTCAATGCTTTCGTGTTGGTGTTATAAGTTCCCGTCCAGTTCGAGAACAACTGACCCGATCCCGGCAACGCTGTGATCGTATAATTTCGGCCAACGTACAAGGTCTGGGAAGGCAAATTCGGGGTGATCGTTCCAACTCCGTTGGTAATAACGGTGAGGGTTCCGACAACTGGATAAAAGACGTTGCGGGTTACAACTTTCGATTCGCGCCCCGCAGAATTGATACTTTTAACGCTAATCACGTTCGTCCCTGGAACCAGACTAAACATTGGCGTCGTCCAGGTTGTTGTACCGGCGGCTACCTGGAAGCCGCCGTTATTTACCTGGTAAAGTACTTGCGTCACGCTGCCATGATCGGAGGCTGTTCCC
>CBHWET010000335.1:0-5737 GCA_966112985.1 uncultured bacterium | reverse complement strand
GTGGATATCGACATGTCGAAGGAACCGATCGGCAAAGGCAAGAAAGGTGACGACGTTTACCTGAAGGATATCTGGCCGAGCTTGAAGGAAATTTCTGACCTGATGAGTTCTGCGTTAAGCCCGGAAGTGTTTGCATCGCTTTACAAAGACTTCGAAAAACAGAATCCGAAGTGGAACGAAGTCCCGTCGAGCGCTGGCAATGTTTATCAATGGGACGATAAGAGCACTTACATTCAGGAACCGCCGTTCTTCACAAACTTCAGCCTCAAGGCCGGAGACATCAAAGAAATCAAAGGTGCACGTGCCCTCGGCATCTTTGGCGATAGCGTCACGACAGATCACATCTCCCCTGCCGGCAGTATCAAAAAAGCGTCGCCGGCCGGAAAGTACCTGATGGATCACGGTGTCAATTACATCGACTTCAACAGCTACGGTTCTCGCCGCGGTAATGACCGTGTAATGACCCGCGGCACGTTCGCCAACGTTCGCATTAAGAACCTGATGGTTCCTGGTGTCGAAGGCGGTGTGACGAAATACCAGCCCACGGGCGAACAGATGAGCATTTACGATGCAGCGGTGAAATACGCTGAGCACAATACGCCATTGATCGTGCTAGCCGGACAGGAATACGGCACGGGCAGCTCTCGCGACTGGGCCGCAAAAGGAACCAATCTTCTCGGCGTTAAAGTCGTCGTCGCGCAAAGCTTCGAACGCATTCATCGCTCGAACCTCGTTGGGATGGGCGTGTTGCCCTTGCAATTCCAGGAAGGCACGACAGCGCAAACGCTGAAACTTGATGGAACAGAAACGTACGATGTCGTCGGCCTTAGTGCGAGTTTGAAACCACAACAGGACCTCACATTGCGCATCACACGTTACGACAAATCAGTTGTCGAAGTTCCAGTGCGTTGCCGCATCGATACGCCGATCGAAATCGATTATTACCAGCACGGCGGCATCCTGCCGTATGTGTTACGCCAGCTGATCGCGAAAGCGTAACAGGTTACTCAAAAACAAAACCTGCAACTGCGCGAGCGGTTGCAGGTTTTTTGCTTTTGAAAATCGAACGGTCTTACAGCGAGGCGAAAAGCTTCTCGAGGAACTCACGATTAAAGCGTGCGCCGGCCGTAACTTCATCGTACGTCTTGCCGCCCACGCCTTCCACCATCACTGGCCCGTTAAAACCGGCTTTCTTCAGTTCCGTGAAGACGGCTTTGAAATCAACCTTGCCCGTACCGAACGGAATCATCACGTTGCCGCTTTTTTTGTCGCAATCTTTCGCACAAAAGCCAATCACGTGCTGAACGATCGGCTTCAATTGCTCCAACGGATCCAGGCCGGTGTAATAAACAATATTACCGGCATCGTACCAGATTTTGAAATTCGGACGGTTCACCTTCGCCATGCAACGCTGGATTTCTTCAGCCGCACCGCTACCGCCGCCGTGCGGTTTCAGAACGATCTTGATGCCTTTGTCCTGCGCATAATCGGCCGCGTCCGACATCATTTTATAATACGTTTCGTATTGATCCTGTTTATCAACGCCAAAGGTAAGCAACGTCTCCAGGCCGAGAACTTTGCCATTGTCGATTTGCTGCCGTGTATCCTTAATAGCTTCCTTCAACTCCAAATCGGGACGCGTCCTTAGCGCTCCCATGTTGGCGACCAAACCTGCTGCTTTGATCTTCTTCTTCAGTGCTTCGAGATATTCAGGTGTTGCATCGACACCGACGAATGGTTCGTCCGGCATACGAGTGAGAAGGCCGGTCACTTTGTAACCCGCTTCTTTCATCCCCTTGAGCGCGACGTCGTAACCCCAATTGGCAGGCATCGGTTTGTCCAACGGTTGCATTTTGGTGCCATGCGCCTGCATCCATGGACGGTTGAAACAACCGACAGTCCACTTTGCGGTTTTGGCATCGGCAACTAACGTTCCTGTTGTTGCAATGACAGCGGTTGCAGTGGTGGAAGCTTTCAGAAAATCACGGCGAGACATGGATTTTGTATTCATGCAATGAACGCGAGAATCTACAGAGCATGGGTCGCTCACAAGAAAATTATGGATATTCGTCGACCGACAACTCCAACATCAAGGATAGGGAAATTTACCCTGGTTGGCGCTCGTGTCGTCTTCGGAAATCAAATAAGCTTCCGTCCAACTCTTGGAATTTATGAATTGAGCGTGACCATCAGCGAATACCGCGTTCGCGCCATCAATTCCATGGCCATCCAAAGCGTTCGGCGCATTCTCGTAGTTCTGGCCGGAGTGCACTTCGAGCCGATCGGTCATCGTGAAAACACGAGACGGGCCCGGAATGCTTCCAGCCATTGATGGCAATCGCGACGTAGTAATCTTGTGGGTCTGGACGCTGAGCAGTGATTTTCTTTCAAAATACGGTGATGGCGGATACGTATGAAAAAATCCGAAGACCTCATAACTATGACCATTCGTTGAATTCTTATTCAGCGCCTTGGAAGACAGATCCGTCAATATTTTCACAACACTCCCGTTGTAAACCATGGTGCTGGAAAAATTTGGATTCACGAAGTTTTTCGTCGTTGGGCACACAAAAGACTTCGTCGCTGAAACATAACTCTGGCTACCCGCGCCGACACCGTGAAGCCAATTCAGGTCGTCATCGGCCATTTGCGCCTGGACACCTTCATCAGGTGGTTTACCGCCATTGTCTTTAAAAGTTCCCGTGAGCATTCCACGCGGGCCGGAGAAGATTACGTTCCCTTCATCTGCATCGGTCGCAAACATGTAAGCCCCCTTCCCCATTTCCTTCTCATTGTTTAGACAAGAAATGCGATAAGCACGCTCCTTCGCCTTGGCCAGCGCCGGCAGGAGCATCGCTGCGAGGATCGCGATGATGGCGATTACCACCAGCAATTCGATAAGCGTAAAACCTTTAGGACGTTTGGTGGAGGAACGAGAGTCAAATTTTACTGAAGCCTTCAACCCCGATTTAGGACGGACTGGGTTCATAAGTGCGATGGTTGAATTGTTTCTTTAACCATGACTGAAGTCAAGAAGGCGCTCCCCGTTTGTTACAGTTATCAGGCCAAAATATGTTGACTTTTCGAGGTGTCACCGTTGAAATGTAATGAGTCAAAATCCCGAATTCCCAGCACCTCTTCCAATGAAAAACTCTGTTCTCGTTCGAATGATATTCGCGTGTTTTCTGGCCGTTTCAGCCGCTTACGCGCAACCGACAACGAAAACGCTGACGGCGCTTCCAAACTTTGGTCCACACGGCGACGGCAGCCTTCGTGTCGGCGATGCCTCTTATATCACGATCAACAGTTTCCAACGTGGCCTCGCGTACAATCCTGCGACAGGCAATTTGATTTTCATCGACCGTGAAGCTGATGGCTCTGGAACGGCCGCGATCACGGGAAAGATTTACGTGCTCGACAGTCTCACCGGCAACGTTATCACGACGCTCAACACCAACGGCATGGCCGGCGGTAACTATGCGGACACTCCCGTCGCCGTAGCGGATGACGGAGCGATTTACGTCGCCAACCTGGTTAACAACGCCGCGAGTAACGCTTTTACAATCTATCGTTGGGACAGCGACTCCAGCGTGAACCCACCAACGATCGTTTATGCAGGCAATCCGTCACCCGCCATAACTCCGCGCTGGGGTGAAACCTTGGACGCTCGTGGCAGCGGTGCGAACACACTGCTCCTCGCCGGCTCAAAGACACAAACGACTCCCGGCACCAACGTTGCCATCTTCACCGCAACAGATGCAGCAGCTACAAACTTTGTCGCGCACTTGATCGCTACCGATATCGCCGCATCTGAAACAGGAACATCGAGCGACCCGGGAATGGGCGTTGCATTCGGCGCAGGAAATACATTTTGGACCAAACACAAAGGTGGCGCGCCACTTCGGCATCTGAGTTTCGATCTGACGAACAACACCTCCACATCTATCCATGTATTTGGTACGAATGTTTTCCCTTCCAGTGCAAACCTCGGCCCCATTGCTGTTGACGCCGCGAACAACCTAATGGCGCTCGCTGATCTGAGCACACCGAATACAGTTCGCTTGTATGATATCTCTAATCTGACTAAGCCTCCCGTCCTTCTCGACATCGAAACGTTTCCAACCTCCAACGGCAATGCTTCAGCGGGTGCTGTGTATTTGGATTTCGGCGGTGGCAAACTTTACGCCCACAGCATTAATAACGGTATCCTGGGTTTATCCATCGATACTGCGTCAATGGATGTGCCCCAATTTGTAACCCAACCGAGCGGTACGATTCGAACCACGGAAGGTCGTTCGGTTTTCTTCGAAGCTCTTGCTATCCAGGCAACCTCTTATCAGTGGCAAAAGAACGGCACTAACATTGCCGGCGCGACGTCACCGACGCTGACGCTGGCGAACGTCTTGTCCACCGACACAGGCATTTACTCCGCAAACGCCATCAACGCAGCCGGCACAACATTGGCAACCAGCAGCGCCACATTGAACGTCATCTCGACAAGCAACCTGTTCCGTTTGACACCAATGTGGGTTTCGTCCGTCGGTGGCGCCGTAGCGAGCCTCAATGTCGCTGCGACCAACTACATCAACCAAGGCGGCGGTTCCAGCACGCCGAATCAACGCACCATTGCTTACAATCCTCTCTCCAATCAGCTCTACGTGGTAAGTCGTTCAAACGCCACGGTTAACTTCGGCATCTTCGTCGTCAACGCCACTAACGGCCAATATCTTTACAACCTTAAGACGAACAACATCAGCGGCGGCAGCATCGGCCTCGTCGCCATCGCTTGTGCAGACGACGGCGCCATTTATGCCTGCAATGTCGATACGACCTCCACGACCTCTGGGACCACCGCAAACTGGAAATTGTATCGTTGGGCCAATTCTGATTCCAACACCGTGCCGACGATGGTGTTCAGCGGTGAGCCGACCGGGCAATCCGGCACTCCATTCCGTTGGGGCGACGCGATGAGTGTGCGTGGTTCCGGCGCGAGCACTCAGATCATCATTGACAATAACAACGCCGGCACACGTTACTCCGCCATGCTGGTTCCCACGGACGGAACGATGACAACGTTTACGTCGTCATACCAAAATCTCGCGAACACGATCGGAACAACCATCGGACGCAGCCTTCAATGGGGCACCAATAATGGCGATGGCACTTATACCTTCTGGCAAAAGCGCAAAGGAACGAACCTCGTTCAATCCACATTCGATCCCGCAAGTCCGGGCGGCATCGCGAATGTCCAGACGAGCATCGTTTTCCCAACCACGCTCGGTGCAGTTGCTTTGGACGCTTCACGAAATTTCGTTGTCGGCATTGATTACAACGGCAATGCCAGCACGCCAAACTCAGTGGCGCTCTATGACATCTCTGATTCAGCGGCACCGCTGTTCATCAACCGTTACAACTTCACTGTTAACCAATTCGGTAATGCCAACTTCATCGGACAGGTCATCCTGACGAGTAATTACGTATTCGCCATCGACGGCAACAACGGGCTAATGGCATTCACGGTTGGTTCTGGACCAGCAACACCGCCGACAATTCTCGGACAACCTGCCAGCGTTCGCCTCGTCACAGGCCAAAGCGCGAGCCTGTCAGTGTCTTCACCAGATGCCAATGGTTACCAGTGGCGGCGCAACGGCTCGAATATCAGCGGAGCCACAAGTTCTATTTACACGATCAACAATGCGGCACTCACTGATGCCGGATCTTACCTGGTTGTTCTCAC
>CBHWET010000334.1:0-5802 GCA_966112985.1 uncultured bacterium | reverse complement strand
GCAATGACTTCGATTTCGACGATTGCGCCTTTCGGCAAGGCAGCCACTTGCACCGTGGACCGCGCGGGAAAGTCACTCGTAAAATACTTGGCGTAAACTTCATTCATCGCCGCAAAGTCGCCGAGGTTCGTCAGGAAAACGGTGCTCTTCACGACGTTTTTGAATGTCAGCCCCTGGTCATCCAGAATCGCCTTCACGTTTTCCAATACGCGCTCCGTCTGCGCTTTGATATCGCCGCTGACGAGATTGCCAGTCGCCGGATCGAGTGGAATCTGTCCTGCGCAGAACAGAAGATCGCCGACGCGCACAGCATGATTGTAAGGACCGACCGCAGGCGCGGCCTTTGCCGGTTTAATAATTGTTTTCGTAGCCATAGTGTCCCTTTTACGGATGATTAATCGCTGGTTTATTTCTTCTCTTCGTACCAGGCCATTTGGATATTTTCCAAAACCTTCTCGTTCGATGCGTCCGGTTTATCGCCGAAGTCTTCCAGTTCGCAGACCATTTTGTGCAGTTTCGGAAAGCTCAGCTTCAGCGGGTCCTGGTCGGGAAATTTATCCGCCAGAGCCCATGCGATTTCCTCGTGATCCTTCCACGTCAATTTCATGTAGACTCCTTATAGGCTTTAACGAGGCCGGTCAAGTTCCTCACTGCCCGATTTCGAATTCGGTCTTCTCCCCTCTGTCCACGGATTGCTGTTCCAGTCATCATCGCAATAACGCTTTCACCAGCCGTATGAAGTCATCGGAATTAAACCCGTTACCGCCAGAACGCCGCACGCTCCACGCCCTGATTGCGATTTGCGTAATCGTTCTCGCACAGATCAATCTCGCCCTTCATCCTAAGCCCGCTCCCGCGGCGAAGAATGATTCCGTTCCGAAGTCGATGACGCCGCTTGTCAAACATTCACCCGAAAAGCTCGCGGCCCAGAACACAAGAACACTTCCGTTGGTTTCGACTGCATCGCCTCCGTCCGACAGCGTTGCGCCAATCGCATTGGCTTCCGCCACGACGATCCAACCTCTACCCGAACCAGTTCCTACTGCGTTTGCGCTGATTCGTGAGGGCAATAAATACTTGAGTAAACGTTCCCAGGGAAAAATCGTGCAGATGATCTCGGAGAAGACGGATGATGGCTTAACTCCAAACGACTGGCGGGTGGTTTATTATGATCCCGAAGCGCGATTCAAAGCTGTAGAAGTCCGGTTTGCGGGCGAGGAGTTGACACGCATCTTCGAACCGGGACGCATTCTGCAACTTTTTTCGCGTCGCGCCCGGCAACCAATGGCCGAAAATCTGTTGCGAGTTGATTCGGACGAGGCGTTAACGATTGCCTTACGCCGCTCCGGTCTCAATGAACGTATGGCGGAGAAGAGTCAGCTGAAACTCGAGACGAGCGACGAAGGAGTTCCGGTGTGGCGAGTTAATTTCTGGGGACGCGTCCAGAAGCGTGAAACCAGCCTCGGCGAAGTCGTGATTTCGGCCACGGACGGCAGTCTCATCAAGAACCGAATCAAAGCTTCACCTGTGCCGGATCTGCTCAGCGATGCCGGTTCAAAGATACTTGGCCAGAAGCGGCTGTAATTCTTTGATCGTCTTTGCCGGCCAGGCTTTCCGGTCGGTCATGATCGCATTGCGCAGCGCATCGTGACATGGCCACGTCGGTTCCTGAGGAATTTGTGGAATCGTCGCCGCCACAATTGCTTTGGCCTGCTCGGCGTTCTTCTTCAAATTGTTGATCACCATTTCGACCGTTACGTGCGCTTCATCGACCTTCCAGCAGTCGTAGTCAGTGATCATTGCCATCGTGGAGTAGGCAATTTCCGCTTCGCGCGCGCACTTCGCTTCGCCGAGATTCGTCATGCCGATTACGTCGTAGCCGAGCTTGTGATTCGTCATCGATTCCGCGCGTGTGCTGAACGCAGGGCCTTCCATGTTCACATAAGTGCCGCCGTCATGAACGCGGGCCTTGAGCTTGCGCGCATTCTTCAGAATCAATTGCCGTAATTCTTCACAGATTGGATCAGCGAAGGCGACATGACCAACGATGCCACGTCCGAAAAAGGTATGTTCGAAATCGCGCTTCGTGCGGTCGAGAAACTGGTCCGGCAACACGATATCGCACGGTTTGTATTTGGCCTGGAGAGAACCAACGGCACTGACACTGATGATCCATGCGACGCCCAGTTTCTTCATCGCCCAGATGTTGGCGCGATGATTCAATTCACTTGGAAGAATTCGGTGCCCACGTCCATGGCGCGGTAGAAACACTAAGTCCCGCCCGCCAAGCTGTCCGGTGAGCAAATCATCGGACGTGGCGCCGAAGGGGGTTTTGACCTTCACCCACTTTTGGTTGGTGAACCCTTCGATATGATAGAGGCCGCTGCCACCGATAATTCCGACTTTGTATTTGGACATAAAATGAACCGCATCGACGCGGAGACGTGAGAGTAAAAACGAAGCGTAAATTTACAATCGGAAAGTCACTTCGATTCGGTCTTCCGGCTGGATGATTGCGGCTCCTGTCGATGCAGGCACTAACGGGAGCGTGTTGACCCCGGTTGATACGAACTGCTTTCCTTCGATGGTTTCCAAAAATCGAAACCAAAGACAACAAATGCTTCGACTCGCGGTGAATCGTCTGTCGCTCCAATTAATGGAACGAGGTCCAGATGCATGCGAGATGTTGGACGCCATTGAACACTTGGACCAATAAGAAATTCCACTGACGGTGTTCCATCGATATTCGGCGCGGAAGCCCGTTCCAAATTCATTTCAAGTCCGACACTTAATTTCACATCCGCGAGCGTATAGCTGATGCCTTGGGCAAATCCGATTTCGGATTCACGTCCGCCGCCAACTTCTTGTTCGTAAAATAAATTTGCACCCCAATGCCAACGCGGGGCGATTTGTTCGCCGAGAAGCAGCTTCACTTCGTAAGCGTCAGGATCGTCGTGATTGAATTTCCATTCGCCGTAAACGGCGGGATTTAGGGGAATCTTTCCCCACTCGGCAAACGCATATCGCAGCTCGACCTGATTCCCTTTGTGTCGAAGCGACCCGCCTGAGGGATGTTCCAGGTTTTCGTAAACATCGAGTTGAAAGCGATAAGGCAATCCTACTTCGAGTTCTGATTGAAACAGATGATCCGTGCCACTGCCGCGTAGGAACTTCCCTTTCCACCACTGTTCGAATTCAAATTGCCACGGTTCGATGACATAGATGCGCGTGGTGGCAAAGCGTCGTTGGGTGGTCCACTCGGGTTGTAGATTTTCCCCAACCAAGCGCTCCTCGCTTGCCTGTTCATCCTCGTTTTTGCCCTGCACCGTAATTTCTGGCAACCGCGTGGCGTCTTCCGAAAACAAGCGGCTGGCGCCCATACATAGGGTCATGGCAAGCAAGGCAACTTTGCAAAGAATTTGTCTGCTACGATTGAAAGCTGGAGCGTTCATTATTCGGACGCTGATTATCAAAATCCGCAACAAAGGCGCCATTAGATTCTTACTAACTCCGGCCAAGGCAAGCAGGCGCGGCATAAGTGGATCGGTATTGTTCCGTTTCGATTCCGAAGTTTACGGAACGATAGGAGGCAACACTTGGAACTCTTTCGGCAAATATTTGTAGAGCTTTTCAAAATGCTTCCGATGCGCTTTTCCCTGCCGCACATAGGTTGTCAGGCCCCTGATCACGTCGGTTTTTTCAACCTCGGAAAAGTCGAGCTGTTTGATTTTGCTCTCCTGATTTTCGATTCCTCGAAACCTCTGGATCAGTCGTTTCAGCTTGGCTTCAGTCAGCTGCTCCATGCCAAGAGGGCGCTTCACCGCCATTCTCAAATACTTCTCCCGGCTCACAGCGAAAAAGTATTTCGAGTGGCCATCAGCCGGCTCAGGTTCTCCTTCATCGATCACCATGATGGACCACTGTTTTGTTGCGACAGGAGCATTGATCCTTTTGATGTCTTTCGGTTTCGGACCTTTATCCAGTCTCACCGCGCCGGCCGGAAATTTTTGCAGCGTCACCTCAAATTGCTCTGGTTCCAGTTTATCCAAAAGCCTCGTTTTCCCATGTTCGCTTTTCATCAAAGTACCCATGTCCATCGTAAACCCGTTTGGGAAAACTCCCTTCTTCAGAGGACGGACGAACTCTTTGCTTATCTGGTCTATTGGCACCAACAGATCGGCTGTGCTCCAATGCACGGACACCGGCGCCGTGATGCCGTCCAGGTTTCCGACCGGCGACAACGCGAACCAGGTCTTCTCGTCGAAGTCGTTGCCGAAAAGCTCCATCGCGCTGGCGAGCATTGGGACGACAACCGAGAAATACGGCGCCTTCGGTTTTCCATTCTCGTCAAAGTTTCGCATCATCTCCTTTTGTTTGAAGAAATACGCAGCGTTGTATCCCCAATTCAGTGGTGGGGAATCGGCGAATGTGGCTTTGAGCGGAAACGTCTCGGACGCAAGCATCAGCGCCATATAAACCCCCGCACTGCCGCCTCCAACCATCATATGGGCATCATCGACAAAAGCGAGCGCGCGTGCCCGATGCAGCAGTGCGATATCGAACCGAGGTGTTCGGCTCAATGGGTTGCCACCCGGCAGCGCGGTTGTTGAAACAACCACATACCCTCGCCGCATATGTAAAAGTGCCGAGGCTTCGGGACATTCATATCCGGCGCTGTAATAGAGGGGACGCTGATCGGTGCGCGTCGTCGCTTGTGTGAAGTACATTTTCCCGCGCCCTACGATTTTGTTATCGCGAGCATCCAGACATTGATAAGTGAAAGTTACGCGAAGTTCGCCGGGTTGCGCGTTGGCCGGCGCAGTGACGCCCGTGACTGTCAATTGCATCTCCGCCGGCCCGTCCGCATTCAGCAACCTTTGTATGTCTACCACCGATGGCACCGCGTGGCAGAGAAAAGGCAGTCCAACGACCAAAGCCGCTAGAATAGCGAAGCGGCAAATCTTCGAAATTTTAAGATGCCGAATGGAGGTAAGCATATTGATCCGACACGAATTGGTGCAATGTTTGAAGGACATTCTCTTCACCGTGTTCGGCTGGAACCTTCACGGTTCGTCAGAACGTATCCTTTTGCTGTCATACAATCGAAGACGATTTGGTCCAGGCGATTGTTCTCTGAAAGTGTAACAACGATTCCGTCGTAGTTTGGCAGTCCGCTTCGCTGCCGTCCTGCTTCACCACGGCAGCTTGCCAGATCTTCTCGCAGCATTGCCGAGGTTGCGTCGGGTTTGTACCAGACATGTGTTGTGTCAGCGTGGCGAGGTGCCTCTGTAACGCAACCGGTGAACAGAACGACACAACAAAGAAACAAGACTGTGTGTTGCATGATCAATATGTTTAAGCACGGAGCCGAGCCGAGCCGGCCATGGCTCGAGTTCTCATACAATGGCAATCCGAGGCAAGCAGGAAACTGCCTACAGCAAAAAGGGCGCGTTCCAAGCGACTATACCATTTTGCGATACTCCGTAAATTCGTCCGAAGTATGCTAACCTTACCCCCACGCATTACGTCTCCTTTCGCTATGCCTCGAAAGCCTTTTTTCCTCGTGACCGTCGTCTGTTTTATTATCGGTTTGCAGGTCTCTGCCATGGCGGCGGCGGCGAAGCCGAATATCATTGTCGTGCTGTGCGACGACATGGGGTACGAATGCCTGAGTTGCTATGGGAGCACCTCTTACAAGACGCCGAACCTGGATGCATTGGCTGCTTCGGGAATTCGGTTCAAGAATGCGTATGCGACGCCGCTTTGTTCGCCGTCACGGGTTGAATTGATGACAGGGCGTTA
>CBHWET010000333.1:0-5833 GCA_966112985.1 uncultured bacterium | reverse complement strand
CCTATCCGGTGAGCACGATCTGTTACCTATCCGGTGAGTCTATGCCTCTCCGAGCCGGCCGCGGGCAAGGGGGAACAATTCGGCCACGCCAAGCGCAAACAACTTCAAACTTCAAACCAGAAACTTGAACCAAGCGACGAAGGAGCGATCGGTCTGGCTCTCCGAGCCGGCCGGGGAAAGAGGGCAATCCGCAAAACATGCGAAGCATCAAAAAACTTTGAACGTTAAACCTGAAACTTTGAACTAAAGCGACGAAGGAGCGCCGGGTGTTCCATCTCTCAGCCCAGGGTTGCGAGTCCGACGAGCTACCTTGGGTAAAATGTCGCAACAATTTTATCATTCTGCCGAAGGCGCGAGCGAAGCGAGTATCTCGCTTAGTCCAGTTTTATATAAGCAAAGCGCTGGCCGTCATCAAAATCGCCGGAGTAACCCTGTTCCGATGCAAGTTGGTCGATATATTCGAGAAGGGGTTGCCTTGCTTTGGGGGAGGGCGGCAACTCGACAATCAAGTGTCCCGTGTTTTCCATTCCGTCGTCATATCGGTCGATCTTGCATGCCCAAATCTTTTGGCAGCCGAGCTTCAGTAACTTGGCAACGAGATGAGTGCTCTTGCGGTGGCTGTGTTCGCCCAATGTATTCTTTGGAGACTTAATCCAAATAACAGCATCCTTTCTTGGATAGTCCTTCATCAAATCGATGCAGAACTGGTCGACCCTGTTAGCAGCAGTCGGATCTGCCTGATGATTCTTTGCTGCCTTGCGCCTCTGTCGCCGTTCCCGTTTTACCTCCTTCAAGATTTCCGCACCCCAATCTTCAATCTTTGCATCGGGCGCAGGCATGTCGGGATACTTTACTCGCTCCTTCTCGTATCTCGCTCGCGACACGAGCTTCGAGTTCACCATGTACGTTTCCTCGATTTTTTTGCCGCTTTCCCGCCTGAAAGAGGTAGACTATGGGATTACGCCGAAAGGTCTGATTCGAAACGGCCCCAGTCAGCATGTAAAAGATGATCGCCGCGCCGTCAACGACATCGCTAATTATGTTCTTGGTTGGTCCACCGAGGCGAAAGTGCGCGCGTTGAGCCTTGAATTTGAGAAAGCCGAGAGACTTGCAGCGGAAGCCGGCGGGAAAGCTAAACTAGCAGGAGATCTAAGCAAAAAGCTGCTAGAAAAAGTTGCTGCGATCGACGCGGTGTTATCGGTTGAACGTTACGCGGATGTAGACTACGAAGGTGAGCAAAAATCCTTGCTACGGTTGCAGCAAGAAAAAGAAGAACTAGAAGCAAGCTCTGACAAACGGCGTGCTCTGCAAAGCCAGCTTAAAACCGTAAAGGATCGGATTGAGGCACGAAAAATTACAATCGGCTCTATCGAAAAGAAGATTGGTGCTGTCGAAAGAGATCAAGAGGCAAACCAAACTGTTCAATGCGAACTGCGGAAGTTAACTGTCCAATCTGCAGAGTTTGATTGGGCATCTTGGACCGAGCGACTGACTGCACTGCAGGAGGAAAAACATTTAACGATCAGCAACATTCGTAATGTTGCGCAGCAAGCATCAGATCGACTGCGACGGAAAGTTGATCATCAAACAGGACTAATCAACGCCGCCGTCAAAGAAATGCTGCCGATGATGAGTGACTTCCTACGAGATTATCCCGAGGAAAGTGCCGATAAAAAGGCTCAGGCTGAATATAGCGGCGAATATGTTGCGTTGCAGGAGCGGCTTCGGAAAGACGATTTACCCAAGCACGAGCAAGAGTTTGAAAAATTCCTCAGCCTAAACTTGATCGGCGACGTCGCAATGTTTAGCACCAAGCTTGCGGAGCACGAAAAAGACATTCGTTTACGGGTTGACGTTGTAAATCGCGCGTTGCGAAACATTCAGTATTCGCCAGGAACTCATGTTCAAATAGTGATTCGTAACAAAGGCATTTCCGATGAAACGTCTGTTTTCCGGTCAGAGTTAAGGTCGTGCCTTTCAGGAGGGCTAAACCCGTCGCCCGAAGATCGCGTACGAATTTTCGGACAGATCCGTGAGCTAATCGCGAAATTCGATAAAGATGAAAATTGGACACGCCGCGTCACAGATTCGAGGAATTGGCTGGAGTTCGGCGTTCGCGAGATTGCCGACGTTGATGGGCGCGAGGTGAATTATTACGCTGCGTCGTCCGGTAAATCAGGAGGGCAGAAAACAAAGTTGGCTTTCACGATTCTAGCGTCAGCAATAACTGCGCAATACGGACTCGTGGGAAGCGGCAACGAATCGTCAACCTTTCGATTTGTTATTATCGATGAGGCGTTCGCGAGGACTGATGAAGGAAATTCCGAACGGGGGCTAAAACTGTTTCAATCGCTTGGATTGCAGCTCCTCGTCGTGAGTCCATTCGACGCAAAGAGTCGTATCGTTGAAGACTATGTGGATAGTTTTCATCTGTGTGTGAATCCGGGTGGCAATAACAGTCACGTGCGGCAAGCTACTCGCGTCGAATACGAAGGGCTGCTTGACCGACCGACTAATTAAGTATGCTTCGTCCGCAAGACATCCAGCAGCTCTGTGAACGAAAATACTCCGCTTTTCTCCGCAGTATCGTGACAGGTGAATCTTTTTTTCCGCTAAACATTAGATTCGGCAGACCTTCACCAACGGAAGACTGGTTGAAGCTTCAGTCGGAAATAACTGCATTGGCCAGCGGCGAGTTGGGGTATCGCGTCGAGTGGGAAGAAGTAAACACTAGGCGGTGGGGCCGACAGCGTTTGCCTGGGCGCGTTTGGTTTGAAACCGAACGCGAGTTTTTAAAAGCACTTTGTAAGCAATCTGAGGTTGAGAGCTTTCGCAAACAGCTGGCACACACGAAGGAACGGTTCCCCGAATTGGACGCATGGTTACTACTCAATGCTCCGAAAATTATAAGCTATCTCGAATCGTGGCCCAATATCCTGACCGTTTGTCGGTACTTCCTGACCAATCCACAACCTGACCTTTACATTCGTGAGTTGCCGATTCCTGTCGACACAAAATTTATCGAACGTTATCAAGGCATTATTCGCGAGCTTTTGGAGTTCCTTTTGCCCGATCCTGAGAAAGTACGGTTGGCGCGATTTGAGGAGCGATTCGGACTGCGCTTCGACGAGCCGTTGGTCCGGTTCCGAATATTGGACCCTGCGTTTCAACTTGGTTCTGGAATTGATGACGCCTCTGTACCTGTCCGGCAATTCCAGCAATTACAATGCAAAGGATCCACTGTCATAATCACCGAAAACAAGATGAATTTCCTCACGCTCCCCATGGCGATGAAGGCCGTCGGCATTTTTGGGGGTGGCGGTGCAGCTCAGTTATTGGCAAAGGTTCAATGGCTACGTGACTGCCGAATTATTTATTGGGGTGATATAGATTCTGCTGGGTTCGCCATATTATCGCGCCTCAGGGCAAGTTTCCCGAATGTCGTTAGCGTTATGATGAATGAGGCAACGATGGAAAAATTCTCGAATTACCTCGTCCCGGTAAACCCATCGGTTCCAGAAATGGGGCTCCGCTTGAGCGACGCAGAACAAAAAGCGTATGTGAAATGTTGCGAGGGGGGATTGCGCTTAGAACAAGAGAAAATTTCCCATGGACATGCCGTTTCAGAGCTAGAACTGTTGTTCTCGCCGTGTCGCTAATACTCGCTCCGCTCACGCCTTCGGCAGAATGTTTGCAAGGAGGGTATCGGACCCAGGGTAGCTCGTCGGACTCGCAACCGCTGGGCTGAGGGATGGAACACCGTTGGTGTTCTTTTTGCGTGATTGGTGATTAACCGATGCAGGGGCCTGCGTTCGGGATCCTCGATGCCGGATGTGCGAATCCAATATCCAGAATCGAGGCTTCAGCATCTCTGCGTGCTCAGTGTCTCTTTGGTGAAACCGAGGCCCCCGTTCCCGCGGCGGCTCGGAGATCATCGATGGGGATTTGCAGTTGAGCGCAAAAGAGTGGAACAGTCGGGATATGGTATCGAAGGACTTAGGCGCAACGAACAAACATCGGATAATGGGCGGCGCAGCAACGCCTCCCTACCAACAAGAATAGGTAGGGCAAAGCTGTCGCTGCCGTGACAGAATGACGTTAATTCTTCCCATCTCCGTGGTTGCGTTTGGCTGACGCTTTTCGTTCGGTGAGTTGCTTGCCGTGACGGAGGATTTTGCGGTAGTTGCCTTCGTCCATGTCGGGACGCAGACCGGCTTTTTCGCAGACGTAGGCCATCAGTTCGTCGCCTTTGTAGCCCAATTCAATTCCTTTCAATTCCGCGGCGCAGGCGAGTTGGGCGCGTTTGTCCATCGCACGTTGCTTGGCGATCAGCTTCGGGCCGCCGCGTCCAGGCACGGCGCTGCGGAGGATGCGCGCGATCTCGGGCAGGTTGAGGTCTCGTCGAAGATCGGCGTTTGAGCCCCACGGAATATCGATGCGCAGACAGTGCGGGGTGCCGTAGACAGAGATTTTCAACAGCAACGGCGTCGGCCCGCGAAAGCCCAGCAGTCCGTGCCGTGCGCAGACGGAATCAAGGTGTTCGATATACTTGTCCCGCGGTGTTTCCCATTTGAACTTCCATTCCTTCGATCGGAAGTTTCGTTCCATCGTCATGCGTCGGCGGGTAACTTTGTCTTTGTTCCAACCCTGGTATTTATCGACATCATGGTGTTTCCGCAGGCAGACATGAGCGGCTTTGATCTCTTCGTCTTCGAATATGGCTTGTTCATCGAGTGCATATTTCTCTTTGCCGCGTTCGGTGATGCACCAGTCGTAATCGCCCTTTTGCACACAGAGTTCGCGCTCGGCGATGATCTTCAGCAGCTCGCGTTCGTGCAGGTCTTTGTAATTCTGGACGATTTCGATGAGAACCGGGTCGATGGCGCCGGTGTTGCGGAGTTGTTCGCAAACCTCGGACGCCATGCCGGTAAAATCGGGCGTCCATAAAGTAAAAGGCTCGAGGATGCAGGTGCGCAGAATGTAGAGGGTGTTGAAGTATTGTTTAAACGTCGGATCGGCCATGAATCCATGCAGATCCACGAGGCAGCCTTCCTGTGTCTTCTGTCGTGCGAAAGTGGTGTTGTGGAGATGCGCGATGTCGGCCCGTAGGTTGAGTTGTTGATCCATGGGCGAGGAGAATACGTGGCCGGCAAAACCTGTCAGCGCTAATTGTGAAAGGGGCGGTAATCCCTTTCTGCGTATTCCGAGTATTCTGTGGTTAGACTCGATGTTGGATGCTGGATGCTCGATGCGGGATTAGATACTCGCTCTGCTCGCGCCTTCGGCAGAATGATAAAATTGTTGGGACGGTTTACCCAGGGTAGCTCGTCGGACTCGCAACCGCTGGGCTGAGGGATTGAACACCGTTGGTGTTCTTTTCGCCTATTACGTAGTTGATTGCACTTTTCATCCTTTTTTTGTCCGGAATTCGTGTCTATTCGTGAAATTCATGTCTCAGAAGGCTGTTTTTCGTCCCTCTCTGCGTTCCATCCGTGGTGAAAAATGAAAATTTTTGACCTCAAGAAAAGCCAATAAAATCAAGGGGTTCAGGGGGAGGTATCGGATTGGTACCAATCCGATACCTAAAACTGTTTTCGGATTTATGAAAAGCTGTTCCCCGTTGCAAGTAACGGGATTCGTTAAGTGCAACACACGAAGACGGGAGTGGACGTAGAAACCCCATTCCAGTCGCGGGTCTGACAGACACGTTTTTGATGTCTGTGGCCGACAGCGATGTGCTTCGGGTTCGCTCCGCGAGCCAGGTTTGAAGTTTGAACAGTTTGAAGTTTGAACAGTTTGAAGTTTGAAGTTCGTTTGGCCTGCGGCGCAGTTA
>CBHWET010000332.1:0-5840 GCA_966112985.1 uncultured bacterium | reverse complement strand
TGGACCGTTGTTCCACGCAATGAAACAAAGTTGGGTGATGCTAAAATTGTCCGAAAAGTAACGGCCACGATGGCGCTTCCGCAGATTGCCCGGCCCGACGACATTGCCAATGCCGTCGTGTTTTTATCGTCAGACAAGTTGGCGCGGCATATCACGGGGCAAACGCTCGTAATCGCCGGCGGCATGGAAGGCCGGCTCTTATGGCAACCTCAGGAAATCGACCCTTCGATCGTTTGACCGAATACGAGCGGTAACTTCAAACGTCGAACGTCCGTCTATTTCAAAAATGAACGCCGACCGCGCCGAGCAACAGATGTCCTCCAAATCACTCCTTATCGTGCTCGGGTGCATTCTCGCCGCGGCGGCCATCGCGTTTGGTGGATACAAGATTTACGACAAAGTTTCGTCACGTCCTTTGACGCCAGCTGAAACCCGTGAAGCCGTAACTAAGTATTTAAAAAAGCGCAGCAATCGGAGCAGCTTCGAAACATCTCTCGAACCACTTAAGAAAGAAAAGAGACCATGGGACATTCTGGAAAAGCAGTACGACTCCGTGCCAGACTATGAAACGGTCTACAGACGAATCGGCGAACATTTGTGGATTGCTGATCAATGGTTAAAGAGCACAGACAAAAAGGAACAACGCGCCGGTGCTCGCACCATTATGGCTGCTGTAGACGCCGCGCATGATGTTGCCGTTGATGACTGGCTCGCCTGTCGCATCTGCGACGCTTACCTGGTTCCAATTTTCACGCACGAAGGCGAGCTTACCGACGAGGAGGAGCAACTCATGCACTTCGCTGCACGCCGGTATAACGATGCCGACGAAACCGAGAAGGAAATTGAAATCGGAAAATATTACCTGACGAAGGTAGGTTCAAACCGTCGTGGCGACAGCGTTCGGTATCGGCTTGCACGTTTGCTCCAAAACAAAGGGCAGCACGAAGAAGCAAAAAAGATCCTGCAACAAATCAATACTGGTAAAACAAATGCACTCTCCCAGAAGAAACTGGAGAGAGTGCAACAGGCAACCAACGCCACGACTACAAAGTAGTTATTGTTCTTCGATCCGGCCGAGATACCGTTCGAACCACTCTGTAGCCAGGCCAGATACTTCTTCAAGAGCACCGGGCTCCTCAAACATGTGAGTTGCGCCGGGAACAATTTTTAGATCAACCACGCATTGCATTTGCGTCGACGCATTCTCGTTCAGATGCAATGTCACATCGTCATCACCGCCAACGATCAGAAGCGTCGCCGCCCCGACCTGCGGTAGTGCTTCGCCCACCAGATCAGCGCGGCCCGCCATGGAAACGACAGCCCGCACAGTTTTTACCAGTGTCGATGCCTGCAACGCTGCTGCGGCTCCGGTGGTTGAACCGAACAAACCAACGTTAAGATCTTTGGTTCGCTCGTCATAGGAAACCCACTTAAGGGCACGCTGAAGACGTTTTGCCAAAAGCGAAATATCGAAACGCAATTGTCCCGTTTTCGTATCGAGTTCCTCTTCCTCTTTGGAAAGTAGATCGAGGCCCAACGTTGCCACACCGCTACTATTCAAAAATTCAGCGATGAAACGATTACGCGGACTGAAGCGGCTGCTGCCCGCACCATGGGCGAAAATTACCAGACCCCGGGCATCTGGCGGCACCACCAGCGTGCCATCGAGGTTTACAACACCGGCCGGGATTTCAACGGCCTCTCCTTGCCAATCTTGAACAAAACGTCTCACATTTCCTTTCTACGAAGGAATCGCGAAGCGACGTTCATCTTTATCCATCGCAATGCGATCCCCTTTGTAACTTTTCATGTTTGGCACAAGTTCAGGGACTCGACCTGAATGGAAGTGAACAAGAGTGATGCCATTCTCAGCTTCGAGTTGAAGTATCTTCTGGCCACTTCCGTTCGCCTTGACTCTCAGGTGGATAGGCTCAATGACTTCATGAGTAATCCTCCGTTCCCCCGGTGCGCCGAGGGCGATGGAAACGATGTCGCTGCACGCATCCGTGCTGTCGAGCGTCATTTTTTCGAAGGGTATTTCCCGGGCTATCTCATCTTTGCGACCGTCGAAACGGACCTGTTCGATCGTCATCATGGACCCGCGGTTCAGCGTGCTGAACGTTTCGCAGAACTCACGCCAGAGCTTTGGTTCTATTTCTTGCGCTTGCATAAACCTCCTTTGATTAGAGGTTGAAACAGTCCATGCCCTCTGTTGAGAAGAGCACAAACAATGCCTCAACCAGTTTAGACACTGAATGGGAACGTTTCCGGCACCTCACCGGATTTCCAAAGAGCGGTTCTTTCGAGCGGCTCGACCGCCCGTGTTTTATCGAAATGCAGAACAGCGTCGAATTGCTGTGATAAATGGGCCTCGAAATAGTGGCTGGCCCTTTCGGTTTGCGGCGCGTAAATAACCCCAATGGCACGCTCAAGCCGCGGCTCGGTCAGCGCTTCATGCACGCGAAAGTCGTCCCGCAAATTCAACATAAACCGCGGCACGTCAAGGTCGTGGAAGAGGTATTCATAACTCTCAGGAAGGGCATCGCGAACACGTTTGCGTTCGGCAGGCATATCCCACTCCGATGCGGCAGTCACACTCCCGCTAAATGTTGTGAAACCGACCAGCACGGACGCGTCCGGATATTTCTCGCGAACAAGCTGCCCGACATTCAATTCGCCGATTTCACTCATTTGCGTCGCACGTGCGTCCCCGAGATGCGAGTTATGTTCCCAGACTACAACCTTTTGGCCACGGCCGGTTTTCGCCAGGTGTTTTAAAAGCGCGTCAAGGGTTTCAACCATGTGCCGGTCGCGCAGATTCCATGAGGAGGCCCGGCCGCGAAACATGGAACGGTAATATTGCTCGGCATTTTTCACCAACCGCGCGTTCTGCTCGGCATAAAAATATTCGTCGATACCGGATTCTTTCCCACCCGTGTATTGTGGTGCACGGCGCCGCAACTCGATCAGCTGCCGGATCACTTCTTCTTCGCAGGATTGCCCGGCTCCGGCTATCGATGCATAGGCCTGCGGATCTTCACCGAAGTTTTCGAAACAGGAATATCTCGCCCGTGCCCGGCGCGCTTCTTCCGGGTCAACTCTCTTCAGGAAACTGAGCACCGCATCGATAGATGCGTTGAGGCTATAAAGGTCGAGACCATAAAACCCGACTTTGGCGGCCTCGTCAGCCACTCGTTCGTTGTGTTCTCGCAACCAACCAACGAAATCGAGCACGTCTGCATTCCGCCACATCCATGTCGGAAATCGTTTAAAACCTCCGAGCGCTTCCTCTGAATCTCCGTCGCCATCACTGCCACGCACGTATCGGTTCACGCGATAAGCATCCGGCCAGTCCGCTTCTACAGCGACCGTCGTAAAGCCCTTCTCCCTAATAAGGTGTTTGGTAATTTGCGCTCGCTCACGGTAAAATTCGTGCGTGCCGTGTGTGGCTTCCCCAAGCAAAACCAGACGGGCATCACCAATCATCGCCATTAATTGGTCATAATCGGCACTTGCTCCCGAAAGCGGGATGGCCGATTCCCGCAAGAGGTCCGTCAACGATTCCAGCGTAGTTGGCATATCACATTACAAAATCACAGGGGTTGAGCCGACCGCATCATTCGCAGCACGTCCGAGGAGTTCCCGCACCTCATCATCCGTTGTTTGAGAAAAATCTTCATACCATTCACCGACAGCGAAGAACATCTGGGGCAGCATTACCGCAATGACCTCGTCGACTTCATTGCGGAATTCGGAGTACACCTCACGCGGCGCGACAGGAATCGCAACGATGATTTTGTGAGGCTTTTGTTCGCGAACAGCCTTTACAGCAGCATGCATTGTCGAACCGGTGGCCAGCCCGTCGTCCGTAAGAATAATGGTGTGATCTCGAAGGGTTAGTTTTTCGTTTGAGCCGTACTCGCGTTCGCGCCGTGCGATTTCCTGGCTCTCACGATCCATCACCGCTTCTATCTCCGTCTCGGAAATGCCCAACTGCTCGACTGTGGACCGATTTAAAAAAGCCGCACCACCCGAGGCGATAGCGCCCATCGCGAATTCTTCATGTCCGGGAACACCCAACTTGCGCACCACAAATACCCGGAGAGGAGAGTGCAGTTCCCGCGCTATTTCAAAACCGACAGGGACACCGCCGCGTGGCAAAGCAAGAACCACGACGTCCGGATGATAGGCATAATGTTTCAGCCTTTTCGCCAACGCCTTTCCTGCCTCGCTGCGATTGGAAAAGCGACTGCTCATAATCGCACAGTCTAGATCTCTTCAGTACGGCGGCTTCCCTCAAGCATTTGCTCGTGTTCGGCCTCGCTCACACCTTCTTCGACAAGTTGCTCGGCGAAAGTTTGTTCGTCTGGCGCTGCCTGATTTTCAACGTGGTGTCCACTCGTACCGGGATCTTCGTCCCAGCGGGTTAAAGCATTGATGGATTCCTCTTCTTCGCTACCGGCGGGAAAGCCGAGGTTGCCCACCAATTCTCGTTTGGCCTGCTCCCAGTCATCCTGGGTATGCTGTTCATGGCCATTGATACGAGCGATTTCCAATGCGCGCTCCAAAACCATATCGCGCGTGACGGTCCCGACTCCTTTGAAGTGATCTGAAATCTTGCCAGTGTTTCCGTCTCTCCTTTTCATAAATCACAATAAGCCTGTAAAGCCGAGAGGCAACCTCGGCTTGCGTAGGTAAATTGCTGAATTTTTCAAAACGAAACGGTCCGCAACAATTCCGACGTTCCGTCGAAAAAAGGGGAGAACAATTCCGCCAATCAGAAGCAACCGGAGGAACACTGGCGTTCAACGCGGAACGCGACAAGGTCCGAAGAATTGGTCCAGTTCCATTGCAGGGGCTGAACTCGATGGCGTTGGTGACCCGTAAACTCAACGAACCTGAGCAACGATTTCGAATCCAATTTGTAGCCACATCAATACCAAATGTACGCCTGCCCCGTCGATGGATTGGCTGCGATAAACCATCTGACAATTGTATTTTGCCGGATTCTTTCAGGCTCTTGGCGGCCCACTGAATACAGTTCCAAACCGCGTTGAGAAAAGTCGTTCAACTCCCCATTGAAGATGCAGGCAGGAAACCAGCGCTCCTCTCTCTCCGGCCAAATTGGACGAACTTCAACCAATTTCTCGTCGGGAATTCGTTCAAATGTAGCTGTTGCCTTAAGTAAATCGGGCGGGCTGCACGAGAAAGATATAATTCCGCGATTATAGTCGAAATTATGTTTCTCCCTTATGTTATAAGTCGACTTGGGCAAAAAGGGTGGCAACCATCCTTCCTCAATCAAATCCTTTGCCTCGTTCACACGATCGTACTTTCCCGAGACCGTGTCTGATATCATAGCTTTGTTGAGGAGCAAGGTCACCAGCAGCGCAGATAGGAAAATACCGCCAACAAGGATTGATAGCCACGCCCTTCGGTTCATTAGTCAAATATGTGAGTGGAGTTTCGGATTACAATAGAGGATCAGTCTACACTTAGCTTCCGGCCAATCTTTTAAGTTCAGCGAGATATATCAGAATCCGGAACGCCTGCCAACGGCTGCGAGCGCCTCAGACGTTTTAATAAAAAGCAGTGTGCTGCGCCGGGGCCCGGTCTTGAATCATGGGCTTCACTGCGAGTACGCAATGGAAAATTTAAGAGCAAAATCGTCCGGAGGGATGTTGCACCAGTGACTGGGGGAGTCGGACTGTCCATTGCGCGCGCGCTCTGGATGGTTAGGAGCCAAAATCGTCCGCTGCGCGCGTGCAGTGACCATTTTGAGAGTCAAACTCGTCGTTGGGACGATTTTTTGCCAGTTTTCGGTCCGAACCGATCTCTGT
>CBHWET010000331.1:0-5866 GCA_966112985.1 uncultured bacterium | reverse complement strand
AGCGTGTCTGGGTGTGGAAGGAAAAGCACGGCGGGATAATTATCAATCAGCTGAAGAAGCTTGGTTCGTCCTGCGACTGGACTCGTGAACGTTTCACCATGGATCCGGAATATTCCGCTTGTGTCCAGAAGGTGTTTGTCGAGCTTTACAAAAAAGGCCTCATTTACCGCGGCAAACGCATGGTGAATTGGTGTCCTGTTTCACAAACCGCATTGTCCGACGAAGAAGTCGAAATGAAACCGCAGAAAGGTTTCATGTATCATTTCAAGGTGGAAGTGGCGGAAGCGCCTGGAACGTGGCTCACCATTGCGACGACGCGACCCGAAACGATCCCTGGTGATACGGCGGTTGCTGTGAATCCGAAGGATACACGTTACGCGCATCTGATCGGTAAACACATCATTCGTCCGCTGCCTATTCAGTTGCCGCATGACAAGAGGCTTATCCCGATCATTGGCGATGAACACGTCGATTTTGAATTCGGCACTGGTGTCTTAAAGGTTACACCCGCGCACGACAAAGCGGACTTTGAAATCGGTCAGCGGCACAAGTTAGCCGTGATCGACATCATGAATCCGAACGGAACGATGAACGATCTTGCAGGGGAAAGTCTTGCCGGATTGGATCGCTTCGAAGCGCGGAAGGTCGCGGTCGAGCGGTTGAAGGAACTGGGCGTTCTTATCGAAGAAAAGCCGTACGAGAATAATGTCGGATTCAGTCAGCGCGCGGATGTGCCGATTGAACCACGTTTAAGTGAACAGTGGTTTTTGAAGTACCCGTCGGTGGCTCCTTCGAAAGCTTGCGTTGCTGAAGGGAAGATGAAATTTCACCCGGATCGCTGGGCGAAAGTCTACGATCATTGGTTAACAAATATTCAGGACTGGTGCATCAGCCGCCAGCTTTGGTGGGGACATCGTATTCCCGTCTGGTATCGCGGTGCTGAAGTCTACTGCGGAATGGAAGCCCCAAAAGGCGACGGGTGGACGCAAGACCCTGACGTCCTCGACACATGGTTCAGCTCCTGGCTGTGGCCTTTTGCAACGATGGGATGGCCGGAAAAGACATCCACGCTCAAAGCATTCTATCCGACGACCGATCTTGTGACGGGCCCGGACATCATTTTCTTCTGGGTCGCGCGCATGATTATGGCTGGTTACGAGTTCATGGGCGATCTGCCGTTCCAGAACGTTTATTTCACCGGCATCATCCGCGACAAGCAGGGTCGAAAGATGTCGAAGACTCTTGGCAACTCACCTGATCCGTTGGAGTTAATTGCGAAATACGGCGCTGATGCGCTTCGCTTTGGGACGATGCGTAGCGCACCGCTCGGTCAGGATGTTCTCTTCGATGAAAACGATGTGGAACTCGGACGTAACTTCTGCAACAAGCTTTGGAACGCTTGCCGTTTTCGCCAGATGCAAGGCGGCGAGGTCGAAGGTGAACTCGATCCGCGTCTTCTCACAAACGACGACAAGTGGATCCTTCTCCGTCTCGATCAGGCGATCCGTGAAGTCAGTGGTGCGCTGGAATCTTACAAGTTTAACGAAGCAACCGCGTCACTTTACCGTTTCTTCTGGAACGAATTCTGTGATTGGTATCTTGAAACGTGCAAGACGACGTTTTACGGAACGGATGCCGCGAAAAAGGCGAATACTCTTGCAGTCATCGATTTCGTTCTCTCGAACACGCTGCGTTTGTTCCATCCGTTCCTGCCATTTATCACAGAAGAACTGTGGCATGGCATGGGGTATCACCATGAAATGCCGGCAGAGCAGGGTGGCGACACCATCATGTTCTCGCATTGGCCCAAGCCTCTCGACGATGACTTCCGCGACCATTATGGCCTCGACGATTGCTACATCGAATACGTCGAGCGCCGTAACGACCTGATTGTGCAAGGACGCAATCTCCGCCGTGCCGGCAATCTTCCCGCGAACAAACGCGTGAAATTTGTTTTCAAACCGCTCCAGGATTTGACCCCGCACGATTTAGACGCTGTGAAGGTATTGCTTAATGCGGAAGCATTGGATGTCTTGCCTGATTATCAGCCTTCAAAAGGCACGCCGGCTGTGCTCCATCAACTCGGTGAACTTTATCTGCCATTGGAAGGTCTGATCGACCCCGTCGCGGAAAAAGCGCGCCTCACAAAAGAACGGGAGAAGACCGTAGGCGAAATCGAGAAGGTTGAATCCAAGCTGAACAATCCGAACTTCACGCAAAAAGTTCCGGCGACTGTTTTGGAAGAACATCAAAAGCGACTCGTTGATTGGAAAGCAAAGCTAGCTCAGATTGACGCAGCTCTCGAGGCGCTCGGGTGAGTATGAGGGCGCCACTACGGCGCGAGCGGCCGAGCGACTTCGATTCCCAGGAAACGGGTAGGCGAGTAACCACCGAAGCCGATTCCTGATGTCGTCGTGGAACCAGGGTCAGGCGAAAAGAACCCACCGATCGGCTGTGGGCCGTAATTCAAATCCGAAGTCGTAATAAATCGATAGACGCGAGTTGGGCTGCTATTCCAGGTCACACTGTGAATGTCGTTGACGCCTGAAAAAAACATCGAATAGGCAGTGATTTTAAACACGCTGTTCGTGTTTTTGGGATTCGTGTCCGCCAGATATTCATTGTAGTCGGAAACGCCATCGCCGTCGGCATCGTGCGACCCGCCGCTTAAGGTTGTTAAATCACTGGCGCGCATTTTTTCCCATGCGTCCGGAATCCCGTCGCCGTCCGTATCTGGTGCCGCGTCAATTCTCGTTGTTTTCACCACGGCGAAAGCATTGCTCAAGGATATCCATCCTACATTTGCGCCCCAGACGTAACCGCTCATGACCCCGGTTTGAAGATTGATCTTTGGCGAGCCGTTCACTTCAAAATTGATCCAACCAATATTGGCCCCGTACGCATAGCCGCGGAGATTCCCTGCAGCGTCATGATTGATACCGAAGTCGGTGGCCGAATTATTCTGATATTGCGACCCATTCGCCGGAGCGCCGTTGCCGAGGTTTATCCAACCGCAGTTTGCGGAGTATAAATTGCCGGAGCAAAAGTATTCTCCAATCACTGCCCCGTTTGTACTGTCAGCATAACAATTGATCCAACCGATGTTCGCTCCCCAGGCTGAATTGCTGGTGGTATTTGAATCGATCGTTGTTGCAGCCTGATTTCCCGCTGCGAAGCACATGATAGCCAAAAGGGTGCTGAACAAACGTTTCATATCACAGGTCGTAGTTCGCATGAGAATCGGGGGTTGTGCCAGTCGTTGTCCAGTCAAGAAGTTGGTTCACAACGCTTAAGATCAATAGTCGTAATTGGCCGTTGGACTCGTACTGGAGGCCGTTGCCGCTATTCCGACGTAAGCGCCCACGCCGTTAGTCGCACCGATAACGTAGTTAGTGTTATTTGCGCCTGCGCTGTTTCGAATGATGACATTTGCAATGCCATCCACTTTGAAACCACGGATGCTGAACGTCGAATGGTTGTCTTCAATACGATTGAAGTTTCCGGTGACGTGAATGTTACTGCCTGATCCGTTGCCGTTTCCGTAAACCTCATTGTAAGCCAACTTGCTATAGGTTCCTGCCAGAATGCCGTCGCCGGTATTGTTATTAACCGTGCAGTGTTCGACTGTGCTGACCGATGTTGAAATGCCGGTGTTGAAACCACTAGCCACCGTACAGCCGCTGATCAGGCAATGTCCCGCGGTTAAGATTCCAATCCCGTTATTGTTGAAGACTGTGCATTCTCGAATCGTACATCCTGAGCCAGCTGTAATTGCGGTGCCGGCATTTTGCACGAAACTGCAATTTACAATCGTCGAACCGTTTCCGAGGCTCACCCCGCCTCCGGTGCACGTTGCCGCGGTGCAGTCCCGTATGGTCGAACCATTTCCGGTTTGGATTCCAACACCCGTCAGCGAAGTCGCGGTACAGCGTTGGACAACACTAAGGCCTGCGGTAACCAAACCGTTCGAGCATGACAGAAATTGGAGGTCGGAGAAGGACCCGACGGAAGCGTTTGTTGAATTTACCCCGTGTTTCCATGAACGCACCGTTCCATTTTTCACATTCAACGTGAGTATCGTCGTTCCCACATAAATTCCGTTTGTCTGCAAGCTGGAGCCATTGCCGGCGAGAGCAAACCCGTTGAGATCGATCGTTACATCGGTTGCGTTCACGGTTATTCCATGGCCGGTTCCGGTGAAGCTCAGGTTTGTCGTCAGGTAGTACGATCCACTGTTGTTGATGGTGAAGGGCAGGGTAGAGATCGGGGTCCGGGCTTCGATTTGATCTAATGTTTTCATCATCGGCGCCGGCGCCCCGGGAGGCGTGAGGCTTCCTTGAGCCAAAACCGTGCTGATAGGAAGAAATGTGGCCAATATTAATCGATACATAACAGAAGTAGTTCGAGCTTTCGCAAACATTAAAGTCGCTAGACGGGTGCTGTTCTCACGTAGACGTTTCAATTGCGCCGATTTGGACAAATGAGCGTGCTTCCATAGAGGCCAGCGTCTTACGACTCTGGCCTGCCACGCTGGTTCGGCAAACCTCGGGCGCATAGGATTTCAGGTAGCAGTTTGTAAGGTAAATACGGTGAGCTGAGTATCGGGCGAGTTTCTAGAAATTATTGCATGGCGCCCCTGACGGCGAATGAATCCCTCGGGGGGGCGTCGAAACAGCCAAAATTTCCTAAGATGCTGATAATCAGGCCGGGAGAAAAGCCCAACCCGGAGGTTGGGTCGATTTTGCGGAGTAAAAAGTTAACGCAACTCGCGGTTGGACGACTTTTCCCTCACGGAAAATCTCTCCAACTCGGAGTTGGACGCTTCTCCCGGAGCGGAAAAACCGTACAACTCGGAGTTGGTCGAAGTTTCCGTCGTCCGGAAGAGGCCCAACCGCGAGTTGTACGGAAATTTCGGAGTGGGAAACACGTCCAACCGCGAGTTGTCCTACATTTCCGCTCTGGAAAACAGCCCAACCCGCGAGTTGGGCTCCTTTCCCGTCGCCGGAAAACCGTACAACTCGCGGTTGGACGGTTTTTCCGGACGTTGATTTTTCGATACGAAACCGCCCGGAAACCATTGCCCTGCCCGGTGAGCCGTCGGCAGCCGCAGGCGACAATTTTCTGAACAATCTGGCTGGCGCTCGATAGAGTTCGCGATGTTGCTCAAACGCGAACAAACCACCCCTTGTGCACGCAAAACATTTCGTGTTGAATGCGAACCACATGAGTCACACGCATCCGTTGACGACTACCGCGTTCGAAATTCCCGGTTATCGCGTGACAAAGAATTTCGGGGTTGTCCGGGGCATCGTTGTCCGTTCACGGTCAGTCATTGGGAACTTTGCAGCGAATATCCAAACCATCTTTGGCGGCAACATCAGCATTTACACTTCTCTTTGCGAGCAGGCCCGTGATGATGCTTTTCGTCAGATGCTCACGCATGGCTCCCAGCAAGGTGCCAATGCGATCATTGGTGTTCGTTACGATGCAACGGAAATTTCGCCGGGAGTCACAGAAGTTTTGTGCTACGGCACGGCGGTCTTCGTTGAACAGGCGCGTTGAAATTGTAATCGATAAACAAAACGAACATGGCCGGACACAGTAAATGGGCGAAGGTTAAACACTTCAAAGGTGCCATTGACGCCAAGCGGGCAAAGATCTTTGCGAAGCTGGGCAAAGAAATTGCAATCGCCGCAAAAGTAGGTGGTGGCGATCCGAGCATGAACCCGCGTTTGCGGATGGTTTTGTTGAAAAGCCGCATGGCGAGTATGCCTCGCGACAATATTGAACGAGCCATCAAACGGGGAACCGGCGGGGCTGAGGCGTTGAATTATGATGATTTAACCTACGAAGTGTATGGCCCACA
>CBHWET010000330.1:0-5872 GCA_966112985.1 uncultured bacterium | reverse complement strand
TGGTATTTTCCCGTTTCGATCGCGAGTCACAATCGCTCCGCATGGCACAATACAGTGGGCTCCCGCAGGCTTGTTGCAGATTTTTCGAGTGAAGGGGTTGTACTTATAACTGCGCATGCAGTAAATGTCATGATCATGGACCATCCGAACTAAGGGAACACGTCGCTCAACCAGCTCCTGAAGCACCTCCAAATCCGCCATCTTATGGACATAAATCACCTCCGGCGAAAACTGGTTGATCGCCTGTCCGATTGCTGCGGCACCTTGTTTAGGGGACAGCGCATAGCGCGTGTCAAACGTCCGATTCCAATCTTCCTCTCCCTTTCCTGTCGAGTCACCGTGCGCGATTGCGACGGTATGCCCTCTCTTTTTCAATTCGGTCGCTGTGATAAACAAATTTGCCTCGGCTCCTGCGAGCGCCCCAAAACGTTCGTGAACGAAGAGAATTCTCATGCAGTTTACATAGTAGGCGGGCAGCGCGGGATGTCAGCGGTGCTTTCTCTGATGCAGACGTAAAGTATTGTCCGAGCAAGGAAACGAATGGCTGCTGATTGTCCCTCTGGGCTGTCCCTTTTACATTGTCCTAAACCTTATGCCGTCACAAGACACCAACGTCGAAACTAAATCACGTGAGCAACTAGCGGAAGAATTGCGGACGCTTACGAAAGACGCCGAAGCGCTGATTGGCGCCTCCGGAGATGAACTAATGCGCCAAACGGATGAACTGCAGCAAAAGCTAAAATCAGTTCTCGGGCTGATAGGCGGCAATTACGAATCAATTGGAGAACAGGCCAAAGCCGGGGCCAAAGCAGCCGACAAACTTATTCGGCGGAATCCTTACGCGTCTATTGGAATTGCCCTCGGGGCAGGTCTCCTCGTTGGACTGTTAATTAAACGGAAATAGTTATGCTTGAAACAACGGAACGACAAAATTATTCACCCGGTATCTTCGGCTCATTTCGGCGCCTGGGTGAAACTGCATTGGCAATTGTCCAGAATCGACTTGAGTTAATTGCCGTAGAGTTTCGAGAAGAAAAAAGCCGCGTCATCGGGCTTTTCGTTTGGGGTGCAGCGTTAGTATTCATGGGCTTTCAGGCGTTAACGGCAATCATGCTGACGCTTGCGGTCTTGTATCGAGACCAGGCGTTGTACGTTTTTGGAGGCTTTGCTGCATTCTATTTGCTTGGCGGTATCACCGCATTTTTCCTCGTTCGCTCGAAGCTCAAATCGCCGCCGTTCGGAGAAACAATTGCTCAACTGAAAAAAGACCGGGTTTGGCTGAAAAAGGGAAAATCGTAGGTTCCCGGCCTCCCTTTTCGCGACGCTCAGCCGCAGAATCCAGCATTCTGCGGCTGAACTTTTTTCCCAATTGCGCGTACTGCAATGCGGGCGTTTATTGCCCTAAGGAGTGCGATGGTTCGGCAATGCTTCACTTTGATTTTGTTCGCGTTTTCAACGATCGGAGCTTTTGTCGTTCCTGTTTCAGTGCAGGCTGCTGATAGCCCGACGCTCACAACGATTCAACGAGTAACAAAGCTGCGAAACCTCGCGGTCAAAAATCACAAACAGGAACGACTGGCCCTGGTTGAAGACATCGTTTTTTTCCTCAACGAAGAGCGGATCGATTACATGCTGCTCAAAGCTGCAAGCCCCGCCGGCGTCGAAAAAAAATATGTAGCCGTTCCTGTGGCTGCTGTGCGGTTCAATGCGACGCAGAATTGTTTTGTAATGGATGCAGACAAAAACCTTTTGTTGTCTGCTGTCGCAGCCTCGGCGTCAGTTCGGGCGCAGCAAAAGCCTGGCACTGAAATTCACGAAGCGGCCGGTGCAATGCCTTCCGCTAAAGAAAACACCAGTGGCGCCAATGTTGCAATAAAGGCAAACGAACTGATTGGTGCATCAGTCGGGACGATTGAACGACAACGTGTTGGAGTCATCCGCGATATCGCCGTCAATATATCGACTGGCAGAATCCTCTACATTGTAGTTGGGATCGGCGGTTTTCTCGGCTTTGGCGAAAACTTATACGCCATTCCAGCGCGCGCCATCAGTCATGATGATATCAAAGACTTCTTCACGGTCGGATTTTCAAAATCGTCATTGAGACGATGTCGTATCGATTCGGACCATTGGCCCGAACATGCAATAAACCTGCAGAACCCGTTAGAAAAGGACACGACCGGGACGATTGTCGCGGCGTCACCTTTCGACCAATCCAATAAGCCCGAGGATATTGAAATTACACGGCGTATTCGTCAGGGCCTCGGCGCGAATCCAAATCTTTCGACCGGCGCACGGAACATCATGATTGTCACCCGCGACAAAGCGGTGTTTCTGCGTGGCACGGTTGCCAATGCGGAAGAAAAGCAATTAGTTGAAGAAATCGCCGAGCACGTTTCGGGAACGTTGGTGAGCAGCGAATTACAGACGCCTAATTTCAAGGAGGCAAAATGAAACTAAACATCAAATCCAATCCACAAGACGGAAAAGTCGGCTGGATCGTCCTATGGTTAATGGGCGTCCCAGCCTCGGTGTTGTTCGTCCTTTTCCTGCTGAGGGGTTGCACCTGAGCAGTGAATTGTGGACGTTATTTTGTGGGCGCCGATGATGCAAGGATGCCGGTTTGCGCGTTGTTCGGGATAATGCGATTAACCAGGCGCTTTACGTTCTCTGAAGGCGAATAAGTGAACTCGTAAGTCGCGATCCAGTCTTTGTCGAAAGACTTGGCGACAGATTTCGCGATTTCGGTGATTTTCGGACTGCACGGAACGATCTTTTGATCGTCCTTGCGGCAGTTATAATCGAGATAACCGTGCGCCTCGTTAACGTAGCAGATAACATGTGTTTCGCCCTTCATGCGAACCGCTATGAGGCGCGGGGTGAAACCGCGTGGCTTTAAAACCTGTGCAGCGACCGTGGCATAATCATCACAGTCACCAGACTTCGACGTCAGAAACGCGTCATGGTTTTGGACTTCTTCGTGAAATTTGAATTCGAAGTCTGCGAAGTAATTCGCGAACTTCTGCGGCGTCAGATCCCTTACGTTCTGCAACTCAGAGATCGAAAGCGCATGCGCCGTGGAAAGGGATGACAACACCAAGGCCACGAGCAAAACTACAAATGCTTTTTTACCGAACACAGTCATTGCCCGGAAAAAAGCAGTGCCGGTGCCATATGATGCCAAACCCCGAAAAAACCACTAGGGAAGCTTCAAAAACCGCCTAAAACTCCTTTCTGCTTCTCTATTAAGAACGACAGAGGCGAGGCGTGTCCATGTTTGGAACATATAAGTGTCCACGATAGGGGAACGAGGAAATTTCCGGCGCAAAACTTGATCTTCCCTCTGACCATCGGTTGTCGGTTTTTCTTTGCCTGAGAACAGCGCCAGCCCGCATTGAGACAGCTGGCTGACCTCGTAATTTGCAATATGAATACACGTGCGAAGTTTTATCGTGTGGTGGTTGCATCTTCGTTAGGGGCGGTTCTATGGGCAGCGTGTTCATCTCCGCAGCAAACCTATGTTTCTTCGAAGCGGATACCTGAGACACCCATCGATTTGTTGAAATTCAGACCGGATACGCATCCGGAACGGCGAATGGGTGTCACAATGTTTTCGACATTTCAATACCTGACGGCTGTTCCACAAACTGAAGCCGTCCCAATGCCCGCCCTGGCCGGAGATACAATCGTCGAGGCAGCAGGGGCAGAACCGGCAAATTCCGCCGATCTCGAGGCGTATCGCAAGGAGTTGAGTGATCGGGCTTGTAAAGTAGTCGAACAGAATTGATGTGGGCTGGACTTATCGTTTAGCAGCCGGCGAACCTGCCGGGCAGGTGCCGACTGCAAATACGCGCCGACCATCAGGAAGCATCACCTCAGCTTCGATTTTATTACCGGCCTGGACCGTAGCGTTTGGACCGGAAATTATGCGCGGTTCGTCGCCAACGATCTCCCAGACGCATTTGCCCGCCTTGAGATCGATATTATTAGCTACTACTTCGACAGCTGAGATTTCCTTGGTTTTGGAAATAAATCGAACTTGTGCCGGTGATGGCCGCCATTCTTGCGATTTCAAGGGGCCTCGTCCCATGAGATAAGCGCTGGCAGCCATGGCTTTGGCGATATTGACCGTCACAAGTTCAGTCGTTGTGTTGAAGCTGTCCCCCCATCGATCGTAAAACGGATACGGATTCTTTTCATGCCAATCTGGAGGGAACGTGATTGCGCCAAGCTCTTTTTTGTACGGGTCAAGATACGGGAATCCCTCCTGAATATTTCCCCACATAAGCCCGGTCGGCGGCAAAATTCGCCCGTCGTTCTGCGAATACTGATCTACAATCTCCCGGGGCCGTTTCCATCCAACGCCTGCGACATAGCTGACGTTGCACGGATTTGCCCCAAGTTCGTAGTCGAAGTTGCTCAAAAGCGCTTCGCGGAACCTCGCCCGTGGATCGTTCTTAATCGGATAATCAAGGGCGCAGGCCACCGCCAGATCAAATGATCCATCACTCGAGAAATACCAGCCACAATTCCTGAAGCGCTTCGTTTCAGCGGGAAAACTGGTTCCGTACGCACTTTCATCCGCATATCGGGCCAGGTCCTCCGCACGAGCGATGATTTCGTTTTCACATTGCCGGAACAGCTGATCATCGAGCTTTTCTTTTGCCAGTCGCCCGGTTTTAACTGCAAAAGCATAACTCCGAATGGCGCAACCATACGACTCAAACATCCTCCACCAATTCCAGCGTTTGGTCTCCGTTTTCGAAGGATCAAAGTGCTCGATCAATTCTTTCTGAAATTTTTCCTCGCCGGTCGCGAGGTATAATTCTGTAGCGGCCCACGCGATCTCGTCGTCGTGCATGAACTCGTCGCCGTAATGGGTTATTTTCTGGTAGGAACCGTCTCGACCATATTTCGCGAATGCCTTCTCTAGAAATGCCCAACCGCGTTTCGCCCTCATCAGGTAAGCCTCAGCCTCTTTTGGAAATTGTTTTTTAAACAAAGGTGAGGAAGCGGTCTGTGCCAACGCGCCTACCGCCGCAGCCGTGGCTGCCGTCGTTTTCGGGAAAACGACCTGCGGATCACCCGCATCGGGCAGAACGTCGTGTTCGTATTGACGTTCTTTAGGATACACGAGGAAATAGAATCCGCCGTCGGCATCCTGGAGCTTGCAGAGAAAATCGGCTTCCCATTTGGCTTCCTGCAGCAAGTCGCTTTTACCATCACCGCTCTCGGGCAACCCCAAATTGTCTAAGTCCCCTGCCCCAGGAAACGCATCGGCCGCGAATACGAGCACGTGGATCAGTTGCGCCACATTGATCGTGTATTTGCTGTAATCACCGGCGTCATGGTGTCCTCCCGAGGCGTCAAACTTCTTCAGATTCACAAATGGATAAAGACAGGTGTTTACATCTTTCAACTGCGGTGCGATATGCCTCGGATTGTTCTTATAATTCGAAGACATATCCGCCAACACAGCGTTGACTGTCTTGAAATCCATGTCGGGCACTTCCACCTGATTGCGATGACAAGGTCCGTGCGTAAAGCGCGTAAACGGCAGCTTATTATCGCTGCCACATCGTTGATGATAGAGACCGAGCGCAAAGGTTCTCGCCAAAATACCTGCGTATCCATCGTCGATCCGGAATGATGTCGAAGCGCCAAGTCCCGCAATCAGAATGCGATACTCTCCCGGATTCTCGAACGCAGTGAAGTCCGCCTCAAGCACCGATTGGTACGGTGCGACTTCGTAATTAAACCCACTGTCCCTTCGCGGTTTTAACTCTCCCTCGAACGCGCGTTTGCCGGATTTATCGATCAATTCGAACTTCTGACATTTAGCGAGATCCAGTTCGCCCATGCTGCCAAGGTA
>CBHWET010000329.1:0-5898 GCA_966112985.1 uncultured bacterium | reverse complement strand
GCTGTAAAATGTTCCAGCGCCTGTGCCGGCGATCGTGCGAGAACTGGAAACTGCCGTCCGGCTGTGCTGTTATAAACATTGTTCTCTCGTCGAGTTTCGGTCGACAACATGAAAATTGTTTCCATGTGAATCGTGATTGGGAAGCCCGAAGGGTGTAAGGGATCTTGGCTGCATGGCGGGCTGCGTACAAAAAAAACTGCGGGATAGCAAAAGCCGACCCGCAGTTTGGAGTGCCACAATCTATGGGATCAAATTCTTGCCGAATCCGTTAACTTGGGCTTTTGGAAAAATGCCTATAACTTGTGTCCCTTGTTTGCTGATAAACTTTCCGCCCCCCGTACCAGGAATAACGAAATTGAACTTGGGATAGATCGCGTTTGTACCAACCTGAGAAGCGGTAGCATTTGCAATGAGAGCGCCGACAACATGAAAGTCATTGCCATGGGAATCGCTGTAATTGACGAGGTAGTCGTTAGCAAATTGAGTCAAAACCAGATTTGTTGATGCGGGACGTTCGATAGTTTGTCCACCCTGTACGAGGAGGAAATTACCAATTACCGAATTCGACAGCTGGAGGGTAGGATGCACATCCATAATTAGAGGCCCATTCGTCTCGGCTACATAGAAATGGCCATTACCGAGCCTATACGCGAGAACGGCTGTTGAAGGAAAGTTCGTTGAGTATTCTGTGGAGAGCATCTTAATGATGTCTTTGCTCGTCAGGATATTCGTAACCAATTTACCCGTTGTTGTTTTAACACCCGTCGTCGTATTGGTCACAGTGATGTTCGTCGAATTATAAACCGCGGTGATCTGGAACGTGGTAAGCCATGCGTCGGGGTTTACGAAAGCCGCGCTAGTATTGTCCGTCAAGCCAAGCAGCCCTAGTGCAATTGAAACTAATAGTACGAATTTTTTCATGATGTGTTTAGTTTTGTTTTGTGTTTGAGGAGCCCGACCCTCCTGCGTACCGCGACGTTTGGTTGTCCTATGACGTAAGGAAATAGTTAAACCATAGTTCGCAGACAACATAAATTGGGCGCTTCCGTTACTGAAGTTGTTATCGGATTTTTCCTTATTGGTTATGGTAATTCCCTGCATGACAAGGTGTGTCAACTATAGTTAAGTCGACGACGTGAAGACCAAAGCTGATCCAAAAGACCGTTTCGTCATCATTATGGCCGGAGGACGCGGTGAGCGTTTCTGGCCGGTAAGCCGTGAAAAGACACCCAAGCAACTGATCACTTTATTAGGCAAACGATCGTTTCTTCAGCAGGCAGTCGATCGTGTTCTTCCCCTTGTTCCGATCAAAAACATTTTGATCATCACGAATTCGGTGCAAGCGCCGGAGGTGCGCAAGCAATTGCCGAAGTTGCCCAAGGAAAACGTCATCGCTGAACCAGTCGGTCGCGATACGACGGCTGCTGTTACCCTTGGTGCTGCCATCGTTGGCCAACGCAATGTCAACGCTGTAATGGCGGTGTTACCTGCGGATCACGTCATTCCGGAGGAGAAGAAATTTCAACAGGTTCTAAGTGATGCTTTTGATCTGGCGAGCCGAGGACAGGTAATTGTTACCATTGGGATTAAACCGACAGAACCTGCGACCGGCTATGGTTACATTCGCGTTGGGAACGAACTACCTCCTCCTCAAGGCGTGAAAAAATATAAGTCCACGTTCTTCAAGGCAGAACAGTTTGTAGAAAAGCCGCATTACGAAAAAGCTCTCGAATACGTGAACAGCGGACAGTATCGCTGGAATGCGGGAATGTTCATCTGGTCTTTCGTGACCATTACGCAGGGACTGGAGAAACATCAGCCGGAAATGGCAGCTGCTTGTCACCGATGGTTCGAAGCTGCAAAAAACCCGGCGAAACTGGACAAGGTCCTTGCGAAGGAATATCCGGAGATAAAAAAAATCTCGATCGACTTTGCCTTGATGGAAAAGGCGCAGAACGTCGTGGTGGCTGATGGCGCGTTTGAATGGGACGACCTTGGCTCATGGACGGCGCTGGCGCGTCATATCAAACCCGATGCAGAAGGAAACTGCGCGGTCGCGGACTTCATCCATGTCGATGCTGCACGCAACATCATCTTTGACGCCCGGACGAAGAATCGAACTCCGATTGCGGTCGTTGGGTTGCGAGACTCCATCCTGGTTCAGACCGACGACGCCGTTCTTCTGGCCCATAAGAGCCAGTCACAAAAGGTCAAGGAAATGGTAAAGAAGCTGGCAGAGTCGAAAGATTACAAGAAGCTTGTCTAACCTTTCTGCCGCGCCACGTCGAGCGCCGTCAGCACGTCACAAAGAATGTTGAGTCGAGGCGTCGGAACACCGGCTTTCTGCGCCTGCCTGAGCGGTTCGAGGAAAAGGCTATTCACTTCGAGTGGAAGCCCGCGCTCAAAGTCGATGAGCGTCGAAGCTTTGTAGGCGCCCATTTCGCGGGTGCGCCGCATTTGTTCATCGGCCACGCTCTCCGAAACCTTCAAGCCCAGCGCATTCGCAGCGGCGATCGTTTCCAGCATCAAATCTTTTACGAGCTGTTCCCATTTTGGATCCCGCAGCAGCAGGTCCGTTGTCAGGCAAGGGCCGAGTTCTTGGCCATTGAGTTTGCCGGAAATGACCGCCTCGTATCCCGCAACGCCAGCGACACCCAGGCCATTAAACGGGATATTCCAGACCAGCTTTTCCCAATGTGCTTTGGCGATATTGTCGGTCACTGCGCATGGGACACCAGAATGACGGATGGCGGACGCGATATCGTGCGTTCGCGGTTCGGGCCACCCTTTGAATTCACCCATCACAATTTTGCCGTGTGCGATGTGCTGAATCTTTCCGGGCGCAATTCGGTTCAGGCAGACAAAGCACAGACCGCCTAAAACCTTTTCAGCTCCAAACAGAGCGGCGAGTTGCTCCTCGTTGCCAAGACCATTCTGTAAAGTAAGAATCGCTGTGCTGTCGCCGACGAGTGGCGGTAACAGGGCAGGAAATTGATCATTCGCGGTTGTCTTTAATCCAATTAGGACTACATCACATTGGCCAATCTCATCGGCCGTGCGCGCGCATTTCGGGCTGACGTGAAAATTGCCTTCATCACTGAGGATTTCTACACCACGACGACGCACCACGTCATAATCCGAGCGCAAAAGGAAATGGACTTCGTGGCCGTCGCGACAGAGTTTCGCGCCGTAGTAACTGCCTAACGCGCCGCAACCAACAATAGCGATCTTCATGAATCAAATCTTCTGCCGCGTCGTTCCACGGTGGCAGGGCTCAATGTGAATCAAAATTGGAAATAAAAAAGGCGCTCCGAAAAATCAGAGCGCCTTTTAGAAAAAATCGGAACGGATTACTTGGCGCCGAGGATGGCGTCTTTTGCAGCTTTCGCGACGCGGAACTTAACAACGCGCTTGGCTGGAATCTGAATCGTTTCGCCAGTTGCTGGATTGCGGCCTTGGCGGGCTTTGCGATTGACCAACACGAGCTTGCCGAGACCAGGAAGCGTGAAGGTGTTTTTAGCATTTTTGTAAGCGAGCTGAGCGATGTAATCGAGGATTTCAGCGGCTTGTTTTTTCGTGATGCCAGCTTTTTCAGCAATGGCGGCGGCGATTTGTGATTTCGAGAGTGCTTTTGCCATAGGTCTGTTCTTGTTTTTGTTATTACGAAATAGTCGTGAGACTTGCGCGCAATTAAAGCGGTTCATCTTGGTGGCGCAAGCAGAAAATAGCAGAATCCTCAATTTTTATGCGGGTGAAAATGGGTTTTTGCTCCCATCGCAGACTTGACTTGCCATGTGAATTGACGAACATCGGAGACCATGTCGGCCCTCTTTACTATCCAGAGCGAATTCCGCTACGAAATCGTCCGTAAAATTTTCGAAGGCGGGATGGGTATTGTATACGAAGCCGAACAGATCGGCGCCCGGGAATTCAAGAAGCGCGTCGCCCTTAAAGTCATTCGCCACAACTACGCCAGCCAACGGATGTTCATCGAGAACTTCATCGGCGAAGCAAAACTTGTGGCCGACTTGATTCATACGAACATCGTTCAGACCTACCATCTCGGCGAGACGCGCGGCATTTATTTTATCGCGATGGAATTGATTCGCGGCGTGAACCTCGAACAGTTCGCGACGCAGTTGAAGGATAAGGAATGCTCGTTACCGGCTGAACTGGCTGTGTTTATCACCAGCCGTATTGCGCGTGGTCTCGCTTACGCGCATGCGAAGACCGACAAGGATGGCAATCCACTCGGCATCGTGCATCGCGATGTGAGTTTCAAGAACATCATGATCGCGTTCGAAGGCGACGTGAAGTTGACCGACTTCGGTATCGCGAAGGCCACAGGTTTCCTCGAAGATAAAGAAGGGGAAGTTGTAGCCGGCAAAGCGGATTACATGAGTCCTGAGCAGGCGGATTTTCAGATCACCGATAAACGTTCGGACATCTTCTCAGCGGGCGTTGTGCTCGCGCATTTGCTCCTGGGTTACAACATTTTCAAGGCAGCAACTCCGGAAGAATCGCGCGATCGCATTATGACTTTGCCGATTCCAGACTTCCGCAAATTAAATTCCCAGATCGACGATCGTTTGAACGATATTTTGCAGCGTGCCCTTGCTCGTGATTTGAACAAGCGCTATGCTGATAGCGATAAGTTCATGTACGATTTGGAACATTTTATTTATCACAAAGGATACGGCCCAACGAATGAAACGATGGGTAAATTTATTCGCCATCTGTTCGGTCAGCGCACGACGATGCACGCGACTGATTCCCGTGGCGAAACGATCATCATGGAACGTCCCGCCGGTTCAATTGCGAAATGAAACGCTCTCCTGTTCGTGTAGGTCTTTTGCAGACCAATTGTTCGTCTGACCCAAAGGAAAATCTAAAGAAAACGTTGGCTTTCGCCGAAAAAGCTGCGAAGCAGGGCGCAAAAATTATCTGCACGCAGGAACTTTTCCGCTCCCAATATTTTTGCCAGGTCGAGGATCACAAATATTTCCAGCTCGCGGAGCCTATTCCTGGACCCAGCACCGAAGCATTTCAGAAGCTTGCGAAGAAGTACAAGGTGGTGATCGTTGCGTCATTGTTCGAAAAGCGCGCCGCTGGTCTCTATCACAACACAGCCGTGATCATCGATGCTGATGGTTCTCTCCTTGGCATCTATCGCAAGATGCACATCCCCGATGATCCGCTCTTTTACGAAAAATTTTACTTCACTCCGGGCGATCTTGGTTTCAAGGCGTGGCAAACGAAATACGCCAAGATTGGTGTCTGTGTCTGCTGGGATCAATGGTATCCGGAGGCCGCGCGTTTAACTGCACTGCAAGGTGCTGAGATTCTTTTCTACCCGACAGCTATCGGCTGGCATCCGAAAGAAAAGAAGGAACATGGCGAAACGCAACATGGCGCGTGGGAATTGATCCAGCGTAGTCATGCGGTGGCTAACGGTTGTTTCGTTGCTGTTGCCAATCGTATCGGGCATGAAGCCCCGGATGGCGGCGACGGACTCGAATTCTGGGGACGAAGCTTTATCGCAGGGACATCTGGCCAAATTCTCACCAAGGCGAGCCAGGACAAGGAAGAAATTATCATGGCCGATGTTGATTTCGACAAAGTCGACGTCACTCGCACGCACTGGCCTTTCTTCCGCGATCGCCGCATCGACGCTTACGAGAATTTGACGAAGCGTTTGATCGATTAACGATTGGACATCTCGCTCGTGAAGGAATCTTTTGCCAGCGAGTCGAAACCAGTTGTTTGGATCACCGGTGGTTCGGGGTTGATTGGAAACTACCTCGTTGAAACGGCGGAGGCTCACGCGCCCCGCTTTCACATTGTTGCCCCAACGCATCGTGAGATAGATCTTCTTGATTTCAGTTCGGTAACAAAAGC
>CBHWET010000328.1:0-5937 GCA_966112985.1 uncultured bacterium | reverse complement strand
ACCCCGCCGCTGTTAATGGTGATGCCTGACCAGGAGTTGTCTTTCGAGGCGCATCCCAATACCGACGAGCCATTGCCCGCGACAATGCCACTGTTACCGTTGCTTGTAGACGTGCAGTTTCGGACGACGGAATTTTTGCCGACTCCGATGCCATCATTTCCATTGTCACTGGCGTTAACGTTCTCGACGAGACATCCCATTGAAACTGTGAGGTTGATTCCCATTCTTGGCCATTCGCGAACGCTGCCGTTCCGGACGGTGATATTCGTCCAGCCACCGACATTCGCTATGCCATAACCGGAGCCAGTCGATGGTCCTGTAATTCCAAAGCCGTTTAAATCAACTGTGATGTCGTTGGTCGCAATGGTGATGCCATTTTGATTGATCGCACTGCACAGGAGATTTGAAGTCAGGTAGTACGAGCCGCAATTCGTAAGGGTGACAGGCAACGAGGAGATTGGCGTGCGCGGCTCAATTTGCAAAAGAGTGCGCATTGTCGCACCGGGAGCACCGGACGGAGTGAGGGTTCCCTGTGCAAAGCAATTTGCCAACGAAACGCCGAGGACAGTTAATATTACAAATCTTTTCATAAGCCTTTTTGTCGCCTGGGAACGGGTGTTCAAAATCGCGGTAGTCTTGTCGTAGTGGGTTCTCAAAAGCAATTCAGATCGCGACATTTCGCGCAGGTAATCAGCGGATTCCCTGATGTCCGCTTTTTTAAACGTTTGCCAACATTTGGCCTAACCCCGTCACCGCACGAACATGAAGTCATTGTTTATTCGTCTATCCATTGTCATTTCGACCGTCGCGTTTTCGACGCGACTCTTCGCCGCTGCGGCAGCCGATGATTACAATTTCACCGGCGCGCAACATAACCTGCAATGTATCGCTTTGAACAAAAGCAATGTGCAGTTGTGCGATGGCTCCGGCAATTCCCTCGGCCTGGTAGCGAATAATAAAGCGAACAGCTCCTGCGCCAATTCGTCGTTGCGTTTCCAAGGTATCGAAGCCGTTACCGCCGGGAATGGGAGAACCTATTATTATTGCTGGGGAGTCGGAGGCGTCGACGGACAATCCGGACACATTTGGGTTTCAGATATGACGGCGAGGCCGACGTTGGATTTCAACGCGCGCGGCGGTTCCGGTGGATTGTACAACGGCCGCTCCGCCCCTGACATCATCCTCGCCGATGGCGTGACGAAGAAATCGTACTTTCTCAATCCGCAACCCATTCCGTCTGCGCTGGGTTATTACGGGCCGACGGATGGTTTGTGGCGCAGCTTCGCCAATTACAGTGAACCCGCGTCGCCTTATGCAACCAACAACATGCCTCTCGTCTGGAGTTGGGTGAATAAAGGAGGCGGGGGCATCGTTCGAGCCCAGATGTTGCGTGGCGAAGTGTTTTATCCGAGTGATGTCGCAACGATTAACATGACTGCGTATAACAGCAGCGGAGTCGCTACCGGATCGGTCAAAGCGATGTACGGATCTTTCTGGAATGGCAATTCGAAGCTCTACGGTTGGACGGTACACTCCTACCACTATGGAACGAGCTACGTGGAACTGATCACTTGCCGCACGTGTAACTGATCCGCCGCGAAAAGAGTCATTGTCCTCGTAAATGGAGCAGGGCACGATCCGAAAGATGTCCCGCATCCAAATTGTGCAGAGGTTTATCGGCTGTTCCGCCAAACAATTGTGTCCTGTCATCGTCGCACTGACCCTCGGTTGTTTCGCCCTCACCACAGCGACTGCCAACAAGGTCACTCTTAACGAAGACCACGTCATGGTCATTGACGGGAAGAAGGTGTTCCCGATCGGATTCACGACGTCACCAGATCCCGACAGTAAAACTCCGGCGGGAAAAAGTGCCATTCAAGAACTCGCAGACGCTGGCGCCACATTTTTGCGGGCAGGACCGCTTGGGAGTTCATGGACCGAAGAGAAATTTGCCGCCGAGACGAAAATGCAAGATGCCGCTGCGAAATACGGCATGCATTGTTGGCTCAATCTGCGCGAGGCATCCGCATTCAAAAAGCCGGAAGATGAGGCTCTCTTTCGAAGGATTGTCACGACGTTCCGCAATCACCCGGGAATGGGCTGCTACAAAGGCGTTGATGAACCGGAGTGGGGGAAAGCGAAAGTGGAGCCGATGGCCGATATGTATAAATTGCTGAAGAAAATGGATCCGAATCACCCGCTTGTGATTATCCAGGCACCACGCGGCACGATGGAAAATTTAAAGAAATATAACCCATACGCCGACATTCTTGGTTTTGATATTTTTCCTGTCGGTTTTCCACCGGGCAGGCATTCGCAGTTTGTCGAAACAAACAGTGAAATCAGCATGGTGGGAGATTATACCCGTCGCGCCGTTGAATTGAGCGAGGGGAAAAAGGGGGTTTGGATGACGTTGCAGATCGCGTGGAGTGGAATCGAGCCTCGAAGCAAAACGATTCGGTTTCCGACGTTTCCTGAAGAACGCTACATGACATACGCCGCCATCATCAATGGTGCGCGCGGCCTGATCTATTTCGGGGGAGCAATTCATGAAGTGTTGACCGAAGAAGACAGGAAGCTCGGGTGGAACTGGCGTTTCTGGAATCGCGTGTTACGACCGGTAGTCGAAGAAATTGGAACGAAGAGTCCGCTTTATCCTGCGCTCGTCGCACCAAATTCGAAGATGCCGGTCCAAGCCAAAGGTGATGGAATTGAATTTTGTGTGCGCGAGGTCGGCAACGAGATATTTCTGCTCGCGTGCAAACGCAGTCACACGACCGAGCAAGTGGAGTTCAGTGGATTACCTTCATCGGTAGCAAATGCCGACGTGCTCTTTGAAGAGCCACGCATCATCAAGATGAAGGACGGCAAGCTGACGGACTGGTTCGCGCCTTTTGATGTCCATGTCTATCGGTTCAAAAGGGCTGCTAAATAGAGCCACGTAACTATCTATTCGCTGCCTTCAACTTCGCTCGGCGGTGTGTACGCACCACGGTCGGCAGGAATCTTTTTATCTTTACGGCTTTTCTCCGTGACGGCAGTTGGCTTTCGTGACGAAACGCCGGAAGATTTTTGTTCGGTCATCGCGCTTTTGCGGACCGTCAAAGGCTTTAATGCTTTCATAGATTTCTCTACCTAACTTTCCTCGGAATCCGTGAAAAACAAATTGTCGGAATCGTCGGAGGAAGGCACGATGTCCCCACATTCCCTTATGAATCACGAAGCGTTCCGTTCCGATCGTCGTCGTTTTCTCAAGAGTTCTGCGGCCATTCTCGCCGCGTCCACTTTACCGAAATGGTTTGTAGATGAGTGCGACGCCAGGCCGGCGCCGCGCAAAGTTCTTTCTCCAAACGAACAGCCGGCGATCGCACTTGTTGGTTGCGGTGGAATGGGACGAGGAGATGCGAAGAACGCTTCACGCTTCGGTCGAGTTGTTGCCGTGTGCGATGTGGATGAATCTCACATTGGTGAAGCAAAGAAGCTTTTCCCCGATGCGACGGGCTACAAAGATTTTCGGAAGGTCATGGAACGCGATGACATTCATGTAGTCGTGTGCGGAACGGTGGATCATTGGCACACGCTGGTCTCGATTGCTGCCATGCGGTCGGGGAAAGATGTCTATTGCGAGAAGCCGTTGACGCTGACGATTGAAGATGGAAAGCAGATTGTTCGCGTGGCCCGCAAAACAAAAGCGGTTCTGCAGACAGGCAGTCAGCAACGCAGTGACAAAAACTTTCGACTCGCGTGTGAATTGGTGCGCAATGGCCGAATTGGGAAGCTCAAACACGTGAACACCATTTTGCCGGGCGGAATGCGCGAAGGTCCATTTAAGCCGGTGCCGATTCCCGCGGGATTAGATTGGGATTTCTGGCAAGGGCCGACTGCTGACGTGGAGTACGTAAAGGAACGATGCCATTTCTCGTTTCGCTATTGGTTCGAGTATTCCGGCGGAACGATCACCGATTGGGGTGCACATCATAACGATATTGCGCTTTGGGGAAGCGGCTTTGAACGGAGCGGCCCGGTGAGCGTCGAGGCGCAAGCACTTTCTCAACCGATTCCTGGCGGTTACACGGCCATTGCCGATTATAAAATCGAATACACCTACGCCAATGGCTTGACGCATACCTGCGAGAGCACGCGCGATAATACCGTTACCGGCGGTGTTGTGAACCCGAACGGAAAATTGCATGGAACGAGATTTGAAGGAACAGACGGTTGGATTTGGATCACGCGTGGAAAGATTGAGGCAAGCCGTCCTGAAATATTAACAGAAGCTTTAACGGGAAAAGCGGAACGTCTTTACGTGAGCGACGATCATATGGGGAACTTCTTTGACTGCGTACGCAGCCGCAAGCAGCCGATTTGTGAACCCGAGATTGGACACCGCTCCGCTTCGGTCTGTCATCTCGGCTCAATGGCGCTAAGGCTCGGGCGTAAGTTGAAATGGGATCCAAAAGCCGAACACTTTGTTGGCGACAAAGAGGCGAATAAGCTGCTTGCGCGTGAGATGCGCAAGCCGTGGTCGTACGATTCTGTTTAGAATCGCAGCGGCGTCCTGTCGGTCGAAAAATTACTTCGTTTGCGAAAAGAGCATCAAGACTCGAGGGCCGCGTGCGGTTTCGAGTTGAAAACGCTCTTCATCGAAACCACTGGGTATCGCGAGGCCGTCACAGAGCGAGTCGTAGGTTGGCTTGCCATCGATCAGCAACATGTAATGGTGCGTGCGATTTCCAGGAATCTGGTGGACTGTCGCTTGCCACGCATTCAGGACAGCATCGCGTTTTAATTCGACCTTCTCCCAACGGCTGAACGAACCGGCAACTTCAACCGTTGTTGGTGTCGGTTGGCCTTCTGGAAGACGAAAACGAAACACTTTACTGAAATTATGTTTTTCAGAATTCGTTCTTCGTGACGTTGATGTTGCGGTTGACGAAACGACGGTCGGGACTGTCGAAACGGAGGATTTTTGTGGAGCTTTTTTTGTGAAAAAAGTCGTGATGGACGAAATCATAATCGGGCTGTGGGCGGCGACGTTAGAGAAGTACGCGTACGAGTGCAACGGGGAAATTACTTAAATGCAAAAATTTTTTTTCATGCATGACACGCACGCATTTTGCGTGAAATTGACGCAGTTTTTTGGAGGCAAATCGTCGCTGCTGGCTTGACGGTTTCCGGTTGGCCCGTACTATCACGCGACTTGAAAAGTTGGCTGCGAATTTTGGTTTGTGTTCTTTGCGCGGGAGTTATCCCGGCGATTGCGGGCACTAACTCTTTTCTGAACTTTGGTCCCGTCCTTCATACATTTCCGCTCACGCTAGCGCCCGGGCACCGGACGGAAGCAGCAGGGCCACTGTTTTATTCTGAACTGAACGATACACAGCGAACCATCGCTGTTCCGCCGTTGTTTTCTCACGTTGCCGATCCTGACGTCGAGTCCGAGGAAATGGACATTCTTTATCCGTTGCTGAGTTACGATCGTTACGGAAAGGAATCGAGATTTCACATCCTGCAGGTGTTTTCGTTCGCGGGCGGACAATCGCAGGATTCGACACAGCAGAAGCGGTTCACATTGTTTCCGTTTTATTTCCAGCAACGGTCACCAAAGCCCGAAGAGAATTACACCGCGCTGTTTCCATTTTACGGAACAACGAAGAACCGGTTCTTCCGCGATTATATTCACGTGATCATGTTTCCGATTTATAGCGAGACACGAAAGCGCGATTGGGTAACACATAATTATCTGTTTCCAGTGTTTCACCTGCGGCGAGGGCCGGTGTTGCATGGATGGCAAGTCTGGCCACTGATCGGTCATGAGCATCGCGATCCAATGACGGTCACGAATTTTTATTCAGAAGAGAAAGAAGTCGTCGCGGGGCACGATCGCTGGTTCGCGCCGTGGCCAATTTTCTTCAAGGAAAAGCATAATCTCGGAAC
>CBHWET010000327.1:0-5967 GCA_966112985.1 uncultured bacterium | reverse complement strand
GGCACCTGGACCACTTCGATCAAGGAGGCGGCCGATTTTGCGACTGGTCGCGATGCTTTACAGTTCTGTAGAACCCATGGATTGCGGAGCTATGTCACCCTGACGATTTTGGGCAGCGACCACCAGGTGCGCCTCGCCGATTGCGATCATCGCGAGAAAACGAATGTTGAACCTCCTGTAACGGTTCAACATCAGGGACAATAGTACGCAAAAAATCCCGGCGGCTCGCGCCGCGCGGGACTTCGTGAACTTTCGAAGATGCCTAGTCCTGTTTCTGATTCTGGTTTTGTTGGTCCTGTTTGTCTTGTTGTTCCTGCTGTTGCTGCTGCGAGCGTGAAGGTTGCTGCGCTCCTGCGCCTTCGTTGACGAAGTTGCCGTGAATCACAACATTCTCGCTGCTGCCGCTCTGATCCAGTTGGACGTCTTCCTTCCTTACCTGCTCACGAATATTGGTGCGTTCGGTCTGGGACTGTCGGCGTGCTACAACGTTGCCAGACACAACAGTTTGCTTTTGAACGACTGGTTCTTCTTTCTGCAGGCGAATAGTCATTGTTTTTTCCTGAAACGCTGCGGATGTATTAGCATCCGCGGAGCTGCCGGTTGCTGCGCTGGCTGACGCGGCCGGTGCGTTGCCTTCGATACGATCGATAACGAGCGTTTCTTTGCGCAGTTCGACTGGTTGATTGACCGTTTCTGTTGTCACTACTTTACGAATCACAACCTGACCGGCATCGACCGTGCGTTTTCCAACGCTGACGGTTTCCTGATGAAGTGGAATACGGATCTCCTGCTGAGAGGACTGGTCTTGTTGCTGCGATTGCAACCGTTGGCTCGACTGAGCCGATGACGCTGACCCGCTGGCGGAATACTCAGCCCCGGCGCTTTCGTATTGTTGACCATAGGTGCCGCGTTTCCATTGGCTGGTTGAATCCGACGTTGATGATGCGCCGCTGGGTTCTGACATATCCGACGAACTTGAATAACTTGCGCTGCTTCCGGAGCGCGTTGTGGAGCAGGCGTTAAATACCAGTGCCGCTGCCGAGAGCAGAATTGCCGATGATAATACTTTGGCGTTTAATTTGAGTTTCATGATTAACCTCCTGATTAATTGAGAATTCGCTAAACTCGACCACGCCTGCGCATTCACAATTGGGGAAATTACCGAAAGTCCGCTCGTAGAAGATGGGAGAACCCTGTTATGTGGCGGGTACAACAAAAACCGGCACAGCTCAATGCGGTGCCGGTTTGAAGAAGCAGTAATTTTTAAGCTCCGCCGCCGCCGGACTTCCGTTCGGCGCGATTCTTAAGGACGGCCTTGCCGTATTCGCGATTGAGCTTCGCAATGAAATCAAGGCTGATTTCTTTCGGGCAAACAGCTTCGCAGGAGCCGGTCACAGTGCAATTGCCAAAGCCTTCTGCATCCATTTGTTTCACCATGTTCAGAACGCGTTGTTCGGCTTCCGCCTTGCCTTGTGGCAGAACAGCCAGATGAGAAACTTTGGCTGAAACGAAAAGCATCGCCGAAGCATTCTTGCACGCTGCAACACATGCGCCGCAACCGATGCACGCCGCCGCATCCATTGCTTCGTCGGCATCCACTTTGGGGACAGGAAGGCAATTCGCGTCAGGCGTGCCGCCGGTGTTTACGGAAACGAAGCCACCTGCCTGGATAATGCGATCAAAGGCGCCACGGTCCGTGACAAGATCGCGAAGGACAGGGAAAGCTTTCGCGCGCCATGGCTCGATCGTAATTGTTTCTCCATCCTTGAAATGGCGCATGTGCAATTGACAGGCTGTCGTGCCGCGCAATCCGCCGTGCGCCGTCCCATTGATCACCATTGAACACGTGCCACAGATCCCTTCGCGACAATCGGAATCGAACGCGATTGGATCTTTGCCCTGGGAAATCAATCCTTCGTTAACGACATCCAGCATCTCGAGAAACGACATGTCCTCTATGACATTCTTCGCCTCGTAAGTTTCAAAACCGCCAGCGTCGCTGGTATTTTTTTGGCGCCAAACTTTAAGTGTGAGATTCATGGCGGGAAATTATTTGTAGCTTCGTGTGCTCATGTGAACTTCTTCATACACGAGCGGTTCTTTGTTCAGGATCGGCGCCTTACCTTCACCAGCGTATTCCCACGCTGCGACGTAAGCGTAGTTCGTGTCATCGCGTTTGGCTTCGCCGTCTTCCGTTTGATATTCAACCCGGAAGTGTCCGCCGCACGATTCGTTTCGTTGCAGCGCGTCGAGGCAAAGCAATTCACCGAATTCGAGGAAGTCGGCAACGCGGCCGGCGTGTTCAAGATTCTGATTCAACTCAGCACCGGTTCCTGCGACGTGAACGTTCTTCCAGAATTCTTCGCGCAGGGCAGGGATGAGTTGCAGCGCTTCTTTTAAACTCTTCTCGCTTCGGGCCATTCCGCACTTTTCCCACATGATTTTGCCGAGTTCCTTGTGGAATGAATTGACCGTGCGTTTGCCTTTGATCGAAAGAAAGCGATTCGTGCGCGCTTGAACTTCTTCCATCGCCTTTTTGAATTCCGCATGATCGGTCTTGGGCTTCGGCTGCGTGGCCGAGGCGAAATAATCACCGATTGTGTAAGGCAGGACAAAGTAACCGTCGGCGAGACCCTGCATCAAGGCGCTGGCGCCCAGACGGTTTGCGCCGTGATCAGAGAAGTTTGCTTCACCGAGCACAAACAATCCCGGGATGCTGCTCATCAAATTATAATCAACCCACGTTCCACCCATCGTGTAATGGACAGCAGGGTAGATGCGCATCGGAACCTTGTATGCATTCTCACCCGTAATCTTTTCATACATGTCGAAAAGATTGCCGTAGCGTTCGCGCACTGTTGCTTCGCCGAGGCGTTTGATGGCATCTGCAAAGTCGAGATAAACACCGAGGCCGCCCGGACCGACGCCACGGCCATCGTCGCACGCTTCTTTTGCCGCTCGCGAGGAGATGTCGCGAGGGGCAAGGTTGCCGAAGCTCGGATATTTGCGTTCCAAAATATAATCGCGGTCCTGCTCTGGAATAGACGCCGGAGCTTTGCCGCAATCTTCTTTCCGTTTCGGAACCCAGACGCGACCGTCGTTACGCAGCGATTCCGACATGAGTGTCAGTTTTGACTGATGTTCGCCGCTGACGGGAATACATGTGGGATGAATTTGCGTGTAACAAGGATTCGCGAAGCACGCGCCTTTTTTGTAAGCGCGCCAGGTCGCTGTCACATTGCAACCTTTGGCATTCGTCGAAAGATAAAAGACGTTTCCATAACCACCCGTTGCCAACACCACAGCGTCGCCGGCGTGTGTCGAAATTTCGCCAGTCACCAGATCACGGACCACAATGCCTTTGGCATGTCCATCGATCAAAACGAGTTCCAGCATCTCGGTTCGCGGATACATCTTCACTTTGCCGAGCCCAATTTGGCGGGAAAGTGCCTGGTAGGCGCCAAGTAGCAGCTGTTGGCCGGTTTGTCCGCGCGCGTAAAAGGTGCGGGAAACCTGGGCACCACCGAATGATCGGTTGGCGAGAAGGCCACCGTATTCACGGGCGAAAGGAACACCTTGTGCGACGCATTGGTCAATGATGTTTACGCTGACCTGTGCGAGACGATAGACGTTCGCTTCGCGGGCCCGAAAGTCGCCGCCTTTAATCGTGTCGTAAAACAAACGGTGAACGGAATCGCCGTCATTCTGATAATTCTTCGCCGCGTTAATACCACCCTGAGCGGCAATACTGTGCGCGCGACGCGGGCTGTCCTGGAAACAGAATGCCTTGATATTATAACCCATTTCAGCGAGCGAAGCCGCTGCCGATGCTCCCGCCAAACCGGTGCCGACAACAATGATGTCGAACTTCCGTTTGTTCGCCGGATTGACGAGCTTCAGGTTAAATTTGTGTTTATCCCATTTTTGGGCGAGTGGCCCGGCAGGAATTTTTGAGTCGAGTTTCATGGGAAAAATAGCGACTGCTTTACTTGATAAAGCCTAACCAGATCGAAAGAGGAATCGACGCGTAGCCGACAAAAATCAGCCAGGCTGCGATCGATGCGAAATTGTTTAAAAAGACACTATATGGATTCTTTTTCCATCCGAGCGATTGGAACATCGCACGCACGCCATGGCTTAAATGAAGGCAAAGCAGCGCCATGCCAATGATATAGAAGATTGCTACTGCGGGTTTCGAGAAACCGAGAATCATCATGCCATATACATCGTGGCGACGTTCGGGATCTTCGAGCACCTTGAAATTCTGGCCGGTTAGATTGATCGACGGCACCTGTAAGGTGAAGTGCAACAGATGATAAATAATGAACGCGGCGATAATTAAACCGCTCATCATCATTGTTCTTGATGCATAACTGGCGACGGTCGGATTGTAAGAGGCATAACCAACGGGACGCGCGGCGCGGTTTTCCGCGGTGAGCCGGACGGCTGACCAGATGTGGAGCAGTATGGCCAGCAGCAACCCAATTCGGGCTGGCCAGATCAGTTCTGGATTGCTCTGAAGAAAGTGACCGTAACGATTGATCGCCTCTCGCCCGAGAAAGATCTGTAAGTTGCCCAGCAGGTGCCCGACAACAAACAGAAAAAGAAGCATGCCGGTCGCCGCCATGACAAATTTCTTGCCGACGGATGAACAAAATAGGCGCGTTACAATATTCATTTAACTAATGCGATCAGGACAATCGCATGAATTGAGCTGAAAAACTAATAAAAGGCAAGAGGCAAGCCGTCAATGCATCGCGTGCCGAATTCCAAAGTATAAGCCACTCTTCGGGGCGGGTTACTTCAGCTAATCGCCGGAACAGCGGGGCGTTCTGCTGTTCGCAGTTTTTCCCGTGGAACCTCTCGGCCAATCAAATGATAGAACGTTTGTGCATCGAGAGTCTCGGTCTTCAGAAGTTCCTGGGTCACAAGTTCCATTTCATCCCGGTGAATAGTGATAATCTCTTTCGCTTCAATGTACGCACGATCGAGAATCTTTTTTACTTCCTCATCGATTTCGCGGGCGGTCTGTTCGCTACAGTCCCGCTGCAGATTATTTTCAGGGCCGCTGAGGAATAAATTGGATCGCTGGGCGACATGAGTCAGACCAATTCGATCCGACATGCCGAATATGCAAACCATCTGACGCGCCATAGCGGTCGCCCGCTCCAAATCGTTTTCAGCGCCGGTTGTAATTTCGTTAAAAACGATCTCCTCTGCCGCGCGACCGCCCAGCATGCCACGTATTTTGTCCATTAACTCGGAACGACTAAGGAGAAACTGATCTTCCGTCGGCAGCTGCATCGTATATCCGAGAGCTGCGCGGCCCCGGGGTACGATGCTTATTTTATGAACGGGATCGGCGTGTTCGCTGTGCGCAGCCACAAGCGCGTGCCCCACTTCGTGGTAGGCGACGCGTTGTTTTTGATTTTCGTTGAGACGGCGGCTTTTTCGCTCCGGTCCTGCGACCACTTTTTCAATCGCTTCCTCCAAGTCAGCTTGCGAAACTTTCTTGGCCTTGCGCCGCGCAGCCAGTAGGGCGGCTTCGTTGACCGTGTTCGCGAGATCGGCTCCAGAGAAGCCCGGTGTCGCCTGCGCGATTCGTCTTAAATCCACTTCGTTTTCCAGAGGTTTGCCACGCGTATGCACTTTCAAGATCGCTTCGCGTCCATCAATGTCAGGCGCGTCTACTATTACTTGCCGGTCAAATCGACCGGGGCGTAAGAGTGCCCGGTCCAAAACGTCGGGACGGTTGGTCGCAGCGAGAAGTATGACGCCCGCGTTCGCTTCGAACCCATCCATCTCTACCAAGAGTGCGTTCAACGTTTGCTCGCGTTCATCATTAACCGCTCCGATGTGCACGCCGCGCTGGCGCCCAATTGCATCCAATTCGTCAATGAAAACGATGCAGGGAGAGCTTGCCTTGGCCGTTTGGAACAAATCGCGGACTCGCGCAGCACCAACGCC
>CBHWET010000326.1:0-5972 GCA_966112985.1 uncultured bacterium | reverse complement strand
CTTATGCAACGCGACGCTATTACCGTAGAACGGTTTTACACCGAGCAGGCCGGACCGCTGCAATTGAAACTCGTCGCCGGTGCCGGTGGATTGAAGCGCATCATCCGCGAACCAACCGTCAATCGGCCGGGTCTGGTTCTCGCCGGCTTCACGCGCTACTTCGCCAATAAGCGCGTTCAGGTCATTGGCAATGCCGAAGCCACCTTTCTCAAATCGCTGCCTCCGGATCAGCGACAGCAGCGGTATGACATGTTCTTTTCGTACAAGATTCCGTGCATCGTTTACTCACGGAATCTTCAACCTGATAAGTTGCTCATCAAAACGGCCGAAGCGGCAAACGTCCCGGTGTTTGTTTGTCCGTTCATTACGATGAAGTTCATCAACCTCGCGACGCTTTCGCTGGAAATGCTTTTCGCGCCACGGGGAACGGAAATCGGCAGCATGGTCGACATTCTTGGCGTTGGCGTGATTATCCGTGGCGAAAGCGGTATCGGCAAAAGCGAAACCGTCCTCGCCCTGATCGATCGCGGTTACAGCCTCGTTTCCGACGACATCACACGCGTGACATTGATCGACGGCCGCGAAATTGTCGGGACAAGCGCCGAATTGACACGCAATCACATGGAGGTTCGCGGCATCGGTATTATCAACGTCGCCGCCATGTTCGGCGTGAAAAGCATTCGTCAGGAGAAACGCGTCGACCTCATCGTCGCCTTGAAACCGTGGGAGGAAGTTCCCGACGTTGATCGTCTTGGCATGGAAGAGGAGTTTGTTAAGATTCTCGGCGTCGATATCCCGCACATTACAATTCCTGTGCGTCCCGGTCGCGATCTGGCACGCCTTATTGAAGTCGCAGCGTTTCAAACGAAACTGAAACAGACCGGTTACAACGCGGCAAAAGAATTGAACGAACGGTTGATTTCCCAGATGACAGGTAATAATCGCTTGTAATTTTGAAGGCGTTGAATACCTTGTCGCGCTTTAAATTCGGTCATGAGCACCGGTAAGAAATCAAAGTCACACAAACGCGATGTCGTGGTGTCCAATAAACTGGGCATCCATGCGCGTCCGGCTGCTCAGTTCGTGCGCACGGCGAACAAGTTCAAGTGCGATATCTTCGTGGAAAAAGACGGCGAAAAGGTAAACGGCAAAAGTATCATGGGTCTTATGATGCTTGCCGCCGGCCCGGGAAGTAAATTGATCATCTATTGCGAGGGCGACGATTGCGAAGAAGCAACGAATGAACTCGAAGCGTTGATCAAACGGAAATTCGACGAGGAATAAACCTCGTTGGCCACCCTCGCTGTTTCAAACCAAAACTCACCTTATGCACGCCGCACTTCGGCGTGGCATGTTTTTTGAATTTCCTTGCTGTTTTGGGTTGTTCAAAAACAGCCATTTTATCCGCACATCGAGTAAGTAGCTGGTTTTCAACCTCCTACAAGCGTCCAACCCGCGAGATAGACGAATTTCAAACTCTTCAAAATCCTTCCAACCGTCGTCTGGAGCATTTCGGAAGAGTTTGGAAGACGCCCAACCGCGAGATGTACGCCCTCCGAAGAGTTTGGAGACCGTCCAGACGCGAGTTGGTCCGACTTTGGAGACTTCCGGGGTCGTTCAACCCGGGAAAAAGGGTCATTTTGACTTCCAAAACCGGCTAACCCGCGGGATAGGCCTCTTCCGAACTCTCCGAAACTCGTCCAGAACGCGGTTGGTCGTCTTCCTAAGAGTTCTGAAACCGTCCAGACGACGGTTGGTCCGTTTTCAAACTCTTCTTTTCCCGTCTATCCCGTGGGATAGGCCTGCTCAGAAGTCTCCAAAATCGGTCGATCCCGGGATAGGCGCCTTCAGAATTCTTTAAAAACGGTCCAGCACCGTTCTAGGCGTTTTCCGAAAAGTTCAAACCCGGTCCAGCCGCGGACTTGGCGGTTGAGTTTACGTTTTGAACCTTGAAGTTTGCCCTTTCGCTCGTAGTCTTTCGGGCATGTCCGATTTCGACATCAAATACGTCGCGAACCTGGCGCGTTTGAAACTGACGCCCGAGGAAGAACAAAAGCTCGGCTCCCAACTCGGTAACATCCTCGGCTACATCGAGAAACTGAAGGAAGTCGACGTCAGCAACATCGAACCAACCGCTCACGCTTTCCCGCTCATTAACGTGTTCCGACAAGATGAAGTGCGCCCTTCCCTGCCCCACGACGAAGCAATGAAGAACGCACCGTCGAAGTCGGGCGGTTTGTTTGTCGTTCCGAAGATTGTGGAATAGTCATTCGAATGAACACGCAGGGCGGACAGAACCTCACCCTAACCCTCTCCTTCCCAGGAGAGGGAACAGCGATTGCCCATCCTTCCGCTGACAAAATCGTCAGCGCAAATCTAGCGCGTCCGTTAGCGAATAAGACGGAGTATAATTCTCCCTCTCCTGGGAAGGAGAGGGCCGGGGTGAGGTCGCAGTTCCAGCAAATGGCGAAATTAGTCATCGCAATTTTCACAATGCTTGGCTTTTGCGGAGCCTATCAAGCTCTTGCTGTTGAAACCGACGCTGTGTCGGCGCCGGAATGGACGAAGTTGTTGAAGCACGCCACGAAGGTTGAAATTGTTCTTTTGAAGGATGACCACACCGGGGTTAACGAACGCTCCCAACACAAGCTGGTGAAGAGTGAGGAATTGACTGCGCTGAAACAGTCTTTTCAGGACGATTCGCACTGGAAGCGCAGGCCGACAAAATGCGAACCATCATACGGGGCGCGGCTGATTTTCGAGTTGGACAATAAAGCGGAAGCTGCACGGAAAGTTTCGGTGGACGTCTGCTTCTCGTGTCACCAAATAAAAGTGCAGGACGGAGCCAAGGTCCTCTTCTCCGATTCCGACATGAAATTTTTGGCCACATCCGATTTATTGAAAATATTTCGCACCGAATTCCCAAACGACCCGGACCTCGCGACGGTGAAATAACGCTCTGCCAATTGCATTACACATGCTCAATCAACTGACCATTTCCGAACTGACGGCGAAACTTTCAAAGCGCGAGTGCTCGGCCCGTGAAGCGATGCAGGCGTGCCTCGACCAGGTCAAACGCGTCGATGAAAAGATTCACGCCTTCATTAGTCACGATGACGCCCGTGCTCTTGCCGAAGCGGAAGCCGCCGATAAAGAAATCGCTGCCGGCACCACGCATCAGCAAAAGCCATTGCTCGGTGTCCCGATTGCCGTGAAGGACGTTTTGTCCGTGAAGGGTCATCCGCTGAATTGCTGTTCGAAAATCCTCGGCAAATACGTCGCTCCCTACGACGCGACGGCGATCGAAAAACTGCGTGCAGCAGGTGCGATTGTGTTTGGCCGGTTGAACATGGATGAATTTGCCATGGGCAGCTCGACGGAAAACTCTGCGTTCGGCACGACAAAAAATCCGTGGGACACGACGCGGATTCCGGGCGGTTCGTCCGGTGGTTCCGCCGCTGCCGTCGCGGCGGATGAATGTTCAGCCTCTCTCGGCACTGATACTGGCGGATCGATCCGTCAACCTGCTGCTTTGTGTGGTTGCGTTGGATTGAAGCCAACCTACGGTCGCATCTCCCGTTTCGGCCTTGTCGCTTTCGCTTCGTCGCTCGACCAGATTGGTCCGTTTACAAAAGATGTCCGCGACTCCGCAACGTTGCTGGAAGTGATGAGCGGAATTGATCCGCGGGATTCGACCAGCGTTCCACAGCCGGTGCCGAGTTACACCACCGCACTGAATGGCGACATCAAAGGTTTAAAACTCGGTATCGCGAAAGAATATATGGTCGGCGGAATGGATCCGCAGGTGAAAGCCGCCGTTGATGCTGCAGTGAAGCAATACGAGAAGCTCGGCGCTGAGATCGTGGAAGTATCGCTGCCACATACGGATTATGCGGTCGCGACCTATTATATCGTGGCCACTGCTGAAGCGAGTGCGAACCTCGCGCGCTTTGATGGAATTCGTTATGGCACACGCGTCGATGGCGGAAACCCGTTCGAACTTTATTGCAACACGCGCGGCGCAGGATTCGGCGCCGAAGTGAAACGGCGCATCATTCTCGGCACTTACGTGTTGAGCAGCGGCTACTACGATGCCTATTACCTGCGGGCGCAAAAAGTTCGTACACTGATTCGGCAGGATTTCCTGAAAGCCTTCGAAAAGGTCGACGCCATTGTCACTCCGACATCGCCGACAGCTGCCTTTAAAATCGGCGAAAAGTCCGACGATCCGTTGCAGATGTATCTCTCAGACATTTTCACGATCTCCTGCAATCTCGCGGGCATTCCGGGCATCAGTATTCCATGTGGCTTCACCACGAATCCGAAATTGCCGATTGGTCTGCAATTACTCGGTAAACCGTTCGGTGAAGAAACCATGCTGAAGCTGGCGCACGCGTACGAGCAGTCGACGAATTGGCGCAAAGAAAAGCCAACGCTCTAGTTCACTTAGGAAATTATTTCCTTAATCACTTCTCCGTGGACATCGGTCAGCCGTCGATCGATGCCGTTGTGTCGGAATGTGAGTTTCTCGTGATCGATTCCGAGCTGATGAAGTATCGTCGCGTGGAGGTCGTAACAATACGTTGGGTCTTTAACAGCCTTATACGACCATTCATCACTTTCACCGTAACTGGTGCCCCCTTTGAAACCGCCGCCAGCCACCCAGCTCGTGAAGGTAAACGGATTGTGATCGCGCCCTTTGCCTCCCTGGCTACACGGCATGCGACCGAATTCTGTTGTCCAAATGACGATGGTGTCCTCAAGCATGCCGCGTGACTTCAAATCTTTGAGCAATGCCGCCGCCGGTTTGTCCATGCTGCGCGCCATGTCGAGATGATCCTTCGCGATGTCTTCGTGACTATCCCAATTACGGCGCGGAAAACCGTTATCAGCACCACTCCAGACCTGCACGAAGCGAACGCCGCGTTCAAGCATTCGCCGCGCGATGAGACAACGTTGTCCGAAGTCTTCCGTGATCTTTTCGTCGAGTCCGTAAAGTTTGCGCGTCGCTTCAGATTCTTTCGAAATATCCAAAACTTCGGGAGCGGTGAGTTGCAGCTTTGCGGCCAGTTCATACGAAGCTATACGCGCGTCGAGTCGCGAATCACCCTGACGTTGCGCGTGGTGCGCCTGGTTCAGTTCCTTCAACAACGCCTGTGTTTCACGTTCGCTTTGCTCAGTGATAAACGTCGCAGACTTCGGCGGAAACAAATCGTAAATCGGATTCGGTTTACCGGCGCCAATCAACGTGCCTTGATGTGCGGCCGGAAGAAACCCTGCCGTCCAATTCCCTGCCCCATTCGGCGCGAGTCCCCGTGGATCAGGCAGAACAACAAACGTCGGAAGATTCTGCGTCAAACTGCCGAGTCCATACGAAACCCATGAACCCATTGCCGGAAAGCCGGGCAAGACAAAGCCTGTATTCTGCATGAACGTCGCGGGACCGTGCACGTTCGACTTCGACATCATTGAATGGATGAACGTAATGTCATCCACGCATGACCCAATGTGCGGCACCAGATCGCTGATCATCTTCCCGCATTGACCGCACGGCTTCCAATCCCACGGGCTTTTCATGACCGCACCGGGATCGCTTTGGAACAATTCGACTTTCCCGCCGGGATCAAACTTTTGGCCGCTGCGTTTAATCAACTCCGGCTTGTAATCGAACGTGTCGCACTGGCTGGCCGCACCGGACATGAACAATTGAACAACGCGTTTTGCCTTCGCCGGAAAATGGAGACCGCCGTTGAATTCAGGACGAGGCTTTGCGACTTCTGCCAGGAGCCCCTGTTGGCCGAGAAGATGCGCGACAGCGACCCCGCCAAGGCCGCCGCCAAATCGCCAGAGAAACTCCCGTCGATCAATCGCACGCATGTCCTCCGCACCGAGGCGGATCGGCTGCTGCTGCGATGAACACACATGGCGTTGGGATTTCATCAGTCGACAAACATAAATTCCGACGTATTAAA
>CBHWET010000325.1:0-5978 GCA_966112985.1 uncultured bacterium | reverse complement strand
CGTGACGCTATGCCATAGAGAAATCCCTCTGGCGGGTAGAAGGCGGCTCCAATTGTCTTTCTAAAAAAGCCCGACCGAACAATCAGTGACTGGCCGGTCGTAGGTTTGGCCGAAGTTTGAAATTATTCTTCCGCGGGACGCCACATTCTTTAACGAACCGTGCGCGATGAACTGATATTGATAGCCGAAGATGACGCGAACGACGCGCTTCTCGTGCGACGCGCCCTGGGAAAAATCGATCCCGGCATCGCCCATCAGTTCGTCAGCAATGGAGAGGATGTGATTGCGTATGTCCTCGGAATGGGAGAATTCAGTGACCGGGAGAAGTTTCCATTTCCGACGCTTCTTCTCCTCGACATGAAAATGCCACGCAAAGGAGGACTCGAAGTATTGGAGTGGTTGCAGGCTAATCCCGATTGTCGAGTCGTTCCCACAATCGTCTGGAGCTCGTCGCGATTGCCCTTGGATATCCGGCGCGCCTATGACCTCGGTGCAAATTGCTTCATCGTAAAACCAAATGCATTCGATGAAATTCAATCTTCGCTCGAGCTGGCGTTCCGATTTTGGCGCATGTGTGAAAAACCAGTGCCCTAACAACGCTGCTCCTGAGGTGTGTGGTTTATCGATTTGTGCCGAATGCGGCATACGCGTCGCAACAAGTTGCAAGTCACTGCACTGCGCGGATGGCCACGATTCAGCCGCAGCTTAGCTCATTAAAGTTTCTGGTAGTCGGAAGTGGCCCGCTTCGTGCACACTCCGCGCCAATGAGATGGCTTCTGGCATTTGTTTGCCTTGGAATCGGGTGGCAGAGTTTTGCACAGCCGGCCAATCCAGAAAATATTCTGCTCGAAGGGTATACATTCACTCGTCCTTCCAACTGGCAGTGGGAAGCTCCGGGAGCAAAGTCCGCTTCGCTCAGCCGATTTGTGATTCCCGGCAAAGACGGAAAGATCCTGACGGACGTCGGTTTCTTTTATGTGAACGGCGTGCAGGAGGACCTGAAAAAACGGGTGATCGGCAATTTCGATAAGGGTGCTGTCTTCAGTGAAAGTTCGATTGCCGTCGGGAAAACGAACCTTATCTATGTGCGAGTTTACGGGACGGCGACGGTGCGGAAGTCCGGCCCGTTGTTCAATTACGAGTTGGTTGGCACTATGTTGCCGAGCAAAGACAAAGATAAATGGTTCTTTGCACGGCTTTTCGGTCCACGTGCCGAGGTTCACGCCGCCGAAGGCGATTTCAAGAAGATGATTGCACAAGCAGTGGAAGATTCCAGCGCGGAATGAGCCGCCCCACGGGAGATGTCTGAGCACCGTATATAATAAAATACGGCTCGCTCCTTTGATCATTTTATGATCAGCTGGTTAGACATCATCCATGGTTATGAAGGACCTTCTCTCCGTTACGCGGCGGTTTCGCCTGACCTTCTGCGCTACGCTCGCTTTATACACCACCATGGCACCGGATGCGAAGGCGCAAACAACTCAGCGGCTGCTTGGGTTGGATATCTCCGCGTGGCAGGGAAACATTTCACAAACGACCTGGAACAATCTGCGCAACGTGGAGAACCGTCAGTTCGTGGTGCTACGCTCCAGCCGCGGCGGCACAACTGGTTACTATGATCAGAATGATTCAGCCAATAACAATGGCCTGAATACGTTGTCGCAACGTTACGACGATCCTTATTTCATCCAAAACGTGAACAGAGCGTCGGCCGCAGGAATGTACGTTGGCACGTATCACTTTTCGCGACCGGATATTATCGAGAGCACGCTCAACTCGGGAGGGATTCGAAACAATGGAACCGATGAGGCGGATCATTTCATTCAGATGGCAGGACCTTGGATGCGCCCGGGATACCTGCCACCGGTTCACGATCTGGAAGCGGGTATCAATCAGCGCACCTCGGACGAAATAGCGCAGTTCTGCATCGATTTCTCAGCGCGCATTTACGAGAAGATGGGAATTCGTCCGGCCATTTATATTAATGGGAGTTACTCCGCGTATGTCCAGGCATCGACGGTCCCCCTGCCCGATCAACTGGCCAAGCCGGCCACCGTACTCCCCAGCGTCGTCTCGCCCGCGTATCCTTACGTTTGGATCGCGCGCTGGCCAAACCAGGCAAACCCGAACGCGATTGATGTGCAGAATGGCGAACCCAAGGACTCGATTTCTTACATTTATGGACCGTGGGATGATTATGGAGTCACCCATCCCTGGGTATTTTGGCAGTACGCCAGCACGCTTCGGCTACAAAGTTTCAGCAACGGTGGAAGCAACCTCGACGCCGATGTTTTACGCGGTGGATTTGAATTCCTAAAAGACCAACTGATCCCGGCTGTGTGGATGCATGACGGCAACGGACAATGGACGACACTGACAAACTGGAACAGCGGTCAGACGCCCGTTCAACCGGTCGCTGGTCCTGGCCAGATAACACCGGTGGCAACTGGGCCACTGCCGACGCCGCGCCTGCCGGGCACCAACGATACTGTTATTCTTGAACGTCCGAATTCAGACATCACTGTCACGCTGGCATCCGGCGCGCAGAATGTACGCAAATTATATGTTCGTGAGGCATTAAACATTACCGGCGGCTCGCTGACGATTAACTATACTCCCTCGCCGGATTCGACGACGAACGCTGCGCAATTCTCAGCTCCAGTATCGATCAGCAATGCTGCATTGACGGTTCATACTTTGCAAGTGGACGCGGCACAAACATTCAATGTCGGGAGCAGCAGTACTCTAAAATTCTCACAGATAAAGCTGATGCCCGGTGGCACCTCCGCGACACTGGCAATCAACGGCGACACAACATTCGATTCCTGGAGCAACAGCGTTTGCAGCATTGTGAACGGGACCGGCGCAGGTGCGTCCGGCAAAATCGATTTAGGCGCCAGCACGCGCACGTTTTCAGTCAACAGCACGGCGGATCTATCATTGGGCGTTCCAGTGCAAAACGGTGGTCTGACAAAAAACGGTCCGGGCACGTTGCGTTTAAATACGGCGAACACATACGCTGCCGGTACGACGGTAGCCGCAGGCAAACTTCTGGTGAACAACACCAGTGGATCAGGTACGGGCAGCGGAAACGTGACAGTCACCAGCGGAGTGCTGGGAGGCTTTGGCATTATTGCCGGACCGACAACGATCAATGGCGGCGCAACCGTGGCACCGGGTGATGTCGCTTTGGGCACTCTGACGTTTGGCAGTTCCCCCGTTCTCAACGGCACGACTTTCCTCCGCATTGATCGTAACGGTTCGCCATCGGCCGACAAAATTGCGTGTCCGGGCGGCGCCCTGAACTTCGGCGGCAATCTCGTGGTCACTAATTCTGGTGCGGCGCTTACAGGCGGTGAGGTATTTAGTTTGTTTTCAGCGGCGACTTACGCAGGAAGTTTTGTTTCCACGAACTTGCCTTTACTCGCTGCCAGTCTGAATTGGTACGTTGGAAACTTGGCCGTGGACGGCACGCTCCGTGTAAATCGCAAGCCAGTAGTGACATATGTTGCGCTTCAAAACACACCCGGCCAGACTTTGCCGATCTCTATTTCAAGTCTGATCGGCAGTGCAACCGATGCTGATGCGGATGCTCTTTCACTCGCGAGTTTTGACTCAACAACGACGAATGGCATTTCGCTCTCGTCTAATGGAACAAACATTTATTACCTGAATAACGCCGATATCACTGATCGGTTTTATTATACCATCACTGATAACCGTGGCGGCAGTGCAACGGGCGTAGTTGTCATAGGCCAAGGCGCTCCACTGCCTCCTTCAATTCAGTCCAACCCGACAAATGTGATCGTCCTTGCCGGACAGAACGCGACCTTTACGGTAAACGCGTCCGGAACAGCCCCATTGTTTTATCAATGGTTTTTCAATGGCACGAATATCGCCGGAGCAAATTCATCCACTTATACACGTTCAAATGTGCAGTTAGCACACGAAGGCGCTTACAAAGTCGTTATCACGAACGATTACGGCACCGTCACAAGTGCAGTGGCTACGCTGACGATTGCGATTCCGCCGTCGATTACCCTTCAACCCCAAAGTACTAATGCTGCCGTCGGACAGAACGTTACGTTCACAGTGGGGGCAAACGGGACGGCACCACTTTCGTATCAATGGCTGTTCCAAAACAATGCTGTCAACGGCGCGAACGGATCTAGCCTGGTGCTGAATGGCGTTAACAGCAATCAGTTCGGCGGCTACTCCGCAATCGTGAGTAACGCCTATGGGTCCGCCACAAGCCAGGTTGCGACGCTGACGTTGACGCCGCCGAGTTTGCTTCAATTATTATGGCGATTGGCGCCCTATTCGCGGCCTTATCTTACAACAAACGACCTACCGGAACAGCGTGGCTTCACCTACAATCCTGTGTCACATCGACTGCTCCTCGTGAATCGCATCACAACTACGATTCACGTGCTCGATGAGAACGGAACTAACCTTTGGACGCTGAATACGAACAACGTTACAGGCGGGTTAAATACTTCTTATTACCTCTTGTTAGTCGCTGCGGCGGAGGATGGCGCTATCTACGCATGCAACTTGAAAGCAAGTGCAACGCCGTTCAAGATTTACCGTTGGGCAAACGACAATTCGAACACAGTCCCGACGGTTGCATTTTCCGGTGACCCAAGCACTAACACACCGAGTTATCGGTGGGGCGATACATTCGAAGTACGTGGTTCCGGAACGAACACGCAGATCCTGATTGGGCCTCGACAGGGAACAAATGTCGTCTTGTTTACTACAACCAATGCGGTCGACTTCACACCGCGGGTGATCAATCTGGACGGGATCCCCGAGGGTCATTGCGGTCTGAGTTTAACTTTTGGATATGGCAATACATTCTGGGGGACAACGCATACAAACCAGTTACGTCTGGTATCATTCGATCCGGTAGCGGGCACTGCGTCTACCGTGAGAATTTATTCAGATACGGAGGTTCCAACAGCAGTTAACCCAATTGGTTTCAGTACGAAATTGAACATGCTTGCTGGCGTTCATGTAAATAGCGTCAACCACCTCAGAGTGTACGACTTTAGCCCAACAAATGGTGTTCCGATGTTGATTGGGACAACCAATTTCGCGAGCGATAATAGCAACACCCATACAGGAACCGGCGCGGTGCGCTTCGGTGACGATGTAATTTATGCGCTGGATGCGAACAATGGATTGATGGCCGTGCGGGTCGTTCTGCCGACGTCCCCACTACAATTCAACGACTTGTCGCTTGTATCCGGGCAACAATTGATTCTGCGGGGAAAAGGAACGGTCGGTAACTATGGAGTCGAAGCGACTTCAACGCCGTTCACGAACTGGACGCCTGTCGGAAACGTGGCAATCGGTATCAATGGGACTTTTGAATTTACAGACACCTTCCCCACGAACTCACCTAGACGCTTCTATCGCGTGAAAAGTCAATAGGGCCAATCATTTGTAAAGCAGAGGTCTGTAGGCAAAGTGGTAAGATGTCGGTAACGTCGTAACCCGATGTAGCGGAACGGCATTGGACATAACAAAAGTTGGCCCGCAACCAGCTACATGCACCAAAAGGAATGGCCTTTGCTATGAATCTCTTCTCAAATGCGCGAACCAACGCTGCAACTCCCTTCGTCTACAGGCTTGTCTTTTCAGACGAAACTGCAAAAGTTACCGGTTAATACGGGCATGAAGACCGTCTTAATCATAGATGACGATCGCGCTTTGCGAGGAGCACTGGCCACGTGGCTAAGAGGCACGGGCTGGAAAGTCCTTGAGGCTGAAGACGGGGACATGGGCCTCCAGCTCGCTGCGGAGTTTACTCCCGATGTCGTTCTCTGTGACTTATTAATGCCCCGCTGCAATGGTTTCCAGGTCTGCCGTGCAATTCGGCAACAACAGAATTGCAAGCCGCACACCAAAATTATTGTCACGACCGGTAGCGCCTACGCAACTGATCGCGTCATCGCCTTTGAGGCTGGCGC
>CBHWET010000324.1:0-5997 GCA_966112985.1 uncultured bacterium | reverse complement strand
GGGTTCCTGGCGAAGGCGAGCTACACGCGTGAGGCGAGTCGCCTTGGCGTTTCACAGCGGCTGGAGTTTGCGAAGCGTCAGCTGGCCTCGGTGAGTCGTCCTGAATATCTGGTCGAACTGCGCGGTACGCTTGGAGCCGATCCTGCGAGTGCCCTTGCGCAATAGCGAAGGCTTTTGATTCGCCAAACGGGTTGCTATTCAGTAAGTTCAGCGCCGAATGAGTTCCGGTCCCGAGGCGAATCTGATTTCCCGCTGTCGTGCGGGCGATTCTGCCGCCTGGGATGAACTTTTCGATCTTCATTATTCTGCGACCGGTCGTTTCGTCTTCCAGTTGTCACCGGATTTTACCAAAGAAGATGCCGATGAGATTTGTCAGGATGTTTTCCTCTCGGTGATCAAGAATTTGCAAACGTTTCAAGGCAACAGCCAGCTGCAAACATGGATTTTCCGGATTGCGTCGAACAAAGCGCGTGATTACGTCGAGAAACAGCGGGCAGCGAAACGGGGGGGCGGGATTGCGCCAGTTTCCCTGCAGGCGGAGAATCCTGAGACAGGACTGACACTTGATCCACCGAGTTCGGCACCCGGTCCTGACGACGTATTGCTCAAGGCCGAAAATTTGCAATTAATTGGCTATGCCATGGAACGTCTGGAAGCACCGTGTCGCGAGGTGATTGAGCTGCGTTACTTTGGTGATTTAAGCTACGAAGAAATTTCCCGTGAGTTGAATTTGAATGAGAAAACAGTCAGCTCACGCCTGAGCAAGTGCCTGGATCGGCTGGAGAAAATTGCCCGGGAAGTGTTTTGCGGGAAGAAATCGACGGTTTCTCCCGTCTAATGAATATGGCGTCGGATCAAAACCCGAAAATGGACAAACTGCTGCGCGATTACGCGAAGAAGCGTCGCGATGAAGCAGGTGCTCCATCGGAGATGCATGCAGCAACTCGCAAGATGTTGCAGGCGGAGATCTCACGTACTGTTGGGAAGCAAACGCCGGACGAAACGAAAGCGCCTGAACCGAGTTTTTGGCAATGGAGCAAACTGCTGTGGGCGGGAGCAGCATCCGCATGCGTTATCGTAATCGTATTCGCTTTGGCTCCTGTCGCTGTAAGGTCTAAGAAGCATTCGATGCAACTTGCTGCTGCCAAAACAGCGTCGATGCCACAGCCTCAGTTTGAAGCAGCTCCGGCGCCTATGGCGGAGCCTGCCGTGAATTCTAGTTTGCATGTGACTGGCATAAAGGAAGACTTTGCCGACAAGCAACTCGCGTCGCTTGATCGGGCTTCGTCTTTAACCGGTCCAAGCAAGGATAACGGGACAAAGTCCATCGTCGCTCAAACGCCATCTGCCACCGGACGTTCGGTCGCGGCAGATTCGGAATATGACAAGGCTGATGGAGTGAAGCGTGAGCGTGGGAATTACGGGAACGACGATCCGACACGCTTCGTCTCAAGCGAAAGGAAGACTGTAACGGCGACGACGAATTTTGCCACCTTCACAGCGAGCGCCAGCAGCACTGCGCCTACGGTGCCTGCCGCTCCAGCGGCTGCTGCCGAACAATTCAAAACAAAGGTTTCAGCGATAGGTGGACAGGCGGCTGTAGCGCAAAACTTCAGGCAACAAGACCTGCGTGCAAATTATCGACAAAATTTCCAATCGCCTCCGCAACCGAGTGTTTTGCAGAACTTCCAGGTCGTTCGGAATGATTCAAAACTTACGGTTATCGATGAGGACGGTTCGATCTACGAAGGGCCGATCATTGGCGTTGCCGGTGAATCCGATAAAAAAGCATCTGGTACGAGTGTGGCTCGTGATGAACTCAGGGCCGACGCGAGCAAAACGTTTAATCCGGTAGCCGACCGTTCGGTTAAAAACATTGTCTTTCGTGTCGCTGGGGAAAATCGCACGTTGAATCGCCAAGTCGTCTTCGAGGGAACAAATTTGGTCCTTCCGACAACGGCATCAGCCTTCCCTGTGCTCGCTAAATCAGTGGAAGAGCAATCTCAAGAAGCTCGACGAGCAAAGCCGGCAGAAAAAGAAAGTGCCTCGGCTGCCAACGCCAACCAAAACGTCATTTATGGCTGTATCAATGTCGGCGGCACGAATCAGTACAAAATTCAAGCCGTTGAATCTTCCAGATAAGCTTAAGAATTGATTTGCCTTAAGGGCTTCTGCGGTCCGAAATTGTTATAGATGGCCACGGCTCTGAAAATTCCGAAGCGATTCCGTTATGAGCATTCGTTAATGGAAGCAGGCGTTGCTGATGTCGTAGGAATTGACGAAGCAGGGAGGGGCCCATTGGCTGGTCCTGTCGTTGCTGCTGCGGCGATTCTTCCTGGTGAATGGATTCTGTCGGGGCTTCCGCGGAAGTTGCGTGGCCTAAATGATTCCAAACAACTCACCGCAAAAGAGCGGGACTATTTCTTTGCCGAAATTACATCGCGACAAGAGATTCGTTATGCCGTGGCGAGTGTCGATGTGCAGATGATTGACCAGATCAATATTCTGCAGGCCACACATCGCGCGATGAACCTTGCGCTGCAACAGTTAAATCCCGTTCCACGACATGCGTTAGTCGATGGGTTGCCCGTCAAAACATTGATCTGTCCGCAGACAGCAATCGTCGACGGCGATTGCCTGAGTTATTCGATTGCTGCGGCCAGTGTGCTCGCAAAAGTCACGCGGGATAGAATGATGGCGGAGTTTCACCAGCTATATCCAAACTACGGCTTTCACGACCACAAAGGATACGGTACACCGGACCATCTCGCTGCGTTGAGGAAACATGGACCATGCCCCATTCATCGCATGACGTTTTATCCGATTCGTCCGAAGCAAACCGAATTTTTCTCTGATGAATCTTTGGCGGCGGATTAGAATTTTATTCCGCGGAGAGGATCTTCCCGTTCATCTCGAGTATGGCGCACTCGGCGAACTGGAGGCGAAAAAGCATCTCAAGAAATTGGGGCTTAAATTTCTCACGGCAAACTTTCGCTCGCGGCGTGGCGAAATTGACCTGATCTTTCGGGATGGCGACTGTCTCGTCTTTGTCGAAGTGAAGACACGCTCTTCGGAAGATTGGGTTCGGCCTGCGGCCGCCGTTGATGCTCGAAAGCGAAAACTTTTATCCCAGTGCGCTTTTGATTACCTGGCTCTGCTTCGAAAACCACAGGTCAAGATACGTTTCGATATCGTGGAAGTATTACTGTCCGATGGTGAGGTGCGTGAAGTTCGGCATTTGCCGAATACATTCAGCCTCTCGGCACCGTGGCGTTACGGCTGATTTAAGTTTTGTTTTGTCCAAAAACCAATTAGTTTCGCGGCACAGCATGCAAATCTTCCGAACAACCGTTTGGTCATTTCTATGCCTGTTTCTTTCAGTAGTTGCGTCCGTTGGGAAAAACTCAACACACTCTGAGGCTGCCGGTTTTAGCATGGAGACGGTGTCGTTTCGCGGTGCCAACAGCATTTTACATGGATACCTTTACAAACCGATCGGCAAGGAACCATTTCCGGCGGTAATTTTTTATCCGGATGCGCGCAAGCCGTTGATGAGCACCGGACCCTCGACGCAATTCGACCGTCTCGCGAAATTTTGGACAGACAATGGCTTTCTTCTGTTTATTCCTGATCACCAGCCGCGCACATCGATATCGACCGACGATAAGAAAGACGATGTGCTTGTGCAGCAGATCCAGGGAATTCATAAGGATGTCGTGGCGGCAACTGAATGGCTTAAGGCGCAGTCGTTCACGGATGATACGCGTGTTGTCATGATGGGAGCTTTATTTGGTGGCACACATACTATTGTCGCAGCGGAAAAAGGATTGGGGCTGAGAGGATTTATTCCGTTTTCACCCGCGACGATCTCCTGGTCCACGAATGCGATGCTTCAAGCGTTGCTGCGCCGTGGGGTTCGTAATTCAAAGGTCCCAATCTTCCTCATTCAAACCCAGAATGATACCAGCCTTGCACCAAGTGCAATTCTTGGTAAGGAGTTGAAAACGAAGGGACCGCCGAATCGCACCAAAGTTTACCCTCCATTCGGCACTTCCAATGTGGAGGCCCGTAACTTCGCGAGCAACGGGTGCGATATTTGGGGCAACGATGTGCTCGCGTTCGTTCGTGAAGTGTTGCCGCAATGAATTATAGGAACCTTTCGAGTTTAGAGGAATTGGGGTCAAAAATCGTCTTCTCATCTGTCTTTTTTCTCGCGCACTTTCGCATCAATAGTTTATAGGCAAGCACAATGCTCAACTACATCTGGCTAGGTCTAATTCTTTTCGCGGTGATCATCGGTGGGTTTGGTGGACACATGAAGGAATTGACTGACGGAGCTGTCGGCGGGGCAAAGACGGCGGTGGAACTTGCAATCGGGTTGATTGGTATCATGACGTTGTGGTTGGGCGTCATGAAACTCGCAGAGAAATCCGGCCTCGTGCAAATTCTTGCCCGTGCTTTGAAGCCCATTATGCGCCGTCTATTTCCGGACGTGCCGCCCGATCATCCGGCCGTTGGTTCCATGATCCTTAACTTAGCGGCAAATATGCTCGGTTTGAGCAATGCCGCGACACCACTTGGCCTTCGCGCGATGAAGGACCTGGAAACTCTGAATCGGCACCCAGGCACCGCGACGAATGCGATGTGTACGTTCCTCGCGATCAATACCAGTTCCGTGCAGTTGCTCCCGATTACGGCAGTTGCCATCCTGGCATCTGCCGGTTCGAAACAACCGACGGCGATCATTGGAACAGCATTCCTTGCGACAATTTGTTCGAATATCGCGGGCATTAGTGCGGTGAAATTATTGGAAAAATTGCCGGCGTTTCGTTTGCCACAGGAACCCGTTCCATCGACAGGCGAGAATAAGACGAGCAATGCTGAAACGGCGACGCAAGCGGCTCCCACCACTTTGCCGGCTCAGGTAGCCGTACCGCCACTGACTTCTTTTGGATATATTGTTCTGTTGTTGTTCAGCTTGTGTTTTGCTTTTTTCCTTGTCGCTACGGCGTTTCCAGAATTGATGCCAGGACTGGCCCGAGCGGCAACCCCTGAACAGCAGGGGCAAAACGGCATTGTCCGGTTGGTGAACGCAATTTCGCTGCTCGCAGTCCCTTTTCTGCTGTCTTTCTTTCCGCTATACGCTGCTCTTCGTAAAATCAAGGTCTACGAAGAGTTCGTTGAAGGTGCGAAAGAAGGTTTCAACACGGCAATTCGCATCATTCCGTTTCTGGTGACGATTCTCGTTGCGATTGGAATGTTTCGTAATGCCGGTGGTATCGCCCTGATCACCGACTTTCTGCGTCCCGCGCTTCGATACGTAAACTTTCCTCCCGATTTAGTGCCTTTGTGGATTATGCGGCCTTTGAGTGGCAGCGGCTCACTTGCCGTGTTCAGCGACATCGTGAAGAATTTTGGTCCAGACAATATCCTCTCACGGATGGCGGGAACTGTTTATGGCAGCACTGAAACCACGTTCTACGTGCTGACGGTTTATTTTGGCTCGGTAGCGATCCGCCGGACGCGCCATGCTATTGCGGCTGGGTTGATTGCGGACGCAGTCGGCGTCGTTGCTTCAGTAATTATTTGCCGTGCTGTATTCGGCTGACCTGTTAATCGCGGCCAATAAATCTACTATAGGCGCGTTCACCAAAGTATTTGTAGCCGTTCTCCTCCAATGGGGTGCCGGCCAGCACGACATGGATGAACCCGTTTCGTTCAACTTGAACCGTGTGCAGGATTTTCTTTTCTGGATTTTCCATCAGGAGGAACTGCATCCGTCCATGAAGTGCTGAATCTGTTTCAAGATCTCCAGCCGTCTTCTTATCGAAGGTTAAGTCCTTTTCAAAATCGCCAAGCATTTGGTGGCTCTTGCCCCAGGTGCCGCCTGCCGCGGTGACGAACGGCTTTCCGTCAAGCAACGCAATATTGTCGTGATAAGCCAACACCGTGAGGAAATGGCGGTCAGAGTTTTTGAGCCATGCTGCGATCTTATCG
>CBHWET010000323.1:0-5997 GCA_966112985.1 uncultured bacterium | reverse complement strand
ACGATTCGCGAACTTTTTCCTGATACAACCCTAGTGACGATTCCTGCTGCCGATCATTGGGTCCACGCGGATGCTCCTCATCACTTTCTCGAAGCAGTTCTCAGTTTTTTAAAGCGTTAACGCCTCAGCCACTGCGCCATTGTTGCAACCTTCCGGAAAAAGTACCTTTAGGACGGAGGTAATTATGAAAAGTTTGTGGAAAGTCGTCCTGCCTGTACTTCTTGTCAGCGTGTCACTCACTGCCAAAGCACAACAAGTGAAGACATGGATATGTACGGCGTCCTCGGCTGGTGGTGTGACGAATAACCTTGCAGCCAATCAGGTTCTGGAAATTCTCAGTGCGGCCTATGAGCCGGACACTGAAATTACAGTGACGCGACAAAACGATGAATTGCGCCTGGTGAATGGTGCCGCGAACCTCAGCGTTCCGTTTCTGATCGCCGGTCCCGCCGTCGTAGTGTTCCGAAAGACGGCAACAGGCGGAACGGGAACAATGATCAGCTACCGGATAACGACGCAGCGCTGATTATTGCCGGGCTGATTGTTGTATGCGCTCTGCCCGGTGACGCAGAGGCTTGCCCGGCAGTTCGCCGGTATGTTTGTCGTTTTTGACGACTGGCACACCGTTGACGAATACATACTTAAACCCGGTCGAGTAATGATGCGGGTCGTTGTAAGTTGCATTGTCCGTGACTTTCTTCGGATCGAAGACAACGAGGTCGGCCCAATTGCCTTCACGGATTTCCCCACGCTTCTCCAATTGGAAAGTTTGCGCCGGTAACGACGTCATTTTACGAATTGCATCTTCAAGTGTGATCACCTTCTGCTCGCGAACGTAACGCCCGAGAACCCGGGCGTTGTTGCCGTAACCGCGCGGATGCGGAACACCTTCCTTGTACTTTCGCACGCCGCTGTCGCAGGCAATCATCGTGTTCGTGTGTTGCATGAACACCTTTAAGTCCTCTTCGCTCATACCGTGGAATACTCCCGTTGCGCCGCCATGGCGTTCGATGTCGATGATGGTTTCAATCTGCGCGTCGAGTGAACTGTCGTTGCGAAGTTTCTTTGCTGCCTGCGCAATGTTGAGGCCGTTCAAGGAACGATCATACTTGTACGACGCAATGACAGCATAGGAGTAGTCGTCATTCTTACGCTGCACGAGTGTCTTCTTCATTTCGACAATCATTTTTGCCTTCTGCACTGGATCGTCGAGCCGTTCGACAAATTTCGCGTGTCCACCGTCCTTGTATTCGTCGGGAATTAACTGGCTGATCCCCGTGCTGGAAGCGGTATAAGCATATTGGTCCTGAGTAACCTGCAACCCCTCCGCGCGCGCCTTCTCGATTGCTTGCAAGACCTCATGTGCCTGGCCCCAGTTAGCCGGACCTGAGAGTTTGATATGGGAAACCTCGGCGCGAATCTTTGCCTCGCGGGCGATACGGAAAATCTCGTTCAGCGATTCGAAAATCTTGTCGCTCTCGCTGCGTTGATGTGTCGCGTAAATGCCGTCGTAAGCGGCGGCGACTTTCGCGAGCTCGATAATCTCGTCAGTTTTACCAAACACACCCGGCGTATAGATCAATCCAGTGGAAAGACCAACCGCGCCGTCTTTCATCGCCGCGTCAACCGACGCTTTCATCTTTGCGAGTTCTTCCGAGGTGGGTGGACGATTGAAGGAACCGCCCATTGCGTTGCCACGAACCGTGCCGTGCCCGATCAGCGTGGCAATGTTTGGCGAAACTTTTTGCTGTTCGAGTTTGTTGAAATAACTACCGACGTTCAAAATAGAGCCGCCACAATTTCCGAGCACCAGTGTGGTAACGCCCATGCGAACGAAGTTTTCGCCCTTTGGCTGATTGTCGATCTCTTCGGCGTGGGTGTGAACGTCAATAAAACCGGGGGCCACGACAAGACCTTTGAGCTTTATCTCGCGCTTTGCGGTTCCCGTGACTTTCCCCACGGCAGCGATCTGGCCATCTTTAATAGCAACGTCGCCAGCGAAAGCTTGCTTGCCTGTACCGTCAACAATTTGGCCATTACGAAGAATGACGTCGTAGTCCTCAGCCGCGGCTCGAAACGCGACGACCACCACTAAAAGAAGCGAGCACCAAAGTCTATGCATCCAAAGTGAATAACAGTCGGAAGGTGCGAAAGCGATGCAAAATCAGAGACTATGAAGCGACTGGAATCGACGTTTTCCTTTTTAAAATGTTATCGACCGCTGTGATCACCTGTTCAGGCGTGATACTCGCCATGCAAAAATTGTTTTTGTCGCAAACGTGGAAATGGCCGAGGCACTGGCAACGAACCCCGCATAATACCTGGTGCGGCTCTCCGAGCGGACGCCATTGGACAACATGCGAGGGGCCAAACAAACTGACAGTCGGAACTTTTAGCGCACACGCAAAATGCAATGGACCGGTATCTACCGACACAAAGATCCGCGCTCGCTGTAGTACGGCGAGATAGGCGGACAGATCCGGAATGACCGGCAAAAAGGATGCCTGCGGAACAAGGTTTTTGAGTTGCGATAATACGCCTTGATCACGCGCACTCGGCCCCGCGGCAAAGATCACATTCAGCCCTCTCACCGTGGCGGCTTTGTGAAAGTCTGCCCAGTGTTGGAGCGGCCATTCTTTCTTGGGTTGGCTCGTCGTAAGATGTCCGATAATGGCACCTTCCGGGACAATGGTCCTGGCGTAATCCTTCCATTTAGTATCTACATGCAACTCGAGTTCCAGTGAACGCGGTTTAATTCCCCAGTAGCTGACGATGTTTGCGATGCGAGAGACTTCGGGGCGAAAGATATCAAGTTCATCGATACGCTGGTTATAGCAAAACCGGCGTCCCCAAAAACCTTTCGGCGCGATTGGTCCAAGCCGTTCTCGCGCGCCACACAGCACACTTAAGAAAGCGCCACGATCATTTCCGACGAGATCAACAGAACGATCAAACTTTTCCCGACGCAACGCGCGGATGATAGGCCATGTTTTACCAATCATCGCCTTCCCTCGCACGCGCGGCAACGCCCAGACGCGATTGATCCACGGAATCGTCCGCAGAAGCGGCGCAGCTTCTTCAGCAACCAGGACGTGCAACTCCACATCGGGAAAATGTTCCCGAATCCCACGTAACGCGGGCACCCCGATGACAACGTCACCGAGAAACTTGAAATTCAGCGCTAGAATTTTGCGAGGTTGCGTCATGCCACAAAGTGATCAACGCACGGCTTCCGGTTGGATTCTAAAATTTAGCCGCTGCGCCCAATAGTCGGCGAGGAAGCGATCCTGATCATTTTTCAACGAATCGATTGCGAGGCCATCAATTCTGCCTTCTTGTTTGAAGACGCGACCGCTATACCAGTTATGATAGGCCACAGGATTCTTCTTATGAAAGTAAACCATGCCAAGACCGTAAGCCGAATGTTGCGAAGGTAGCGCCAGCACGCGATCCGGCGAGGACGTTTTCAGTTGATGGCTCAGGCCGTGATATTTCTCGCGTTGATGATCTCCGAATTCTGCTTTCCACGTGAACGGAGAGTTGCCCGCAAACGCCCGAACCTTCGCCGGTTGTAACACCATCAGGCTTGCATGAATGTAATCCGGATAATCGCGCAGAAATTTTGGCTTCAGTTCTGGTTTCAAGCCCGACCGTAGTTGGTAGTCCAAAAGCATCTGGTCTTTTGGGCCAGCGAGCAAAACGCCCTCCTGAACCTCCGCGCAGATTGAGTCGAGTCGATCCAACAGAATACAATCCTGATCGAGAAAGACAGCCAGTTCGGTTTCAGCGTGCCGGAAAAGAAAATTCAAAATACCGCTGTGCCGGTGCGGAATCATCAAGGGCCACATCTGCGCCGAGTAACGTTTGCATTGCTCCTTTGCTGCACAATACGAACTCCAATCCGAAGTGGCATCCGCGACGAGAATGCGACTCTCGGGATGATGTTTACGAATGGCATCAAGGCAAACGGACAGAAATTCAGGCGAGTTAAAGTGAGCGATCAGGAATGTAATCCGGCTGTCGAGCTGGTTCTTGCCGGACGGTGAAACGTATTTACACCCTCCAGAGGCACGAAACTTCAACACTTCAAAGAAGCGTTTTGTTCGATCCTTAATTTTGTGCCACTGACTCATCGAGTAATCACCACTTGCTTTTCAGTTTTCGATAAATGCGCTCACGAAACAAGCTTCCTCCAAGAACTCCCGGCCAGAGAACGCCGAGATACCAGAATAACCACTTCAGCCGCGTTGGGTAATGCTGCCAGGCGCGGTAAATGTGTAGAGCTACGCTGCTGGGTTCTTTATCGATCAAAGCCGTTCCTGTGGCCAATTCATAATTCCCGCGAGCGATTCGCAGCGCGTTGCCATATTCGCTTTGGCATCGCTTCGAACGTTGCACGGCTTTCTCAAGCACGCGCACGTTGGACTGCGTCATCCGGATTGTATTCTTGCTCGCATTACCACTCCATACGCGATAGCGCAACAACGGTTTGTCGATGCCAGCCGCAACCAACTGGTTATCGGCAATACGCAGCCACATGTCCCAATCTTCAGCAGGAGCGACGGCAGGATCGAATTCACCAGCCGTGTTAATCGCCTCACGTGAAACCAACACGGAAGACATGCCGAACAAATTATAAAAGATCAGTGTGCGGTCGAGCGTTCCGACAGGGAACTTATCCGCGCTTTTGAAACGCAGTTCCAAGTCACGCTGCCCGTCCCATAGATAATAATTTGTAAAAACTAGGTTAACGTCAGGATGCCGTTCCACGATAGCCAGCTGCTCCTGCAATTTTTCTGGATACCAGACATCGTCGGCATCCAGGAAAGCAATCCAATCACCCTTGGCCTTCGCCAATGCCGCATTGCGAGCCGTCGAAACCCCTCCATTGCGTTGACGAATCAGCCGAATGCGCGCGTCACTCAGAAACGTTTCCACGATGGACGAGGTGCCATCCGAAGACCCATCGTCAACGACAATCAATTCCCAATCGGTAAACGTCTGCTTCTGAACAGACGAAATGCTTTCGCAGATAAACGCCTCGGCATTGAAGGCGGGCATGATGATGGAAACGATTGTCCTCACGCCTTATTTCGCAGCTTCGCGATGTAATGCTCCACGCAAAAACCTTTGCAGTGGCGCGCATAAACCTGGCGCCATTCGGGAAAGAATTTCTTCCAATCGCTATCGCCGCCTTTCGCCGCAGCATGAAAACGATAGTTGGCGACCACTTTGTCGAGATGGAAAAAATGATGCTTCTTCGCCAACCGCAGCCACAAATCGTAGTCCATGCCGTAGTGAAGCGACTCATCGAGCAAACCAACTTCATCCAAAAGTTGTCGTCGAAAGAAAATCGCCGGCTGCGTCGGTATGGATCGGGACTTCCAATATTTGCGGAGTTGTTCAAAGCCGCGCTCGTGATTTACAACCACTTCTTTGACGTTCCCCTGTTCATCGATGCATCGGCAATCCCCCATCACAACGTGCTTATCCGGATTGTTGTGAAAAAACTCGCTAACCGCCATAAATGCACCCGCTTCGTACCAATCATCGGAGTTAATCCACGCGACGACCTCGCCCTTTGCCATCTTTAAGCCTTTATTAAGCGCAGCCGATTGCCCCGAATCTTTTTCCGAAAACCATTTCAGGTGTGGAAAACGTTTTAACACCTCAATCGTATTATCCGCTGATCCACCATCGAAAATAATGTGCTCAAAACAGGGATAATGTTGGTCAAGGACACTGCGGATCGTTTGCTCGATGAACTGTCCCTGATTGAAAGACGGCGTGACGACGGAAATAAACGGCGGGTTCGATGATGCGTTGGCGTGACTCACGTCAGGAATTTTCCGATTGCAACAGTTGATAACCAAAACCCGCGCCGCGGGCACACTTTAAGGCAAGATGCACCGCACGCGCACGGTGGCCCAGCACAAACACGAATCCAGCGGCCAAGCCCGTGCATAAACATTCAAACGGTTGCCCGAAGAGACGCAG
>CBHWET010000322.1:0-6022 GCA_966112985.1 uncultured bacterium | reverse complement strand
GGTGCGTTTTACCTGTTTTATCTCGGTGCCCGTATGATTGTCTCTACCTTGCGCCGGACGCCGGCCAACATTATTCAACCCGAATCTCGGGCCGTCGCACGTCGCAACCTATTTGTGCAAGGTTTGCTCATTCAACTCACGAATCCCAAAGCGTTGTTATTTGTTTCAGCGTTGCTCCCGCAATTCATCGACACGCATCGCTCAGTTCCCTTGCAACTCGCCATTCTGGTTTGCACAACGATCGTCGTAGATATAATTGTGCTCGCGTCCTACGCGTTGCTGGCACAACGAGGTGTTCAGTCCTTGCGAAAATCGCGTGGGTTGGTTTGGCTCGAACGTGTTCTTGGTGCGACGCTGGTTTTCTTCGGCTTTCGACTGCTCCTTTCGCGGAAATGAGTTAGAGCATCCGAAAGCACCGTCTCGCTCTCCAAATCAATTCTTGCCGAACAAATTGTCGCGGCTATTGTCGGCGTTGTCTCCCAACGCAGCACGGTATTTCTCCAACAATGGCTTTGCTGTTAAGCAGCATTAGCTCTCGTTCCGTAGTTCCCGACATTAAACATTCGAAGCATACACATATTTATGTTCAATAAACCTCATCGCGCTTACACAGGCGCATCAGCCGCACTAAGCGTGGTTGTTCTCTCCGTCGGAATTTTGGATTCACTCGCCAGTTCGGATTATGGGCCGGCTGTTTGGAAATCGGCGTGCAGCGGGCACTGGTATACCTCCGGGAGCGGTCACAAATTCCATGTGATTCACGACATGGAAGGCTATTACGCCAGCACGATTTCGATGATCCAAAATTGTAACACCAGCGTCAGTGTGCACTACTGCGTGAACGGAAAACAGGACACGTCGACCGATTACGCTCCCGGTCACATCACGCAGATGGTTCTCGAGGCGAATTACGCGTGGCACGCCCGTTGTTGGAACACTCACTCCACTGGCACCGAGCACGAAGGCTTCGCCAGTAATCCTGCCTGGTACACCGAAGCGGAGTACCAGGCGTCAGCCGGCATTACGAAACATGTCGCGACGAAATTCGGGTATCCGAAGGATCGCAATCACATTGTCGGCCATGACGAAGACAGAAACTCCGCGTGGGTTAGTTGGGCCTCCGCGAATCTTGGAATCGATCCAACCTGTAATACGCATTCGGACCCCGGCGCTTACTGGGATTGGAGCCATTATATGGCGTTGGTCCGCGGCGGAGGGACGAAAGGTCCATCGATGTTTTACGATCTCGGCGGCGGTGCCATGAATATTTATCGTTGGGTTTCCAGCGGATCGAGTTTCTCGACGATCACACAAACCGGCATCGCCAGCGGCTATTCGCTGACCAATGTCGGAAATCATATGGTCGCTGCCGATGTGAATGGAGACGGCAAAACCGACAACGTCGTCGCCTACCAATACGCAGACGGCACGATGCGTTTACATGTCTTCCTGAACGGCAGTTCTTATCAAGGTGCGACCGGTTGGTTCCAAAGCGGGCAGTTCAACATGGCGAATGTCGGCGGCCGCATGGTTGGCGGAGACTTTAATGGCGACGGCAAAGACGACGTCGCGATGGTGTATGACAATGGCGGCGGCTTGAGCATCTATCGTTTCCTCTCCACAGGCAGCGCCTTTACATACGACTCGGTAGTTGTCGCGACCTCCGGTTACGATCTTGCCAACGTTGGTGAAAACATCGCCTGCACTGACGTTAACGGTGACGGCAAAGATGATGTCGTTCTCGCCTATCAATATTCTGACGGCACGATGCGCCTGCACGTTTTCCTGAATGGGAATTCGTATCAGGGACCAACCGGTTGGTATCAAAGCGGCGCGTTTTCGATGTCGAATGTCGCGGGTCGAATGGCGGGTGGTGATTTCGACGGCAATGGCAAAGGCGATATCGCGATGGCGTATGACAACGGCGGCGGAATGAATGTCTATCGTTTCCTTTCGAGCGGCAGTTCTTTCGCTGCGGAAACAACTGTGGTCGCTACCTCAGGTTACGACCTTGCCAATGTCGGCAGTCGCGTCGCAGCGGGCGATGTCAATGGCGATGGCAAAGACGATCTGGTTGCCGCCTATCAATATTCCGATGGCACCTTCCGTTATCATGTATTCCTGAACGGAAATTCTTATCAAGGTCCAACAGGCTGGTATCAAAGCGGGGCTTTTAGTCTGAATAACGTCGGCGGTCGCATGACGATGGGAACGTGGCAGTAACGGTTCTAAATTCGTAACTTTGCACATAAGGCGGGAGCGGCTGCTCTCGCCTTTTTCATTTCCTGCCGGTTGTTAACTGCGCTTGAAATTTTCCGGAATGAAGGCAGTCTTTCTCGCCTGCCGAAACCCGGCATTGCGGAAGCGTTTGCACCAATAGTTATGGTTCCTCGCGCCGCCTTATAATTTATGCGTTGGACACAAGCACTTATCCCGACTCTGAAGGAAACGCCAGCCGAAGCGGAAATCGCTTCGCACAAATTGCTGCTGCGCGCTGGATTGATCCGCAAATTGAGCGGCGGCCTTTATAACTTCTTGCCACTCGGATTGCGTGTCCTCAAGAAGGTCGAGCAAATCGTCCGCGAAGAGATGGATCGCGCCGGCGCTTTAGAAGTGCTGATGCCTGCCTTGCAACCACCCGAAATCTGGAAGCAGAGCGGTCGTTATGAAACTGCCAGCGACGTCTTTTTCAAGGTTCGCGATCGCGCGAAGAAGGAGTGGATTCTCGGGCCCACCCACGAGGAAGTCATCACGACTCTTGTCGCGGGCGAACTGAGTTCCTATCGCCAGTTGCCGAAGAATTTTTACCAGGTCCAAACCAAATTCCGTGATGAAATTCGTCCTCGCTTCGGTTTGATGCGAGCGAAGGAGTTCATCATGAAGGACGCGTATAGCTTCGACGTGAGCGATGAGGCGGCGCAGGTCAGCTATCAAAAGATGTATGACGCTTACACGCGCATCTTTCAGCGCTGCGGTCTCAAGGCGATGCCAGTCGAAGCCGACACAGGCGTGATGGGTGGAAAATTTTCGCACGAATTCATGGTTCCCGCCGATACCGGTGAGAATGAAGTCGTTTACTGCGACAGTTGCAATTATGCGGCAAATATCGAAAAGGCAACGAGCCGCCATGTCATGCATGCAGACCTCGGCAAGAACGATGCGGCGACGGAGAAGTTCGCTACGCCGGGTGTAGTCACGATTGATGCTCTCGCGAAAGCACCGTATAGCGTCGCACCCGAACGACAAATTAAGACGCTCGTTTACATCGTCGAAAACAAGCCGGTGCTGATCCTGATGCGCGGCGATCATCAACTGAATGAAGCCAAACTGACGGGCACGCTCGGCACCGCGACTTATCGTCAGGCCGAAGCAGAGGAAATCTTTGAAGCATTGAAGGCGCACCCGGGAAGCCTCGGCGCTGTTGGCGTAAACGATCTGCCTGTCTACGCGGATGAAGTATTGCGCGGCGTCACAGGGATGACGACCGGCGCGAATGAAGATGGTTTCCATCTTCGCAACGTCTCCATCGACCGCGATATCAAAGTGAAACAATGGGCCGACTTACGGACGACGCAGGCGGGCGAAGCTTGTTCACGTTGTGGAAAGCCGCTGAAGATTCGCCGCGCGATTGAAGTCGGACACGTATTCAAGCTCGGCACGAAATACAGCAAAGCGCTCAATGCAAATTATCTCGACGAATCAGGCAAACTGCAGCCGGCAGTGATGGGTTGCTATGGCATCGGCGTCACGCGCACGTTGCAGGCGATCATCGAACAATCGAATGACAAAGATGGCGTTATCTGGCCAATCAGCGTTGCTCCTTATCAGGTTTGCATTACGCCATTGAACGTCGCGCATGACGGAGTGGTGATGAAGCTTGCTGAAAAACTTTACAGTGAGCTGACCGTTCGCGGTGTCGAAGTCCTGTTGGATGATCGCGACGAACGTCCGGGCGTGAAATTCAAAGACGCAGATCTTGTCGGCTTCCCGATTCGACTTGGCATTGGCGAGAAGTCTCTGGCCAAAGGTGAAGTGGAAATCAAACTGCGCGGCGGCGAGTTGCAATTCGCGAAGACGGACGAAGCAGTCGCGAAGATTCTGGAACTCGTTAAAGCCGGCAAAGCATAAGGTAGAACGCTGCGCCTTTGCCGGGCGCAATAAGGCGGTCCGTCTACCGTCCATTCTTATATGTTCGAATTGTTAAAGACCGACACGAGTTCGAAAGCTCGTCTCGGCCGCCTTACAACCAAGCACGGAGTGATTGATACTCCAGTGTTCATGCCCGTCGGAACACAGGGCAGCGTCAAGGCCCTCGACCCGCGTGAGCTCGTGGAAATGGGGACGCAGATCATCCTTGGCAATACCTATCACCTGAATATTCGCCCCGGTTTGGAGATCATTTCGGCAGCCGGAGGTTTGCATAAGTTCATCAATTGGAATCTTCCGATCCTGACGGACAGCGGGGGTTTCCAGGTGTTTAGCCTCGCGAAGATTCGAAAGATTAAACCACACGGGGTGGAGTTTCGATCGCACCTTGATGGTTCTTTGCTTTTTCTCGGACCGAAAGAATCCATGGCGATCCAGCGCGTGCTCGGATCGGACATTGCGATGGTTTTCGACGATTGTCCTCCGCACGGATGCACCTCGAAAGAATTACACGCGGCGGTGGAACGAACAGTGCGTTGGGCCAAAGAGTGCCGCGAACAACCTCGCGCTGATGGACAAAAGGTGTTCGGCATCGTTCAAGGTGCAAACAACGCCGGGCTGCGACAAACTTGTGCGCGTCACATCACTTCGCTCGATTTCGATGGATATGCGATTGGCGGTGTGAGCGTTGGTGAACCGGAGCACGAAATGATGCAAGCCGTCGAAATGACGGAACCTTTCCTGCCCCAGGACAAGGCGCGGTACGCGATGGGACTCGGAACACCGGCTCAGCTCGTCGAGTTGGTCGCGCGTGGTGTCGACATGTTCGATTGCGTTCTTCCGACCCGCGTCGCTCGCAATGGCACGGCCTTCACGAAGAAAGGCACCATCCAGATTCGCGGGGGTGCGGTAAAGGCGGAGTTCAAGCCGATCGAAGAAGATTGTGAATGTTATGCGTGCAAGAACTTCACGCGCGCTTACCTGCGGCACTTGTTGAATGTGAATGAGATCCTCGGGCTCCGGATGGTGAGCGTTCATAATTCACATATGTATCTCGAGGTGATGCGGGATATCCGCAAACACATTGCCGCGGGAACGTTCGGCGAATTCCGGCGCGAGTTCATTGCCAACTACAAACCATCCCAGAAGATCCTGACCGAACGGGTAAAGCAGTCGTTGAAAGAAGATGACCGGGGCTAGTCACTGATTGATTCAGCTGACACAACTCTGTTAGCCTGCGAGCAATGTTCGCCCACCCTGCCCTGCTGTTCTGCCTGCTAATGCTTGCGAGCATCACGGCATCGGCACAGCAGTATTGGTCGCAATTCGCCAATTCACCATCGGGCACCACACGACACGACGACTTCTGCTTTGTAAATACGAACGTCGGCTATGCAACCAAAGGAGGTCTCATTCATAAGACGACCGATGGGGGGAGCAACTGGGTTCAGGTTTTGTCGAAAAGCGGAGCTCACTTTCGTTCCATCGCGTTTGTCTCTCCAACACGCGGCTGGGCCGGCAATCTTGGACCTGGCTCCTACGATGGCGCTGTCACGGATACAAACGTTCTTTACGAAACTTTTGACGGGGGCACGAATTGGTCGGCCGTCGCGAGTATCAACCAAAGTGGAATGAAAGGTTTCTGCGCGTTTCATGTTTTAGATTCAACGCACGTGTATGGAGGCGGCCGCGTTCGTGGACCCGCGTATTTCTGCAAAACGGAAAACGCAGGAACGAATTGGACGATCGTGAACCTCACTGCCCAGGGCGTCATGAACGGCATCATGGACGTCTACTTCAAAGACACGATGAATGGGTTTGTTGTTGGAATGGATACGAACACATTCGCGACAAGCTGCGGCTCTGTTTATCACGG
>CBHWET010000321.1:0-6065 GCA_966112985.1 uncultured bacterium | reverse complement strand
TCTGCTTTCCCAGCGATTAATTATAAGCTTGGAGACAAAATTGCCACGCGCGAAGCCTATGGTGCCGCCCTGGTCCGCCTCGGCGAAGCCGATCAGCGTATTGTCGCTATGGATGGCGATACGAAGAACTCTACTTTTTCGGATAAGTTCTATAAGAAGTTTCCTCAGCGGTTTACCGAATGCTTTATTGCCGAACAGAACATGGTCGGCGTCGCCTCTGGCTTTAGCGCCCATGGTAAGATTCCATTCGCATCAACCTTCGCGGCATTCTTTAGCCGGGCTCACGACCAGATTCGCATGGCCGCGATTTCTCTCGCCAACTTGAAGCTGGTGGGGTCCCACGTTGGTGTCAGCATTGGGGAAGACGGCGCTTCCCAGATGGCGCTGGAAGATCTTCCGATGATGCGCGCGCTTCCCGGAAGCATTGTCTTGTATCCTTGCGATGCCGTTTCGGCCGAGAAGTTGGCCGAGGAGATGGTGAAGCATAAAGGTATATCCTACCTGCGTACGTCCCGCCCAAAGACGCCTGTTATTTATAAGAATGACGAACAGTTCCCTCTCGGCAGCGCAAAAGTCTTACGCCAGGGCGCAAATGACAAAATTACGATCGTCACTGCAGGAGTAACGGTCTTTGAAGCTTTGAAGGCAGCGGACGAACTTGCCAAGGAGAACGTTGGCGTCACCGTGATCGATGCATATTCGATCAAACCACTGGGCAAAGACGTCATCAAGGCCGCGGCTCAGAAAACGAATAACACCGTTATTACGGTGGAAGATCATTATCCTGAAGGAGGTATCGGAGACACGGTGGCTGGTGAGCTGAGCGCCGAGGGTGTGAAGGTTTATAAAATGGCGGTCACTGAACTTCCTCGCTCTGGCAAGCCGGAAGAACTTCTTGGTAAGTTTGGAATCGACTTCGCGGCGATCGTTCGGAAAGTAAAGAGCATCGCCTAAGACATAGTTAAAACAAAAATGCTGCTTCGGTATCCCGAAGCAGCATTTTTCATTTAAATAGGTAAGTTGATTATTATTTGCCAGCGCGGACTCGAGCCCATCGTGCTCTTGCCGCCGCGGCAATCTTCGCACGGGCAGCCGCGCTCATTTTGCGAGGTCCTGGTTTCGCACTGGCAGCTTTAGGAGCAGGTTGTGCGCCGGCGGTACCTTTGACGCGTGCCCAGCGGGCGCGTTGGGCGGCTGCGATCCGCTCACGAGCTGCAGCGCTCATTACACCTCTGCGTCCTCCTCCGCCGGACGGGCCATTGCCGGCGCTGCCACCGCCGAGGACTCGGCCGAGTTCAGCTTCAAGGCGGGTAATCTCTTCCTTAATTTGCACAGCTCGTTTCAGCTGTTCGACGGACAAGTTCGACAGGTTAGTTGCCATAAGTTAGGCCAGACTAGGGCTGCTCTATAGCTGGCGTCAACATAACTGACATCAGGGAATACCCTTATCAATTACCGGGAGTAATGCTGCTGCCTTAGTCCCCGATAACTCGCGGATAACAGCCCTGAACTGTATAGCAGGCACTCGCCCCATTGAATTGGCCCGGTTCGTGAATTACTTAGGTTGAAAGGAACGAATGTCACATTATATGGCTGAAAATCACATGCTTACAGGGGGGGGCAATGCGACAAACGGATCGTTTCGTTGGATCGTTGGTATTGAAGGTTCGTGTATTCCTCATCTGTCTATTGATGAATATCAGTGGACACAGCATGACAAATACTGGCGGGAGGATTTCGATAAAGTTGCTAAAGACTTGAACTGCCGGTGGATGCGTTATTCATTGGCCTGGCACTTGATCGAAAAAGAGCCCGGTGTTTTCGATTGGAGTTGGGCGGATGAACGAATCAACTACGCCAACGAACTGGGGATCAATCTAGTTCTCGACCTCGTTCACTTTGGAACTCCGACCTGGCTTCCGGAAGCTTTTGGCGACGTAGATTTCCCCGCTGCTTTGGAACGATTCGCTACTGAATTTGGAAAACGCTATTCAGGTCGCGTTCAGTCTGTCTGCCCGTTGAATGAGCCGCTGATTACTACTTTTTTCGCTGGGGACGTTGGCCTGTGGCCGCCGCACGGGCGTTCTATGCAGAGCTATATGGTCGTGCTAGCGCGAGTCGCGCAAGGACTGAGCCGCGCTATCAAAGCACTTCGCTCAACGATGTCCAAGGTCGAGATTGTTTTGTGCGATGCGCTGGAGTTCACCCGAGCCGAGTCCGAATGCCATAAAGTCGCGAGTCCCGAGCTTATTAAGCTTATCGAGAATGACATTATCCTCCGTAACGACCGTCGTCATATAGTCCTGGATCTCATTACCGGCCGGGTTGACCAGGATCATCGCCTGTTTTCCTGGCTCGAGAAACACGGTTTTTCGATCACTGATCTAAAGTGGTTTTTGCGAAATCCTGCGACGATCGACGTTTTAGGATTGGACTACTACAAACACTCAGAGATCGAGCTCTACCCTTGTGGCGATAAATACCGCCAAAGAGTGCCCGCTAATCTGGCCGGATTACATAAAACCGTCGTCGACTACTGGCATCGATATGGTCTTCCCATAATGATCACAGAGACAAACTGCTACGGGAATGACGAGGAACGACGGGCGTGGCTGCAATTCACCGTCGAAGATGTGAAGAAACTTCGCGCCGAAGGTGTTAATGTGGTGGGTTACACGTGGTGGCCCTTGCTCGACCACCTCGATTGGGACGGGGCGATGCTCCATCACATTGGCCGGATTCATCATGTTGGAATCTATCGACTCGAACGGCGAGAACACGGCGAACTGGCGCGGGTGACAACGCCGTTGGTGGATGACTTCCGGGACATGATCAAGCGAGGCGACGAGCCTGTTGGACAATTTCTTAACCGAACGAATGCTGAAAAAAACCGATCTATGCGACAAAAACAGACGAAGACTCAAAATCAACTCGACTACCCAATCATTGTACATTGCCACCTGCGATGGGATGGGGTGTGGCAACGACCCCAACAGTTTCTTTCGAGGCTATCTACTAAGCACAGAGTGCTCTTTGTCGAAGGTCCCGTAGTGGTTCCGGAAGAAATCACTCCTCGTTATGAACTGGCCGAAGCGCCCGACTACCCAAACATCACTATTATGCGGACGTATTTTCCCGCGTCGCGTTTCCATGATGGAAAGTGGGTTGACGCCGAACGTCTTCGTCTGTTGCGGGATGCACTTCGTACAAGTCTTGCCGGCAAGTTCGAATGTCCGGTGCAATGGTTCTACGATCCGATGGCAGTCTTCTTTGCTCACAAGATGAATGACCGCGCTGTCGTTTACGACTGCATGGATCAACTGTCACAATTTAAATTTGCCCCGCCCGAATTGATTCATCGCGAAAAACAGTTGCTCGAAGCGGCGGATGTTGTCTTTGCGGGTGGTCGTAAGCTTTGGCAGTCGAAAAGTAAGACGAATGAAAACTGCCATTTCTATGGCTGCGGCGTCGATGTCAGCCACTTCAGTTCTGCACGTTCCGAATCGACGATTGTTCCGCACGACATCAATTTTGTTCACCGGCCGATCCTTGGGTATTTCGGAGTTGTTGATGAACGGATGGATTATGAACTGATTACCAAATTAGCCGATGCAAACCCGGAATGGAGCATTGTGGTTATTGGCCCCGTCGCAAAGATTGATCCAAACGCACTCCCTTGCCGCGTAAACATCTACTGGGTTGGCCGGCGTGAATACGCGAATCTTCCCGCCTACACCAAAGCGTTTGATGTTTGTCTGATGCCGTTTGCGCTGAATGAAGCGACGGAATACATTAATCCGACCAAGGCGTTGGAGTATATGGCAACTGGCAAGCCCATCGTTTCTACCGCAGTGCCCGACGTGGTTTCCAACTTCGGGGATGTCGTAAAGATCGCCCAATCGCACGAAGAGTTTGTGAAGTTCTGCCAGGATGCGTTGCAGACTCCCGACCACAACGCAATCGAACGGGGCTTAAAGATGGCAGGGGACAACAGCTGGGACAGCATTGTTGCCAAACTGGAAAAACATGTGGGTGACGCGCTCAAGTCGAAGAGCGCGACCAGTCAGCCGCGTAAAACCGAAATCTCGCTCTCCGCCGCTTAAAAAGGTGTGTGAGCAAACGCCGCATCGAGTCTGCGCACCTAGTCTCAGGAGCGCGGGACAAAGGTGGCTGAAAGGATAACTATGTATGACTTCTTAATCGTTGGTGCGGGTTTCGCCGGGAGTACTTTGGCAGAAAGAATCGCTACTCAGCTCAACAAAAAAGTCCTTCTTGTTGATAAGCGAATGCATATCGGTGGCAATGCCTACGACTGCTATGACGAGTCTGGCCTGCTCATTCACAAATACGGACCACACATTTTTCACACAAACTCACGCCAGGTCTTCGACTATCTATCGCAATTTACAAAGTGGCGGCAATATCAACATCGTGTTCTCGCTTGTGTGGACGGCCAGTTGGTTCCAATCCCGATCAATCTCGACACAATCAATAAGCTCTACGGCATGAACCTGAGTTCGATGGACGTTGATAAATTCTTCGAATCCGTCGCGGAAAAGCGTGATGTCATTAAGACGTCGGAAGATGTTGTCGTTAGTAAAGTGGGACGAGAACTTTATGAGAAATTTTTCCGCGGCTATACGCGGAAGCAGTGGGGACTCGACCCATCCGAACTGGACGCTTCGGTTACCGCTCGCGTCCCAACCCGCAATAATCGTGATGCGAGATATTTTACAGATGCCTATCAGGCGATGCCGTTACACGGCTTTACCCGCATGTTCGAGAACATGCTCTCGCATGAAAACATCACGATCATGCTCAATACCGATTACCGCGATATTAAGGAGTACATCCCATATCGATGCATGATCTATACGGGCCCGATCGACGAGTATTATGATTTTCGTTTCGGAAAACTTCCGTATCGCTCCTTGCGCTTCCAACATGAAACGCATGACACGGAGGTGTACCAGTCCGCGCCAGTGATTAATTATCCGAACGACTTTGCTTACACGCGCGTGACGGAATTCAAGTACCTGACGGGACAAAAACATCACAAGACCAGCATTGTTTACGAATACTCACAGGCTGAAGGGGATCCGTACTATCCGATCCCACGGCCCGAAAATGCGGAAATTTATAAGCAATATCACGAGTTGGTCGCAGATGAGCCGGACACCTATTTCTGCGGACGGTTGGCCACTTACCGCTATTACAACATGGACCAGGTTGTCGCACAGGCCTTGACGTTGTTTAATAAAGTCACTGAGAAAGAGACAGCTAACAGCGGGCTTATTTACAATGGTAACGGAAGCAGCCGCAACCGTTTCGTGAGCACGGGAAACGGCAACGGCCGTGAAACCCATACGGTAAAAGCGAATGGGAATGGCAATGGTAACGGAAACGGCGCCGTCTACAGCAACGGGAATGGAAACGGCAATGGCCACAAGGCGAATGGCAAGAAGGGCAGTAATGGCAATGGCGGGAGTGATATCGCGAAGGTACTGAAGCGGGAAATACTCCGTAAATAATTTAGAACTCAAAAGGCGCTGCTTTGGATACAACGAGGCAGCGTTTTCGTTTGTACGAGCAAGCCGTTTGGAATCATTTTTCTTGGTTCGCCCGTCGCTTGATGATTGATTGCGGGCGGTGAAAGGAAAACCGGAGAATGCAGCAATTGTTACGAGCCTCGTGCTGGCTGTGGTGCTTTGGGGGGCAAATAATGCCGGAACAAAATTTTTGGTGCGCTCATGGCCGCCGATCTTCACCGGTTGCACACGCTTTCTTTTTGCGGGCCTTGTTTTGCTTGCGTTGTTTCGTTGGACCAAAATATTTCCAAAACCCAAGCCTGTTTCCCGCGCCTTAAGCAAGCAACTATGGCTGCATGGCGGTTTGAGCCTCGCGTTATATATCGTCACTTTCAATTGGGCGGTGAAGCTGGCTTCCGTGTCGCACGTTGCGCTTTATCTTGCTGCCTCGCCGGTTTGGGCTTTGCTCTGGGAAGGGCGCCCGGAGAAAAGCTGGTTGTCCGTTCAGCGCTATGGTGCAGCTCTACTGGCTCTGAT
>CBHWET010000320.1:0-6072 GCA_966112985.1 uncultured bacterium | reverse complement strand
CGAAAAACGCTCGATGACAAGTGGACTTACTGGGAAGGCCCTCGTTTCAGTTCGTCGCTTCCGATCAAGTGGAAGATCGTCGATGATCCAGTTGATAAAGGAACGGTATTGATGACCTTCGATCCCGCCGCCGCAGGGGGCAAATACGGCGCGGCCGATATCGTCACGAAAAAGGCGTATCGCGACTTTCGTTTGCACATTGAATTCCTAGTCGCCAACCCGGGTGGAAACAGCGGTGTCTATCTGCAGAACCGATATGAAATTCAGATTTGCGACGGCGACAAAACCAGCCACGGCATGGGAGCAGTGATCAACGAGAGTCCGTCGCCCTATCACGCTTACAAAGGACTGAACCAATGGAACGCTTACGATATTAATTTCCGCGCGGCGCGATTTAAGGACGGCCATCTTGTCGAACAACCAATCGTCACCATGTATTTCAATGGCATTAAAGTTCACACGAACCAGCCGATCAGTCAGGTCTGGGGAGGGCCGAATTCAGGAATCGACGGAGGCAACAATGGTGGCAAGGGAATTACAGACACCCCGGGAGGTTTGAAACTACAATGCGAAGGTCACGATGTGCGCTTTCGAAACGCGTGGATCAAGGAGATGAATTTCGACAAGCGCGATACCGATTTCTAAAAGTCATCTTCCCGATGACAAAAAAGCCGCTCCGAAATAGGCGTGACCCTATTTCAAGGCAGCATAAACACGATGAACATCATCGTGATCGTCCAAAGCATTTAGGAAATCGATTACTTCTTTACGGGCATTGCCGTCTACGTCACGGAATTCCTTGGCGAGATAACGGATTTCCGACGCGGTCACATTCCAACCAGCGGCTTTGAGCGCTTTTGAGACGTGATCGAGATCTTTGATCTCAGTGATAAAGCGGGCGCCTTTTTGTCCTTCGGCAACGTCTTCTCCTTCGAGAGTCTCAATCTCCTGGGCTCCGGCTTCGATGGCATCGCCTTCAGCATCGCGATTTTTATCAGGATGCGTCGCTTCAACGACGCCTGCGTGATTAAAGAAGAAAGCAACGCTGCCTGGCTGGCCGAGCGAACCGGCTTTGAAAAGATTTCGGATTTCGGGAGCGGTGCGGTTGCGATTGTCGGTCAGGCATTCGACAACGACCGGCACTTTGTGCGGAGCGAAGCCCTCGTAGACGACGGTCTCGTAATTGACCTTATCCTCACCGATTCCGGCGCCCTTTTTGATGGCGCGCTCTATGGTATCTTTGTAGACAGAAGCTTTCTTCGCTTTTTCAACGGCAGCGGCAAGGCGCGCATTCAGATCAGGATCGGGACCACCGAGCTTCGCCGCGACCATGATTTCGCGGACGAGCTTGACGACCATCTGACCTTTTTTATGCGCGCTGGCTTCGCGCCCGGCTTGTTTCCATTGTGCGCCCATAGGCGTGCGTAGTTTGTCCAACGCGCGGACGCCGTTCAAATGGTTTCTTCAAAAAATTCGTTCCCTTGACAAAAAGCGCCCGCTTGCAGTAATTTCTGAACAGACAGAAATAAAAGAAATGCCAAAGCTGACGCCAGTCCAAGAAAAGTTCATCCTCCACTGGGGCAAGATGGGAACGCAATGGGGCATTAACCGGACGGTCGCTCAAATCCATGCACTTCTTTATATCTCTCCGAAGCCGCTGAACGCTGAGGAGATTGCAGAAACGCTCGTTGTCGCGCGTTCGAATGTCAGCACAAGTATCAGCGAACTGCAGAGCTGGAAAATCATCCGAACCGTTCATGTCATGGGGGATCGGCGTGATCATTACGAATCGATCAAAGACGTCTGGGAATTGTTCCGCGTCGTCCTCGACGAACGCAAACGGCGGGAAATCGATCCGACTTTGGAAATGTTGCGCGAATGCGTCGCCGAAGCCGAGAAATCGAAAGGCGACGTTCACACGAAGGAAAAATTATCGGAGTTGCTGGACTTTTTCGAAACGATGTCGAACTGGTACACCCAGATCCGCAGCTTACCGACCGCCGCAGCGACGAAATTTGTGAAGCTCGGCGATAAAGTGATCAAAATGCTCGGCCTCGGCGGCTGATAAAATTTTTTTGTAAGGATATTTCTGTGAATACAGAAACAACTGAAAGAAATAACAAAGGAACGAAAGGTGAAGTCTTCTACGACGCCAATTGTTCCCTATGCATGCGCGGGGTCAGACACTTCAGTGGATTGTTTCGACGCGACTTCGATTGGGTTCCTATGCAAACGGCCGGAACCGCTGAGCGGCTGCATGTAACGACAGAAGACTTATACCGGGAAATGATTTTGCGGAAAGCCGATGGACAACTCGTACGCGGAATTGACACTTGGATCGTATTGATGCGCACGGTCTGGTGGTTATACCCCGTCGCGCTGTTATTTAGCGTTCCGGGCGTTCATTTCCTGGCGCAATTGGTTTACAGGTTTATTGCTCGAAATCGTTACTGTTTTGGAGGGAGCTGTGCACTTCCGGGGCAAAAAATTAAAGGGCCTGGTCTTATAGAGATGGTCGCGAGTGCTGTATGGCCAGCCATTGTGGGACTTCTGACTTGGCGTCTGCCTGGATGGATTTTCATGTGGTCGCTCGCTGTTGCGTTTGGATTCGCTGGAAAATGGATTGCATTGCGCGATGCAATGGCAGCTGGAGCGCGGCTCACGTTGAAACGGCTCGTCATATGGTTCTTCGCATGGCCAGGTATGGATGGTCGCAGGTTTTTCGATTGTGACGCGACCGTTGTTCGCCCAAAATCCGACGAATGGTTCTTAGCAGGTTTCCGACTTCTGCTGGGCTTGAGTTTGTTTGCGGTAATCGCGCCACACTTACTGCTTTCTAACCGAATGTTCGCCGGATGGGCGGCGATGGTTGGCCTCGTTTTGATTTTGCACTTCGGACTTTTCCATCTGCTTTCACTGTTGTGGCGCGCGGTCGGTATCGATGCGCAACCAATTATGAACGCTCCCCTGCGTTCGACGTCGCTCGGCGAATTCTGGGGATTGCGTTGGAACACTGCTTTCAGCATTCCGGCGCGACGCCTCGTACTTCGACCTCTTGCACGACGGCTCAATGTCGCCGCCGCTTCGCTCCTGATTTTTGTGCTCTCGGGCATCTTGCACGAGCTCGTGATCACATTGCCTGCGAAAGGTGGTTACGGGCTCCCGACAGCCTACTTCATCTTCCAGGGGATTGGAGTCGCTCTGCAGGACAGTCGGTTCGGCAAGGCGCTGCGCGGTGGTTGGCGGGGTTGGCTGTTTACAATGATTGTCGCGGCGGGCCCTGTCTATTGGCTGTTTCCACCAGTTTTTGTCTGCAATGTCGTGCTCCCAATGATCCGCATTTTCTTTAACTAAAAACCTTAAATTATGAAAACTGACCTCGTTCTGATGCTTAAAATCGCTGGCCTGCTTCACCTCGGCCTGATCTGTGCAGGCGCATTGATGCCGCGCGCCGTCCAGCTGAAACGCAACATCGCTACCTTGCCATCATTCATTGGTCGGCTGTTCTGGGTTTACTATAGTTTTATCGCGTTGTCGCTAGTGAGCTTCGGTGCAATCTCATTCTTTCTCGCGGATTCGCTCGCCTCGGGAACTGCACTTGCGCGGGCGATCTGCATATTTCTTACGGCGTTTTGGACGTTGCGTCTTATTGCAGCCACATTCGTGTTTGATGTAACTCCTTACTTGACCAGCGGTTTGTGGCGTCTCGGATACCACGCGACTAATGTAGTCTTTGCGTATCTTCCGTTAGCTTATGCGTGGGTTGCTTGGAAAGGGGGAACACAATGAACTGGTTTCTCAGTTTTGCCCGTCGACTTAAGCCGATGTGTTGCCGTTACGACAAGCAACGACACCTGCGTCACGTCGTCTTCTTCAAAATGCCGTGACCACAAAAATGAAAAACAAGTTCAGCCAGATTTTACGAGGCGACGGAACAATCAGCCGCACACCGTACGTGGTGTCTGGCCTTCTGCTGTTTTGTCTAAAATATAATGTTGATCGGCTTGTTGCGACCGTTGCGTTTGGCAAACGGTGGACGCTCTTTGATTATCTGCAACACGATCCTTCATGGACGAACGCCGATCTTCGTTTCTTTTACATGTGTATGGTTGGGTTAGCGCTCCCGTTCATCTGGAGCGGGGTCGTACTTACGTTGCGACGGCTGCGTTCGGCTGGTTTGCCGTTAGGCATGGTCGCACTATTTTTCGTTCCAGTTATCAACCTAGTTCTATTTGCGGTCTTAAGTGTCCTGCCCTCGAAACATGAAGCACAGCCGGAGAACAAAACCCCGGCCGGTCGATTGGACAAACTGATCCCTGAAAGCAAGTGGGGCAGCGCCGCCCTTGCGATTGCTGTCGCAGCCATGGTCGCTGTTATCGGCACCGCATTCAGTGCCTCATTTTTAAGGAAGTATGGAGCCGGGCTTTTTGTTGGATTGCCATTTTCTCTAGGCCTTCTGTCGGTCCTGATTTATGGCTACCACCGACCGAGAACGCTCCGCGAGAGCATTGGTGTTTCACTCATAGCAGTAGCCTTAGCGGGTGCCGTACTCCTTATCGTAGCGATGGAAGGCATTATTTGTTTGATCATGGCGGCACCGCTGGCACTCGTGTTGTCGATGTTCGGAGCAGTAGTCGCCCATACGATTCTGCGCGCGACATGCTGGAGATATGAGGCGAACAAATTGTTTTGTACCGTCCTGCTTACAATTCCCTCAATTATGGGGCTGGAACGTATTACCAGCGGTCCGGCGCCATTGTTATCCGTCAAAACGTCGTTGGATATCGCGTCTCCACCCGAAACAGTTTGGAACAATGTCGTCGCGTTTACCGAACTACCCCCACCAAAAGAATGGATTTTCCGTCTCGGAATTGCTTACCCAATCCATGCGCAAATACTTGGTCGCGGTGCGGGAGCGGTTCGTCGTTGCAATTTTTCGACGGGCCCATTTGTTGAACCGATCGAGGTTTGGGATGAACCTCGCTTGTTACGATTTTCAGTTACTTCGAATCCTGCGCCGATGCAGGAATGGACGCCCTATCGTTACATACATCCACCACACCTGGATGGCTTCCTTGCGTCAGAGCACGGCCAATTCTTTTTGACGCGCAGTGCTGATGGAGGAACGCGTCTCGAAGGTACAACGTGGTACCGGCACAATATGTGGCCAGCGGCTTACTGGCAGGTGTGGTCGGATTTCATTATTCATACCATCCACCTTCGTGTGCTGAAGCATATTAAGGCGGTCTCCGAGGAAGACAAAAGATGAACGCCAAACGCATTGTTCTCGCAGGAGGTTCCGGATTTATCGGACGACACCTTGCCGGTGCGTTATTGAAGCGAGGGTATGAAGTAGTTGTGCTCACGCGACGGGCCCGCAAGCGCAATGATGGCGTATGCGAGGTAAACTGGGATGCGAGAACTCTCGGGCCATGGGCAAACGAACTTGAAGGAGCGGAAGCTGTCATCAATTTGGCGGGGCGTTCCGTGAACTGTCGTTACACGGCGGAGAACCGCAAAGCGATTCTTGAATCGCGGGTGTTCTCGACGAGGGTACTTGGAGAAGCCATTGCCAAAGCCAAGGCATCGCCGCGCGTTTGGATGAACTCCAGCACGGCGACAATCTATAAACACGCGACGGATGTTGCTCGCGATGAAAACGGCGAGGTCGGCGCGAGCGCGGAAGCCAACGATGGTTTCTCGGTGGAGGTCGCGCACGCGTGGGAAGCAGCGTTCAACGAAGCCGTTACTCCGAACACCCGCAAAGTCACGTTGCGTACATCGCTCGTCTTCGGTGCGGCTGAAGGCGGCGTGTTTCACGTTCTTCGACGCCTCACCCGTTTTGGACTCGGAGGTAAAATGGGCAACGGAAAACAGTATGTCTCGTGGATCCATGAGAATGATTTCGCGCGGGCGATTCTTTGGCTCCTTGAAAGTGACAGCTTTCACGGGCCGGTGAACCTTGCCTCCCCTGCCCCACTGACAAATGCGGAGATGATGCGCATCTTCCGTCGCGCCTGTGGAGCACCTCTTGGTATTGGCCTGCCGGCGACACGTTGGATGCTCGAGATC
>CBHWET010000319.1:0-6094 GCA_966112985.1 uncultured bacterium | reverse complement strand
CCGCGAATTTCTCCGCGCCATTCGCCGGTTTCTGTTCCGCGTGATTCAATGAATTCCTTGAACCGTTTCAAATCACCTTCCACGCGTGATGAAACCAGGCCCAGTGCGTCGCCAGTTTTCTCCAATGCGCCTTCCGGCTCATAACTGAGTCGAAGAGTGACGCGCGTCGTGTTCGAATCAGCCGGAGTAAAGCTGACGGCTCCGGAGTTCTTTGCGCCACTCATGCTGCGCCATGCGATCCGTTGATCCGGCACCTGTTCAAAGATTTCGGCATCCCATTCCTTGACCTTGCCCGCAATCTTCGCCTTCCAATGCAGTCGTTTATCGTCCAGCTGCTGAACCTGTTCAACGCCTTCCATGAAACGGGGAAACTCCTCGAACTGCGTCCACTGATTGTAAACGGTGCTTAAAGGTGCGTTGACATCGATCGATTTCTCAATGACTTCCATAATTTGCCTTGTTCTTTATGCAAAGAAACGGAGGCCAATGACATGACCTCCGCTTATTTGCGAAAGGGTTGCTATTTATTTCTGGTGATCTTTGTCTTCGTATTTCTTTTGAGCGCCAGCGGGTTCGCTGACCTTCGCACCGGTCGTCTGCGCGAGGGTTTGCGCGCTTTGCAGGTGTTCACGAAGTTTCGGAAGCGTTTGTTGGGCGAAGCTCTTTACGTCAGAGTCTTCACCTTTGTTAGCTTCCTTCTCGAAAGCTTTAATGTCCTTTTCATGATCCTTCACCATGTGCTGGACATACATCCGGTCGAATTCAGCGCCAGAAAGGCCGCGCAGGTGGTCCAACATTTTCTGATCTTTTTTGCTGACCTCACTTTTCAGGTCGACACCTTTTTGCTGAGCGATCTGCATCAGTTGTTGGTTCGCCTGCTGATGATCCTGCAGAATTTTTTGGGCGAATTGTTTCACTTCAGCACTCTGTGCCTTTTCCTGGCCGAGTCGTCCCATTTCCACTTCAGCCATGCCGCCCTCGGCAGCTTCCTGAATGAATTTTTTATCCGTGTGCGAAATATTAGATTTCCCACTGCTGGATGCCCCCGTGCTCCGATCTTCTGCACGAACCATTCCTGTCCCGATCATTCCAGCCGCAACGATGGCGGCAATTAGCGTACGACTAACTTTCATATTTCCTCCTTGTTAAGTTTGATTGCGGCGCAATGCCGATACCTCCGGCAAACTATTCCCGAACGATGCCACCGCAATTGGGCACGTCCCGCTATTTGCCTTGAGAGAAAACCCTCAGCAGCACGCAGCTTTCCTTCAGCCCTGTATATGTCTACATTCGCCGCATGCCGGAACTCGCCGAAGTTGAATTCTTTCGCAAGCAATGGAACTGCGGACTGAAGCAGAAGGTCGTCTCAGTCGAACTACACGGTCAGAAGCGCTTGTTTCGTGGCATTGATACAAAGGAAATGGAGCGGAAACTCACCGGCTCAACATTCGTCGGTTCCACGGCCCATGGAAAACAAATGGTGTTTCACTTTTCCGGCGACGTGTGGATAGGGCTGCATCTGGGAATGACAGGCAAATTATACTCCGCCCCGCCAGACTTCGTTCCGGGCAAGCATGATCACTTTGTCTTGCGTCAGAAGAAACAAACATTGGTGTTCAGAGACCCGCGTCTGTTCGGCCGCATTCTGTTTCACGTCGGTAAATCAGAACCAGATTGGTGGGCGAAACGCGCGACAGACGTGCTGTCGAAACAATTCACGACGGATTTTCTCGAAGATATTCTGAAACGGCATCGCAAGGCGCCGATTAAAGCGGTTTTATTGATGCAACATCGCTTTCCGGGAATCGGAAATTGGATGGCCGATGAAATCTTGTGGCAGGCAAAGATTCATCCGAAAACCGCCGCCGGCAATATCTCCCGAGCCGCGGCAAAGAAACTACATTCGAAAACGCAGTTTGTTTCTTCAGAGGCTTTGCGCATTGTCGGCGAGGATTTTTCTGATCCACCGGAATCATGGCTGTTTCACCATCGATGGCGGCGTGGGGGTCACTGTCCCCGTTGCAAATCCGCGTTGAAGCATTCCGTAGTGGGCGGGCGCACAACCTGTTGGTGTCCGAAGTGTCAACCTCCGGTATAACGTCGCGGAGTTAGTTTGGCCGGGCGCACGCCGTGCCGAACAGCACCGAGAACGGAAACGTACTTTAGCTCCGTATTGTCCGCAGCACATCGCAGCAATAATCCGCCACGACTCATGTCGCCTCGCCCGACGAACTCCGCTGGAAACAACAACCGTTCGCCAAACACCTCTAGCAGCACGTCGACGTATTTTCCCGTCGCGATGCTGCCGAGCAATACGACGTCACATTCTGGTTCAATGACCTGTGCGATGCGCTTTGCTTCGCGAACCAGAGGTCGACGATAACGATGGTCGGTTTCATCGATCGCCGTCGTAGAAAACCTTTGCAGTTCTTTCAACGTAACCGGCAGCGTGGCATCGATCAGCCCACGGTTCGAAGTGATGACAAATGTTCCCGGAAAATTACGTGGCGGCCTGGCAAACTGCTTTGCATAAGTAAATTTGCCTCGAAAATAGAGTCCACTGAGGAAGGAGAACACTTCACCGATCGGCACCGCTTTGAGCCGTAACCGCCGGGCAAGATCAAATTGCGCGCGCTCGTTGAACAGCATCTTCGCGCGTTCGCCACCCATGTTCGCCGGTGATAACAAAAAAATCCGCTGCACGCTGGAATATCAAACGGCAAACGCGCGGAGGCAACCTCATCGCACCCTCCGGCCACGATGTGCGGACTGGCATTTTCCGCCAAGTCATGGAAAATTCAGCGGCATTCGATGGACGTTAAAGTCAAAATCTGCGGAATAACCAATGTGTCGGACGCCAAGGCTGCTGCCGACGCCGGGGCAGACGCACTTGGCTTTATGTTCTTCGAGCAAAGTCCTCGCGCCGTGACCGTCGAAGCGGTCGCGGAAATCGCACAGGAAATTACGCCGTGGGTCATGAAAGTCGGGGTATTCGTTAATCCGGAACCGGAATTGGTCTTTGCAGCCATCCAGCATTGCGGACTTAACCTGCTGCAATTCCATGGCGATGAAACACCCGAGTTTTGTTCCCAGTTCACGGTCATGTCGATGAAGGCCTTTCGGATCAAAGACGCCGAATCGCTCACGGCATTACCTCGGTATAAGACCGACGCCCTGCTCCTCGATAGCTTCGTCGCGGGCAAACAAGGCGGCACCGGTGAGAAGTTTAATTGGGATCTGGCGATCGAAGCAAAGAAACTGGGCAAACCAATTTTTCTAGCAGGTGGCTTAACCGCAACCAATGTGGCTGAAGCCGTGCGGAAAGTTGAACCGTTCGCGGTGGACGTTTCCAGCGGTGTTGAGTCTTCGCCCGGCAAAAAAGATCACGAAAAGATTCGCGCATTCCTATCCGCAGTTCGCGGCGCTTAAGCATGCAAACAAAAGAACGTTGTCCCTGGCCCACTGACGACCTCTACATCTGTTATCACGACACAGAATGGGGCGTGCCTCTGCACGACGACCAAAAACTGTTTGAGTTCATCATTCTCGAAGGAGCGCAGGCTGGCTTGAGTTGGTATACCGTCTTGCGCAAACGCGATAATTATCGCGCCGCGTTTGATAATTTCGATGCCGGAAAAATCGCGCGCTACAACGACGCGCGAATCCAGAAACTGCTAAGTAATCCAGGCATCATAAGAAACAGGCTCAAAGTTGCGGCGGCGGTAGCCAACGCGAAAGCCTTCCTGAAAGTCCAAGAGGAATTCGGGACTTTCGACTCCTATATCTGGCGTTTTGTCGACGGGAAACCAAAGATCAACTTTCCAAAGACGATGAAGGATATTCGAGCCCGGACTAAAGAGTCGGATGCGATGAGCAAGGACCTGATTCAGCGCGGATTCAAGTTTGTTGGTTCGACAATCTGTTATGCGCATATGCAGGCGACTGGAATGGTGAACGACCACCTCGTCAGCTGCTTCCGTCATCGTGAAGTCAGCAAATTAAAATGAAACGACTCTGCGTCTTCTGTGGTTCGAATAAAGGCAACCGCCCCGAATACGCCGATGCAGCGAAAGGCCTCGGCACTTTATTGGCGAAACAGAATATTGAACTCGTCTACGGCGGAGGGTGTGTCGGCCTGATGGGTATCGTTGCCGATGCTGCACTCGCAGCGGGCGGCCACGTGATTGGAGTTATTCCCCAGGCATTGGTGATAAAGGAAGTGGTGCACGAAGGCCTGCCCGACCTTCGCGTTGTCAAATCAATGCACGAACGGAAGGCGCTGATGGCAGACCTGTCCGACGGATTCATTGCGTTGCCGGGAGGTTTTGGAACCTACGAAGAATTCTGCGAGGTGCTGACCTGGGGACAACTCGGCCTTCACAAGAAGCCATTCGGCCTGCTCAACGTCGCGGGGTTTTACGATCCCTTGCTCGCACTGTTTGACCATGCTGTTGCTGAAGAATTCCTACGGCCCGTCCATCGCGAAATGGTCATCGTAAGCAGTGACGGCGAAGATTTGATCCAACGGCTGCGAGCGTTTCATCCGAGCACGACGGGTAAGTGGATTAAAAAGGACGAAACCTGAGGCGTGGCCCTAGCGAGTGTCCTAGAAGTCTTTGGTCCCATTTAGTAATAACCCGCACGTCGTTTTTACTTTTTCACCGGATTTGCTGAAGTCGAAGTATTGTTGACACTTTCGCCAACGATTGTTGACGAAAGATTTGGAATGGGGAAAGAAACTTCAACGAATCCCGACTCGCCGCTGAGAATTGTCGATGGCCGGTCTCCGGGATGGGAGAAAAAAGCAGTAGCGGAAGCCAACACGAAGCGAAACTTCATTGTTATCCTCCGGCAAAGCGAAGATCTCCACGAACTTTGCGCATTGCTTGATTGCAGCGCCAGAATGCCAGAGAAACTCGAACGATGGGGCATTCACGCGCTCGCCGACGTACTTGAAATGAAGGATTTTTCGTTACTACTTTCATTATACGAACACTACGATATCCGCATCATCGAACAACTCAGGCTCGAACGGAATCGGCCGCCGCGAGTTAAGCCTTTCATCCTGTATTGCGAACTGCGCGGTATCATTTCCGAGCACGAAACGCGCGACCAGGCGGGCGAAAGTCTGTTAACCTTTTTAGGCAGCTCAAAACGCGCCCGAAAGTATCCACTGGCCGGTCTTTACGAATTCAAAAACTCCCAATGGCAGCGCCTCAACAAAGTATTTTGATTCAGGATCAATTTATTAGCGCAGCCGCAAAGATCGAAGCCAGTTCGAGGTGAACTCCCCCATTGGACGGCACAAGCCGCAACTCTTTTAAATCCTTCAGAATGTCACGCAGTTTATCGGCATCAGGAGGTTTACTCAGAAAGTATTGCGCCCCTAGATGCATGGCTTGTTGGACGGGACGCCGATCTGTATGACCGCTAACAACGATTACTTTCAACGGTGGCAAATCCAACTGCGTTTGCAGCCACGCTAAAACCTCGCCTCCATTCTTCCGAGGCATTTCGAGATTGAGCATCATCAAAACCGGAAACGGATATCTTTCACGATTTCCGTAAGCACCGTCGCCGCATAAGTAACGGATTGCTTCATCACCATTGTGTACGATTTCAATCGGATTCCTGACGTTAAGCGCCGCCAATGCACGCCGCATCAAGAGGACGTCGTTGTCGTCATCATCTGCGATAAGAATTGGAGCTGTCATACTTCGGACTGCTTTTTGAGGTTCCTTGCCTATCGGAACTTATTCGCGGATTGCAGCGACACAAATGCAAGTCGCACCGCAGAAGACTGAAAGGTGTTTAAAGAAAATCCTGACGTGCCAAACACGAAAATGTTTGCGTCCGTGGACGATTCCGCGAAACTTTTGCGTATGAGCACGGTTGTAAGCCCGAACATTCCTGATGCGCAGGGGCACTTTGGTCCATACGGGGGACGCTACGCCCCAGAGACGTTGATGCATCCACTGAAGGAACTTGAAGACGAATATTTCCGTGCGCAAAAAGATCCTGAGTTTCAGAAGGAACTCCAATACTACTTGCGTGAATTCTGCGGCCGCCCCACCCCGCTCTATTTCGCCGAACG
>CBHWET010000318.1:0-6107 GCA_966112985.1 uncultured bacterium | reverse complement strand
AGGGAACGCATTCGTGACGAAAGCAAATTCGGGCATGGTCAAATCAACGAAATTGGAAGTCGAACCAGACGTTCCAGGTGACTGGAACAGCACCGAGGCGCCATTTTCGTATGATTCGAAATCCGTCAATAAAGAAACGGCGGTGCTGCGGGCTCGATAGAAACGATTTACGAAGTTCGTCGCATCGATATCTGTGAATGCAAATGAACCATTGGAAACTGCGAGAACGGAAATCGGCGTCCATGTGACAAGGTTCGTTGACGTTTCGAGCAGATGCGATGTGCCATTGTCAGCGCTGAACGACAGCTGCGTATGTCCCGAACCTTCGCGCGCAATTGAACTAAACTGCGGGGGTTGCGAGACAACGGCTAATGTGACTGATGCATTGGCGAGCCCGGCGCTATTCGTAACTGTTACGGAGTATGTTCCGCCGTTTGTTGAATGGAGATTCGTCAGTTGGAGCGTCGGGTTTGTTGCGCCCGGAATAGCGACGTCGTTGAACGACCATTGATAGAGCAGGGGAGCGGAACCGTTTGCTGCGACGGTGAACGAAACATTCGCTCCAGCGTTGGTTTGAGTATTTTGTGGCGCGCTGGTGATTGAAGGCGATTGCAACGTTTGCGCCAGATTCTCAACGCGCACGTTATCGAACAGGATGAACGCCTGGTTGGACGGACTGGCGATTGATGTAAACGTATCCATGAAACCAATCATCACTTTGCCTGAGGTAAACGAAGATGTATTGGTGCGTTGTGCGACTACGGTTCCGTTCATCAACCAGGTAATCACGCTGCCGACTTGTCGCAGTTCGACTTCAACCCAATTTTTCCCCGGTGCACCTGCTGTTTCGAATCGCGAAGAAGGAAACAAGGTCTGATAAATACTTGCCGTGCTGTTCGATTGACTCAGGCCGCTGGACGGGCCGAGCAGTTCCGTTTGTACGCCGCCGAGATTGCCGACGAAGGCGCGGTAATCAGCTGAAACCCCGCCCTCACCATCAACGGCGAACCAAAGGCCGTCCGTGGCGCTTGCGGTCGTCGCTGCCCAGTTGGCTCGTGTTCCGAGGTGATTCATTCCGCACAAGGCAAACTCGGTGCTCCCTGTGGAGCCGGCTCCCGCTGCATTGCCGGGATAATTCACCCACATATCGAACTTCAGTGCGTAATCATTCGAGAATGTGACGTTCTTCGGATAAAGATTAACGCCTGCTATGACACCGTTCGTATCGTTGTTGTTAACGGTTAATCGCACTCCGTGGCTCGTGCCATGGGAATTCGGTGCTGGTCGGATAAAATACCCTGCGCCATTGATCATTGTGGCTTCGTGACTGTAATCGAACGCCCAATCCACGGTGTAATCGGACACGCCATTCCCCGAACCCCAGAATAAATCCCATCGCGCAGAACTGTTGGTTTCGAAATCGTCCGCAAACAAGATCGGATGAAGCGAATTGGTAACATTAAGAATCGCCGGAATGCTGGTGGCGATGCCGACACTATTTGATGCAACAACGGTGTAGCTGCCTGCTGCCGACGACTGTACGTTCGTCAACGTCAGTGTTTTATTTGTCGCACCGGCGATGTTCATTCCGTTCAATCGCCATTGATACGTCAGAGGCGTATCGCCGACCGCAAAGGCTGTAAAAGTCGCCGTGGAATTGGAGACCATCGTTTGGCTGGCGGGTTGCTCGGTAATGGATGGAGCCATTGCAGCCGGGGTGTAACGCGGTTTGTTGATGACGTTGCCGGCAAATGTCGCATCATCGCTGAGGAGCGCTGCCAAAGCTGTATTCTTCAGGACGTTTGTGACGGTGTTCGGTTGGCCGTCGACCGTAACATTCATCTGAACCAGCCGAATGCCGTGGCTGTAATCCGCGTAAGTTTCTTCGTGCCCATTATAAACAGGCTGAATGGGTGATCCGTTCAGCTGGTGCCACCCATAAATAACAACGACATTCGTAATACTGGTCGAAAAGTTTGTATAAATCTTGTTGGCGATAATAACGTCCTTTTTATCGCCGCCCGTCAGCGTTCCTAACGGATAACTATTCGTCACGGCGAACCGCTGGCCACGCACCGTCGTGTTGTGCTGATCATAATAGGGAATGTCGATCATCTCCGGGACGGGCGTCTGCGTCGACGGCGACAACTTACAAGGGGCTTTCTTCCAGATGTCATTGACCATCTTTGCAGTCGTCAGACTGCAATTGAGCGCGTCGGCGATGCGTTGTGCGAGGAGCGGCGTCGTAGGCATAAGGAAATAATCCTGGTCGGAGCCAATCGCCAGATAATCAGGAATTACGTAGTAGCTGATAGTGTGGTTCGTGCCACCTATCGTGGCATTCGTTGTTACCAACGTCATCGATCGCATCCAGTTCGGAACATTCCCCTGCAGAACCTGGCCGAGAATCGCGACCTCGCGCGGACTCAGTTGGCGGTTGGAACTGCCGAAAGACAGCGGCAATATCATGTCTTTGAAATCAGCACCACCCGCGGCATTGGAGGGGCGCGGAGGCAGGTTCAACGTCTGTGCGGAAACGAAACTACCCGCGATCACCGCGAGCACAACGACACCAACAAACTTTAATCGATCAAACACCAAGTAATATTACCAAATATTTTTTTTATATGCCCGTCTAAAATGCGCATGAGACAGAGCGACGACTCAACGTTTTCCCGCCGCAATCTTCTGAAAGGCATTGCCGGGCTTGGCGCGGCCGCCGCTCTCGGCGGGTGCGCTATACCAGTAAAGAACCAGGTCGCATCCCGAAGCGATGCGATTCGTAAGGAGAATGAAAAAAACGGCACACGCGATTGGTTGCTGACCAACACGCGCGTCGAACGGAAATCTAAATATCGTTGTCCATGGATCGAGGGCTACTGCTCACACACTAGCATTCGCGCGGGGGAAACATTCCAGATATTCGTTAGCACCAATCCGCAATCGAACTTCAGTCTTGATGTCTATCGCATGGGATTTTACGGCGGAGCAGGGGGGCGACTCGTGAAAAGCTGTGGCTCGTTCAAAGGCAAAGTGCAGCCTGAACCTTCGATTGGAAAAAACCGCGTGCGCGAGTGCCAGTGGGAACCGAGCGTGAGCTTTAAAATTCCGAAAGATTGGCTCAGCGGTGTGTACATTGGCAAGTTGACGGCCGAACGCGAAAAGCTTCAGAGCTACGTTATCTTCATCGTTCGCGACAATCGGAAAGCCGACTTCCTGTTCCAATGCAGCGATAACACCTGGCAGGCGTACAACCGCTGGCCCAACCAATTCGCCCTCTACGATGATGGGAAATCCAATTGGTATTGGGGCCCGGGCGTTGATGTTTCGTTTGATCGGCCTTACGGCAAATACTGCCAGATACTCGATCAGCCGCTCTCAACTGGTTCCGGGGAATTTTTTCTTTGGGAATTTCCATTCGTATACTGGATGGAATCGCAAGGCTACGACGTCACTTACATTTCAAACACGGATACACATTCGGATGCGAAAGGCCTGTTGCGCGCGAAGGGCTTCATTTCGATCGGACACGACGAATATTGGTCGATCGAAATGTTCAACAACATGAAAACCGCAATCAACAAAGGTCTGAATGTAGGTTTCTTTTCCGGCAACGCGGTTTGTGGGCGTATCGATCCGCGTCCGAACTCGCGAGGTATTGCCAACCGCGTTTTCTCGAGAATGGATTTCTTCGGTCCGCCCGATGAGAAAGAATTCAAACGGTTCCCTGCCATGGCATTGCTGCCACACATCAGTCCAAATGCGAATCAAATCATTGGCGCACGAAGCATTGCTCCAATCACTGGAGGATCAGACTGGATTTGCTCGAAACCGGATCATTGGATTTTTGAAGGCACCGGGATGAAGAAGGGCGACGGTATCCCGGGTTTGGTCGGCTGGGAATGGCACGGCGATCCGGCGCCGATTGATGGACTGGAGATCGTTTCCACGGCACCGACCAATAACAAACCCGGACAAGCGAACGGAGGCGTTTACACTGCGACGATCTATCCAGGTGGCAAACGCAACTTCGTCTTCAATGCCGCCACATGTTGGTGGAGTGACGCGCTCAGTGAACCACCCGGCTACATCCGCCCCAAGGCTTACATGGAACCAAAGGGTCCTGACAAACGCGCGCAGCAGATCACCGCAAATGTTTTGGACAGGATGATTACGTCCAACCGTCGAACCATGTCAGCCTGAGTTCCGGGCGGCGCTTTCCTCCTGGATCTGAATCGCCGCTGTCAAAACCTGATTTCTTTGCGCCTTTGCATCTTTGTTGTTCCCTCCCACGGGATAAAAGTCCTCAAAACCGAAATGGAATCGCCGACTAAAGATTTTTAGCTGTCGATTCCAGAATGGAACTGCCGACTAGAAATTTTTAGTCACCAGTTCCGAGATGGAAACGCTGACTAAAAACTTTTAGTTCCCGATTCCGAGATGGGGGCGGCGGCTACAAATTTTTAGCCAGCGATTCCGGAATGGGAACGCCAACAAATAATTTTTAGTTGCCGATTCCGGAATGGAAACGCTTGGAATAAATTTTTAGTCGGCGAAAACGAAGTGGTTTGTGGCAACTAAAATTTTTTGTACGGCGATTCCAAAGCTGTTTGCGCCAACTAAAAATTTTAGTCGTCGCCACGCGCCTGTAAATCAGCCACTTAGAAGAAATGGCTATTTTTGATCACTTGAGAGTGGTTGGATTTCGTCTGGCCGAATTCAAAAAGCATGCCAACGGCTGATATTGGCAGCTTCGCGTCTTTTAAGTTCAACTTTATGGTTTGGGCCGTTCACTCAGTAGCTCCAAATCGTCATCGGTGTGGATTCGATTTCCGGCTGCGTCAATAATCGTGGTGGTGACAAAGGCGACAATCTGTCGTGTGTCATCATTTTGGCGGCCATTCAGCTTCGTTATGGCTGGCATCCGGCCAAGAATAATTGTTTCTCCATCCCAGATCTTTGCATTCGCGAGGAAACGATGTGTCTGCGCATGACCCTGCTTGGTTCCGTCGTTCAGAGTTTCGTAGCCGAGGAATTCAGTGGCGGATGAGATCAATGTGAGGTCGATTGAATACCGGTCGGGAGAAACGTTCGGAATAACGTCCAGGGTGATGCCGGAGAGCGTTGCATTCGTGACGTATGTCTCCGATTTCGCCTCGACGTCTTCAATCCGTGTAACGCCTGTTGTCTTTACCAAAGAATCGAGAAGGCCAATCTGCGCCTGCCTCGAGCTGAGGGTCGTGACGCGTGGCCCTGTAAGGAGATCAACGCCCTTTTCTCTTTCCAAAGCTTTGATAACGGTGCGATACGCCCGGTCTGTCAAAATGCCTTTGACGGGCCGAACCGCGATATTGGAGCGAACCACGCTGGTTGCTGTTGCCTCTTTTGTAAACCAATCGAAACCTAGTTTCTTCGACGTCGCTTCATCGATCTCTGCTAAACGAAGCCCGATGGTCAGCTGGGCAGGCTCGGCACTTACCACTTCGATGGCGCTCGCGGCGATATCTAGATCTTGTTCCGTGCCGTGTACGAGAATAATTCCCTTTTGATCATTGAAAAAAGCGTATTTCGGCGGACGCAATTCCAGTCCCGCGGCGGCAAGGTAGTTTCTGATCATTTGATTAGCTCGCGTTTGCGGTTGAGCGGATTCATCGATTTTGTCCGCGATCTTGTGTTCAGCGAAGAGTCGCTCTAAAGCGTCTAAAACAATCCTCGGTTTAACCTTAAAGCTTCGGCTAAAAAGATTCGTCGAATCCTTATTTGCGGGGGGCGCCGGTTGGGTATTCAAAGTGTCAATTGCAGAACTTATGGTTTGTAAATCTGCCTGGCTGGCGCGAATGAATAATCGACCCTGACTCTCGTTAAAGGAGATCGACTTTGGCGGAGTCAGATCGACGCCACTTGAGGTGAAATAATCCCGCAGCATCGCCTCGGCGGCAGTTGTTTTTGCCGGCTTCGCCCCGGTTGACGCACTGTTACTGTTGTCTGGTTGCACAGCCTTTTTCGAGGATGATTGCGGATAGCCAAGGTTCTTTAAGTTTTCTAGAACGGCACTCGAACTGACTATAAAAACACGACCAAAGAGTTGCGGGGCTTCATTGGTGGAC
>CBHWET010000317.1:0-6125 GCA_966112985.1 uncultured bacterium | reverse complement strand
GGTGTGGCATGGCCGTTGCTAAAGGGCCGGGCAGTCCGCTAACACCAATTTGGTTCACCATAACTATGAAAAAAATCGAAGCAGTAATAAAACCCTTCAAATTGGAAGAGGTAAAAGACGCCCTCAGCGAAGTGGGCATCGAAGGCATGACAGTGATCGAAGTGAAAGGCTTCGGTCGCCAAAAAGGTCATACTGAAATTTATCGTGGCAGCGAATACACGGTTGATTTCCTCCCGAAGATCAAAATCGAAATCGTCCTCGCCGATAACCTCGTTGAGTCCGCCGTTTCGGCCATCGTGAAAGCCGCCAAGACCGGCAAGATCGGTGATGGGAAAATTTTCGTTTCGCCTGTCGACCAGGCCATCCGTATCCGCACAGAGGAAAAAGGGGAGCAGGCCGTTTAATCAACACCCACTGACTTAAGACTCACCACCCATGAAAAAACTACTTTATATCTTAGGACTAACGACGTGCTTTGCGATGGCACACTTCGGTTTGCGCGCTGAAGAAACCAACGCAGCTCCGGCGGCGGCAGCGCCAGCTGCCGCTGCTCCAGCTAAAGAAGCCAGCGTGGAAGACCGCCTCGCTGACCTTGAAGCTTACATGAACAACGTTGCGCGCCAGACGAATGCGCCATCGAAGATTGCCGGACCGGGCCCCGGTCACAACGCATGGCAGATGACCTCGACGGCGCTCGTGCTGTTCATGACACTGCCGGGCCTCGCCTTGTTCTATGGCGGTCTCGTTCGTAAGAAAAACGTTCTTTCCGTCATGGCGCAGTGCCTTGGCATCGCCGGCCTCGTCACCATTTTGTGGTGGGTGTGCGGTTACAGTCTATCATTTGCCGCAGGTTCACCTTTCCTCGGCAGCCTGAAAGACTTCGCCTTTTTCAAAGGCGTTGACGGGACAGGCGTAGGGCAGGGCAGTAACTGGATTTCGAACAACGTTTGGGCGATCTTCCAGCTGACCTTCGCAATCATCACGCCAGCGCTGATTTTGGGTGCGATCGCAGAACGTATGAAATTCTCCGCTGTGTTGGTGTTCATCACGATCTGGATGTTTGCCGTTTACTTCCCGTTCGCTCACATGGTTTGGGCAGCTGACGGTTTAATGTGCGGTCCGCTGAATCCGAATGCGAAGATCAAAGCGCTCGATTTCGCCGGTGGTACCGTCGTTCACATGACTTCTGGTTGGTCAGCTTTGATTCTCTGCTTGATTCTCGGACCTCGTAAGGGTTTTGGAAAAATTCCAATGCCGCCGCACAGTATGGTGCTTTGTATGGTCGGCACGGGCATGCTATGGGTTGGCTGGTATGGTTTCAACGCCGGCAGTGCTCTCGCTGCGGACGGTATTGCTGCACAAGCCTTCACGACCACGACGCTCGCGGCTGCCACGGCAGGTTTCGTTTGGGCTGTCGCTGAATGGATTATGCGCGGCAAGCCAAGCGTGCTTGGCTTCTGCTCCGGCATCGTCGCTGGATTGGTTGTTGTAACGCCCGCTTGCGGTTTCATTACGACTAACGGCGCCATGATCATCGGCATTGCCGCTGGTATCATTCCGTTCCTCGCTGTCGCGTTCCTCAAGGCAAAGCTCGGTTACGACGACGCGTTGGACACGTTTGGTGTTCACGGCGTTGGCGGTACCCTGGGCGCTTTAATGACTGGTCTGCTCGCCAGCAAGGATGCAAATCCAATTGTCGGCGGTCTGGCGGACGGTCTGTTGGGCGCGCAATTGAAAGCTATCGCGATTACGCTCGTATGGTCGGTTGTGGCCACGGTTGTGATTGCGTTCATCGTTAAGGCAGTGATCGGTCTGCGTCCGACGGAAGAAGTCGAAAGCGCTGGTCTCGACCTTTCAGAACACGGGGAAGAAGGTTATCACGGCGAAGCTCACTAAGCTTTGCGCAGGTTTCGACGCCGTGCCGACAATTGTTGGCACGGCGTTTTTGATTTTACGCGATCTCTCAGAGAGTTTGAATGACGAGAGCCGTAGCGTTATCGCGGGAGTTGCGTTCGATAGATTCTTTGACGAGCCGCTCGGCTGGATTCTTTTTGGCGCCGAGAACAGAATCTTCGCGGAGAAGTTCAAACAGTTGTTGATCGTAAATCTTTTCGGTCAACCCATCTGTGCAGAGCAGAAAAATATCACCGGGTTCATAAGCCACGGCGCCAACCTGGGGATCAACGAATTGATTCCCGCCGCCGAGAGCCTTTTGCAGGACGTTGCGGCGCGGGTGTTCGCGGGCTTCGCGTTCGTTAATCTTTCCATTACGCAACAGCCAACCCACGTGAGTGTCATCTTCTGTCAGTTGCTTAATGATCCCTTGTCGTTTGGAAAGATAGTAAATCCGGCTATCGCCAATGTGCCCAAAATACATCCAACCAGGCGTAAACCACGCGAGCGAGAGCGTGGCTTCCATGCCGGAGCACTCTTCGTAACTGTTGCCCAGATAAACGAGCGAGCTATGGATTTCGGCAAATAAGGTTTCCAGGATATCGGCCCAGCCTGATTCCATGCCGCGGGCCGATTGTTTGAACGACCGTGGCATGAGCTTTGTTATTTTTTCCACAGCGATCTTGCTCGCGTACTCGCCGGAAAGAGCGCCGCCCATTCCGTCACTGACCGCGAATACAAAATCGGTGTCGGTGATCGGTGCGTTGCCAAATTTCCCGAGGTGATGGAGATCGGACGCGTTGAATTGCAGGCCGAGGAAAGAATCTTCGTTATTGGGACGGAATTTGCCGCGGTCGGTCCAGCCAAACCAACGCAGGTTTTGTGGTGGTGCGGTTTTTCGATCAGCTTTGTCCATGGGGTGTTGAAGGCGAAGCAGGGGATTCTTGACCGGCTAAAACAGTTGCAAACTCAAAATCAATGATACAAAAACGGCCATCGGATTGCCGATACGTCACGTTGCGCATGTCTGGGTCGTCGTGACGGACGCCGTATTGCTCCAATTCTGCAAAAAGCTCCTGCGTGCGCTTGGCATCGAGGTGTTGGACGCGACTGCCACAGTTGGTCGTTGTAATTTCAAGTTGCTCGTAATCAGCTTCCAAAAGCTTCGGTACGAAAGGGCAGCCGCGTTCTTCAAGAAGTTTTAGGATGCGGATTTCGTTATCGAACCGATCGAGCGCGTTGGGTCCGTGATAAGCCTTGATCACCCGGCCATCGAAGGTCAGATGCACAGTGGACCGCAGCGTATCTTTGACTTGTAGCATTGAGTGAAGGACTTGGTTGCCGTCCCGCCCTTAACTATGCTTTATCGCGGTTTGGCTGCAACGGTTTGTTCGAATGAATGGGGGAGGTCTGCGAACAATTTAATTCATGGACCTGTTGAAGAAAATTCACGCTGGATAAAAAACGACAGTTCGGTGCCTCGTTTTTTTGCGCAAAAAAATTCATTGTTTTGGTGAAGGCCTGTGAATATTGAATGAAAGTTCATTCTTGGAAAATGAGCGGTGGCACGGCAGGATATTTGCTTATCGATTGCCCCCGCGCGTGGGTGGATAAATTAATACAGCATTAACACAACTTCGTACGACTCATGAAATATAAACTAGAATACATCTGGTTGGACGGATATGAACCCGTTCCCAATCTTCGCAGCAAAACCACAATCAAAGATTTTAACAAGTTTCCGAAGCTGGAAGAGCTTCCTTTGTGGAACTTTGACGGTAGTTCCACCCGACAGGCGGAAGGCCGCAGCTCAGACTGCGTGTTGAAGCCGGTTGCTGTTTATCCTGATCCAGCCCGCAAAAACGGCGTTTTGGTCATGTGCGAAGTCATGATGCCGGACGGCAAGACGCCGCATCCAAGCAACTCCCGCGCAACGATCCTGGATGATCCAGATGCATGGTTCGGTTTCGAGCAGGAATATTTCCTTTACCAGAATGGCAAGCCGCTCGGTTTTCCTGAATCCGGTTTCCCATATCCTCAGGGCGAATATTACACGGGCGTCGGTTACAAAAACGTCGGCAACATCGCTCGCCAGATCGTTGAAGAGCATCTCGATCAATGTCTCGAAGCTGGTATTAACCACGAAGGCATCAATGCCGAAGTGGCGAAAGGCCAGTGGGAATTCCAGATCTTCGGCAAAGGCTCTCGCAGCGCTGCCGACCAGATGTGGGTTGCCCGTTATCTGTTGATGCGCCTCTGTGAAAAATACAGCGTGGACGTCAACTGGCATTGCAAGCCTCTCGGCAAAGACGTCGATTGGAACGGTTCCGGCATGCACTCGAACTTTTCGACGAAGCACATGCGCGAAGTCGGCGGTCAGGACTATTTCGAAGCTCTTATGTGCGCGTTCGACAAGTACAAGAACGAACACATTGCCGTCTATGGTCCGGATAACCATCTCCGCCTGACCGGTCTGCATGAAACGCAATCGATCGATAAATTCAACTACGGTGTTGCTAACCGTGGCGCTTCGATCCGCGTGCCACACAGCTTTGTGAACAACGGTTACAAAGGCTATTTGGAAGATCGCCGTCCGAATTCCCAGGGCGATCCATACAAAATCGCGAGCCGCATTCTCCAGACGATCGCCACAGTGCCGATTAAGAAGACTGCGAAGAAGTAATCGCTGACAATTCTAACGCAAAGGCGCAGCTGCAAAGCTGCGCTTTTTTCGTTCCACAAAGGTGTTAGATAAGCAGGTTACTTGAGCGTCGAGAGGTATTCGACAACGTCACGGATTTCGCGTTTTGTCAGCAGCTTGGAAATTTCCTCAGGCATTGGCGAAAGACTGCGAGTTCGTTTTTCGATCTCGGATTTTTTAATCTTCACCTGACCGTCTTCTGGAGAATCGAGAAGGAGTTCAGCATCGGTTTCGTTTTTAACCAAACCGGCATGCGAAGCTCCATTTTTCATGACGACAACGGCACTTTCGAAACCGGTAGCGATTTGCTTATTCGGAAAAACGATCGATTCGAGGAGATATTCTCGTGACTGACGCTTGCCTATTCCGCCCAGATCAGGCCCGACGGTGCCGCCTTGTCGACGAATAGAGTGGCAACGCAAACAACCGACGTCATCACGTTCGTGGAAGATCTTTTTCCCGTTCTCGGCATCACCGCCGGAAAGCGTGACGCGATATGGAGCAAGGGCGTTATCCTTTGCTAAACGATCTTCATAGGTTTTAACTCTTTTCTTTACGTCATCGCTCTTTCGTTTCGACGCTGCTTCGAGCAAATCCAGGTGCAGTTCCGATGCGAGCTTACCCTCGAGGAGTTGGTCCATAAGGCGTGCGATTACTGCGTCGGCCGTTGGTTCCTTTGAGTTACCAAGCGTGACGACAATCGTTTGGTTGATGTGAACGTCTTTTTCGGTCGAGAAAAGTCTCTCGAGGAGAGCAGGGGCTTCAGCAGGATTCACGTGCTCAACGTATTTGATTGCTTCACGTCGAACTTCGATATCGGAATCGGCCAAGGCTGTTTTGATCACGTCCGGCAACGTTTCATGTTGTAGATCAACCAAAGCACCAAGGCACTCGACGCGTAATGCAGCGCTGTGACCGGGTGTTCCGAACAAATCGATGATGAGGATTGTCGTATCGTTCATCTGCAGCTTGCGCATCGCCCGAACGGAAGCCGTCAGGATTTCCTCGTTGCCAGACTGGAACAGTTCAGAAATAGCACTGCGTAACGCGACGTCGGCTGGATCTTTGTCGCGCGATGGAAGTGGCTGCCACAATCCCATGACACGATCACGCGGATCGGGATGTTCCCAATCTGCCAAGGCGTCAATCGCTTCAATACGCAATGGGGCTGGCGCATGTTCATTGATTGAAAACTTTGCGAGCGCATCAGCATTTTCACCTTCGCCCAGGCGGAAATTCACGTTGATCGCGCGGCGAACCAGTTGATCCTGTGGAGACGTTTTGGTTTCCTTTAGTTTGAGGAAATAATTCACGTCAACGAGCGCACTGCTGTTCAATAATGCTGCCACCCGTGGAAACGCTTCGGGAATTGGGATGTCGTTAATAGCCCGTGCGGCTTCCAACACAAGGGCAGGGTCCGAATCATCGAGAAATTCCGCTATCTCTGTTCTTTCCATTCGTCGCATGCAAAGTAACGCGACGCGGCGAACAGCGACGTCATCGTCTCTGGCAATCTGATGAATGAAATCAA
>CBHWET010000316.1:0-6155 GCA_966112985.1 uncultured bacterium | reverse complement strand
GCCGGCCAGACGACCGATTTCCGAAGCATCGTGGAATACATGTCAAAAACGGCAACTTGATACTCGCTGTCCAAACCAGTGTCGTACGCGTTATCGCCAAGCATCAGCCAAAGATCGGTATGTCGCGCGCCGGTGAAATTGTAATACGCGTCACGCACATTCGCCTGGCTGGTATTCTTCGTTCCTGCATCACCAATCACCCAAACACGCGTCGCTTTGGCTGCTCCGATAGGAGGAGCTGTGACGAAGAAAGTATTCGTATCGCCCCCAGAAAGAGGACCGTCTGTGATCCCGACGGAATAAAAATATTGTGTATCAGGCGTTAGGTTCCCGAGCACGACCTCATGATTCGTCGTTTGCGTCGAGTCACTTACAACGGATGTAAGATTCGTAGTGAAGCCGTATCGAACAACAGATTCCGTCGCGACGTCAGTTCGCCAACGAATCACAATGTTCGTCGATGTTCCGATTTGCAGGTACGGCCCCCGAATGACGGATGCGGAACCTAAACTCAATGCGCTACCGAAAACAATATCGCTGCTATTCGTTGCGCTTGATGGACCTCCACCGCCAGGACATTATCGCCAATAACGGCATTTGTTACCGAAATCCCAAACACATCCCAGCCCGTGGCATCGCCTCCCGAAGGAGTAGATGTGGCAAGCGTTGAATAGGTAATGTTCGTAGGCGTCCCTGGCATCCGAACCCGCTGAATTTCCACGCCGTTCAAATAGAAGACCGCACCGTCATCGATACGATTAGAGAACGTCAACACTGCCCCCGCGGGCGCATTGGTCAAAGTGAAGTGCGTGCGAAAGTAATACGTGATTCGTCCGAGAGTGAGTGGCGTGTTGCGCGGCGAAATGGCGGCATTCGTTTCAGAATACAGAAGCGCCGGTCCCCCTGGCCAGTTGGTGTCATTATAGCCCGGCGTTTTCCAGTTCACTGCATCGAGATTATTAGTCTGATTATAACGCCAGCTGTTTGTAATCCCGAAAATCACAGTTGACTGAGAGAACACTACAGACTGAGAACACATCATCGTCAAAACGCAGATAATAAATGCCCATTCGCCACATAAGACTGTACTCGGTTTTGTTTTTCTCATTTTCTTTCGTTAAGTCTTTGCAATGCGGCTGTCATCGACGACTCCAGTTCTTTCGTCGTTGCCGTCATACGCAATGGCGTCGGCAATGCATGAATTGCAGCGAGCGTCTTCACATAGGCATGCCGCGCCTCGTCGAACCGTCCTGCCAACTCGAGAATCTGCGCGCGTTTCCCAAGCCACGATTCTTTCCTTGATGACTGTGCAATGATTTTGTCCAGACGAGTCACTGCGCGATCAAAGTTGTGAAGCTTCGTTTCAAATTCAATAGCAAGCAGTTCAATGGAAACGATCCCACCGAATCTACGGCCGGCATCGTCCAGAACGGCGACGGCATCGCTGCCCCGCCCTGCCCGTTCCAACATCCGGGCGCATTCAAAATACCAATCAGGTTCCGGTGCCGCGGCGTGCTCGATCGCGAGTCGAAAATACCGTTCAGCCGATTCAATTTCTCCCGCTTGGACCGACGCACGAGCTTGGCCAATCAGGGCGTCCACATGGAGTGGGTGGTCTTTGAGAAACTTATCGAATTCAACTGCTGCCCTGGCCGATTTGCCTTGATCCAGCAGAATCTTCGCTCTGGTGAAATGGATCGCAATGTTCGTTACCTCGAGTGTATGCGCCTTGTCACAGTCACGGAGGGCCGCGAGAAAATCGCCGTCCATTCGTTCCAACTCAGCCCGCTTCAACAATAACGAAACGTTGTGGTCGTCCTTCAAAATTTCGCCCGTGACGAGTTGGATTTGCTGATGAACGTCGCCGTGCGCAAACGCGTCGTGACCTAATACAATCACGATAAACAGAACCAGGATGTTTAAATTCAAATTCACTGCGTTCCGGCGGGATGACCTATTAACCTGATACAGAATCTGAAAGATGGACTGTTGGATCAACTATTTTCGCCGTCAACATTCTCAAGGCGCGGCAGACCTCGTCAGAGGCAGCCCCGACTTTGCCAGTCTTTTGTCGAACGAAACCCGATTCGTATTATGTTTTCATCTGAAAAATCCATTGGGAGCGGTCTTCTTTGGTTTTTTATCGAAAAACTCACAACAACAAAGGCACTGTCCGGCGTCGAAATTACGGCTGCGGGAGTAACAAAGACGTACTCCGACGTAGAAAATGCCGTCGCGGGACCCGCAGAGTGGGTGTCATGCGCTGGAAAGTCCATTTCCAGTGCCGCGGCGTTAAAGTTAGCGCTGGAAAACTCTTTTCGGAAGCTGCAGCACCTCTGTCTGACGCTGAAATGTCTATTTCCGAAGCCGCAGAAGGTATCTCCAACGCAGAAAAGTTGATTTCCGAAGCCGCAAAGGGTCTCTCCGACGCAAGAAAGTTCATTTCTGGAGCCGCAAAGGGTACATCCGGCGCTGGAAACCACATTTCGGAAGCAGCGAGGGGATGTTTCAGCTCAAAAAATGCAACTGCGGGCGTGGATTCTCTGAAATTAAAGAAGGAACGTCCAAAATGATTCCCGCCAACTGAAGAACAGTCCACGAACGGGATAATTCGGCATTTGTGTCCTTAACCAACTTGTTAGCTGCAAGTTTACCCTATTCTTCAAAAATTTGGAATAAACCACGGGACTTCAGCGGGCTTTCGATTTGTTCGACCGCCTGAGGACGACGGTGGGCCTCCAGATCGATCTGGCACAGGACGCCAATGCTGTGTCCGCCATGGCCGTTGTCGCGCATTGCCTGGAAAGCGTACGAATAGCCGCCAAAGAATTGGAATGTTCCTGATTTGGAACGATATCCAAGGCCAAGGCCAACGCCTGAATGCCATTGACGTGGCTGCGCCAGGCCTTCCAGATACGTGACGTGCGCTTCAGCGGCTGTCGCGGTGAGAATCCAGTGCTGCTTTGGATCGAGAGGCAAACTGTACTGACCGCTTAACAACTGGAAATTTCGCGCACTCAATTCCTGGTAATAATATCCCGGCAGCGTCAAAGGAAATTCAGATGCCAATGGCAAGAGCCCACCGAGACGGTAGGCACTGAATCGATCGGTGTTGATACTCGAACCGGTCGTAAAACTGATTCCGAAATTGTGCTTCAACTTCGGGAGAGTGTAGATAAACAGCGCGCGCCCCCAGAACAAGTGGCAGAAATCTTCGAGCGTTCTGTCGCCCGCAAAACCGTAGTTGCCGTTGTCGGTACGGTATTGCCCCTCATACCAGGCGGACATTTCCAGCGCCAGTTGCGGAAAGATCGTTGGCTCACGACCACCCCATCGCAAGCCAGTGCGCACGTTCACCGAGGTATGGTCCTTCGGCAAGACAAACGTCGGAGCCGTGTCCGAGTCACGCTGATAAACCGAGTAGTGCGGCGCGATGCGAAACACACCGTTCAACGGAATGCGCTGCGAGGGATTAAATAAATGATAAACACTCGCCGACACTTCGCCACCGTGCCCCGTGAAACTCTCCTGTTTGTTCCAGTTACCGTTACGATATTCGAAATAGCTGTCGGCAAAGCCACCACCACCGAAACCGAAAGCGAGATCGGTGTTCGGACTGAGGGCTCCTTTAAATCCCAGCTCGGTATCGAGATAGATTGGCGCTATAGCCAGACGCAGGGTCATGTTGGTATACATAAACCCTGGGTCATTACGGAAATAAAAGGCGTAGGCAGAAATAGGACTGCGCCCGACGAGCGGCTGATTGTAGCCGATCTGAATGAGCTGCCGTTTCTCCGGATCAATTTGGGCGAGCGCCGCAAAGGTTCCGGTCAGGAAGATCAGTGTTAAAAACCCGCGCTGAATCTTACGCACAAGTCCTTGGTATGGAAATTTGGGCATCTGAGCAAGGGGATTAAGAGGGATTCCAGCCTGAGGCAATCCATGAATTGCCGTTTACAACAGACGGTTGCGCGACACGAAGCGTTGGTTATGGTGGTGAAATGAAAGTGCGGAAGCTTTTACATACCCGTTATCGGCTGAATGACTTGGAACGCAGCATTAAGTTTTATAAAGACGTTCTCGGCCTCGAAGAAGTGCGCCGACATAAATCACCACGCGGTTCTGAATTGGTTTTCCTGAAAGCTCCCGAAAGCGATGAGTTGATCGAACTCTGCCACTTTCCGAACAGCGGCGCAGTCGAAGTACAACCTGACCTGACGCATCTCGCGTTCGAAGTCGACAGCCTTGAGGAATTTGGAAAGCACCTCGCGTCACTGGGGATCAAATATTCCGATGGTCCAACGATTCGCCCCGACGGCAGCGGCTTCGCATTTATTGATGCTCCCGAAGGATACGAAATTGAATTGATGCAACGGGGACGCGACGGCGGCAGTTACTGATCTCGCGGCGAACTTACGCGGTTGATGCCGCCTATTCCCTCATTACCGCAGTACGATCTTTGTTTTCACGGGTCCACGAATTCTGCGTCCAGTGGCTTAAACAAAAGAAAAAGGCCGCCTGCTTTCACAGGCGGCCACGCAATCAATTTCAGATAATGATTATGGCCGGAAATTACCCGGATCCTGTTCGATCGTCATCGAACCACTCTGGTTCGTTCCGATGAAGTAACCGTAGCCAACGTTATACGGCTGGACGACAATACCGTTCCAGAGCAGTGACTTCGCCGCGCCTAACGCCGTCTGGCTCATGGCATTCGTGAATGTTCCGGTCATCTTGCCGCTTAATGGAATGAATGTAACGGTCAGGTTACCTAACTGCGTGTTCGTGCTCTTCACTCCCAACGCATTCGTTCCGTTGATCACGTTCGTGATGAACTTGATCAGGTTGTTCGTCTTGATGTAGATCGGATGCGTCTGCACTCCAGGGATGTTCCCATCCTTGAACGAGACCAACGCATTGGTCACCTGGATCAATCGCAGGTTCGTCGGATCCGTCGGCTGCACATACTTGCGGGCCAATACTTCCATCACGTTCGTGAAACCAAACGCATAGTAGTTGGAGTAAACTCCAGCTGGGCCAACAAGGATGCTGCTGTTCGTGCCGGTCTTCACCCAGTAGAGCTGACCACCGATGGCTTGATCGTTCGTGAACTGCAACCAGCCCATCAAACTACCCAGCCATACTGCGTTCGTGTAGAGAACGCTGTTGTTCGTGTAGTTCATCGCCTGAATCTTCGGCGCAATGTAGAGCTGCTGATAGAACGGCCAGCGGCCATCCTTCGTTACCGGCGTAATCTTCGGCACCAACACCGTGCTGTCCGCAATGTTACCAAGGCCACTCACGTTACCGTTCGTCGCCACGGTCAACGTCGCAAATCCATGCCCCGCAGGACTTGTGCTCGCGTCGTTGCTGCCAGGCAGGATCATCGTGTACTTGCCATACTGATCGTTCGTCGGCGCACCATTGTAGATCCATTGATCCGCAATGATGTGCGCTGACTTCGTTCCATCAGTGATCGTACCAACAATCTGGTTCGTGCCACTCGATCCATTGCTGCCAAACAACGTCTGGATATCCACTGTCAGGCTCGGCTTGTTGTAACGAGCGCGATTGATCACGAAGTGGGCACTGCCATCCACCAGCAACTTGCCGGCTGGCGCAAACGTCACACCGTCAATGATGAACGTCGAGCTGAAGCTCTGGTTCGTCATCACCTTGAATCCAACATAACCAGAGATGTCGTAATCACTGTAGCCATTCGTGAACAAGCCGTAGTAGCTGCCTTGCGCTTCCATATACGGGTTATGGATGAAGTTCGCCACCAACGTCAGGTTCGTTTCCATCTTGAACTGGTAAACTGCGTTCGTGGAAACAACGTTCGTCACGCCATCCACAATCTGCGTCCAGTTCGTGAACGTCTGGTTATGTCCCGGCTTGGCCGTCAACTTATACGGGCCACGGTTCACATACAGCGTCGCACCGTTGGTCGGTGTCACGAAATCAGGTGCAATCGTGCTCTTCGTTCCAGCGTAATCCGCAGGACCTTCTCCAGCACGCGTGTCATGTTCGTCGATACTCACCGTCAACGTCCTCGGCACATGGAAGAAGAACGTTGTCTTCGCCACCTTCGAGGTATTACCCGTCCAGTCCTGTGCATAAACTTCCAGGATGTTCGTGCCGGTCACTGGTGCCAG
>CBHWET010000315.1:0-6156 GCA_966112985.1 uncultured bacterium | reverse complement strand
GCGTCGCTTTCGGTGAAGGCGTCCGGAGCTGGGGCGGCAACCAGGGCTTTCAGGACTTCGTTGTGAGTGATGCCAACGGTGAATTCATAATGGAGCGTAAGGAACCTTTCACGGAGGTGCAGGTTACGATCGATGCGGCTCGCCTTGCTCGTAAGATGCTGTGGCTGGACGCAACGAACGCAGTAGAGGTTATAAAACTCGGCGTGGGATGCGAGTTGAGCGGACGGGTATTAAAAGATGGCAAACCCGTTGCCAAATTTCGCATGAGTGTTTCCGGTGAGAACCGAAGCTCAGATGTTTATGCCGGCGACTTTCATGCAATAACGGATAACGACGGTCGATTCACCTTCAGAAACCTGCAACCAAATACCGCGTGGAACTTGCATGGGGATATTAAATCACATTTGCATGGATCTCTCGGTAATCGCGCCGTTAGCACAGGGGGCCACGGAGAACGAATCGACGTGGGCGACCTGAATATCGAACCGGGAATTGTTCTTGCCGGCAAGGTCGTAGCGGCAAACGGCGAGCCTTTACCAAAGGGTTTAGCGTTGATGCTCAGTTACTCGACCGGCGGCTCCGTCCAGGTCCCCATTGATCAAGAGGGCGCCTTCGAGGCAACAGGACTCTACCCGGGCCAGCTCAGCATTTACGTTCAACCGAACGACTGGACACCGACCGGTGCGAATCGCAGTTTAGATGATCTAAACCCGTGGTCGCTCATCGGACAATTGGAACAATCCAAAACGAATCTACTGATCGTCGTCGAAAAGAAAGCCCGCAACTACAACTCAAGTAACTGGAACGGTAACGGGCAGTTGCCGCAGCAGGACTATGCCCACTCAAGAGCACTCGCCGGGGCAGAAGACGCCAGCGGCCTGATTCGTTTCTCCGGAACGGTTCTAAACGATCAAACGGGCGAACGTATTCAACGCTTTACCATCACACCGGGGCGGAAACCGCCGCCAATGGGACGGGTGGTCAAAGCCTTGACGCAACGCATCGTCGAATCAGTGCGCGGAAAGTCCGTGCCTCCCCACGAGCGCCCTTTCTGGAGTTATGCGCGTGCAGCGACCTTTACGAACGGAACCTTTTCGCTCGGCATGATGCCGCTCACCAGCACACCGATGTTGCGCGTCGAAGCGGAAGGTTTTCTGCCGTACGAATCCGAACCGATGCCCACCAGCAACACGAATCTCGTGATCCGATTGGAAAAAGGAAATGGACCTGCGGGCGTCGTCGTCTGCCACGATGGTAAACCAGCGATTGGCGCGAGTATTATTTTCGCCAAAACGCACCAGCAGTTTTCGTTGCACGGCACAACGCTCTCCGTATTCAGCGAGAAAGAACAACTGAGAACAACCACGAACGATGGTCGCTTCTCTTTCCCTCCCCTGCCGGGGGGCCGGAATTTATTTGTGAGTCACACCAATGGTTGGGCGAACCTTCGCATGACCGACTTTTCGAACCGCGATAAAATCGAGCTGCAGCCCTGGGCAAAGGTCACCGGCACGTTGGTCGACAAAAATGGCAAACCGGTTCCTAACGAAAAGCTCGCTCTGTCTATGAATTACGATTGGAACAGCGGTGATCCATTCGTCAACCTTCAGGAACGGCCGACGACCGATGCGAAAGGCCGATTTCAATTTTTACTCGTGCCACCACAGGACTTACAATTGATACGCCTGGTACCAAATGGCCGGCTCGGAGGTATGACGCATGTCCTGCAGACTCATTTTGTCGCCGAGCCCGGCAAGACTACAGATCTCGGCAACGTCACTTTGGATTCTCCTCCCCCACCCTCGGCATTCGATCAATTGAAAAAGAAAATCGGCCTGTGATCATAGCGTAAAATCGTTGCGCGCGCGTTCCCATGCTGATTTGTTAACGCGAGATATGTTCAGACGCTTTGCTCGAGCAGAATGAAAAAGGCGCTCATCATCGGCAGCACCGGACAAGATGGCCGGCTTCTTGCCGAACAGCTTCGTCAAGACAATGTGATCGTTGTCGGATTGGGTCGCGAATCGATCGACGGCTCCGAATCTTTCGGGTTTTCGCACTTTAAAATCGGCAACTCCGCAGAAGTGGCAGCTGCGATAGCAATATTACAACCCGACGAGATCTATTATCTGGCGGCCTTCCATCATTCCTCTGAAGAACGGGTTTCGAGTGATACAACAGAGCTTTGGCAAAGGAGTTTTAGCACGCATGTCACCGGTTTGATCAACGTGCTCGAGGCGATGAAAAAACGTTCGCCACACACGCGCGTGTTTTATGCAGCATCGTCGCACGTGTTCGGCGATCCCGCCATCGAACCACAGGACGAACAAACGCCGTTCAATCCAAAGAACATCTACGGCATCACGAAAGCAGCTGGTGTTCAGTGCTGTCGTTTCTATCGTTCCGAACATTCGCTATTCGCGTCGGCGGGAATCCTTTTCAACCATGAATCGTCGCTGCGTGCTGAGAAATTTGTTTCACAAAAGATTGTTCGGGCCGCACATCGCATCAAGGCAGGTCTACAATCTGAACTCATCCTCGGGGATCTCTCAGCGCAAATCGACTGGGGCTTCGCGCCGGATTTCGTCAGAGCCATGCGCCTGATCCTCGCGGCTGATGCTGCGGACGATTTTGTTGTCGCGACAGGCGAGATGCATAGCGTTGGCGAATTTGTAGAGATAGCTTTTTCAGCGCTGGGCATTGATTGGCGGAAACACGTCACCGAAAAGGCCGGCGTGCTCACGCGCCGCAAAAGTATTCTCCGAGGTAATCCAAATAAGCTGAAGAGGATCACAGGCTGGAAGCCATCGGTGACTTTCGAACAGATGGTGCAGCAATTGGTTGAACAGAGCGACGTCGCATAATTCGCATGACGTCACAAATGAACGTGAACGAACCAGCGAAGAAAGCCGACTCAATCATCCTTCTCGAATGGGCCATCGCGATTGCGATGACATTGTTTGCCGCGGGTCTGCATGTCGGATTGCTCTTCCATGCTGGTGCGTTGTGGCGTGACGAAGTGAACACCGTCGCCGTGGCCTCTCTGCCCACGGTAAGCGACGTTTGGAACAATCTTCAGTTCGACTCATTCCCGATGGCTTGGCTACTGGTGCTGAGAACATGGATCAACACGGGACTGGCCGGTGACTTTGCTCTTCGCATTCTGGGATGCTGCGTGGGACTTGGAATCATTCTGATCTTGTGGATACACGCCCGTACGGCCAAACGCGGAGTCCCAATGATCGCGCTCGCACTGCTCGGGTTCAGCGGCAACTTTCTTGTGATCGGAGATTCTCTGCGCGCGTATGGTTTTGGCGTCGCTTTATTTCTAGTTGCATCAATAGCGATCTGGAAAGTGATCGAGTCGCCGTGCCGCAAGACTCTTATCTTTGGTGCAATCGCCGCTGTAACGAGCGTTCATGTTCTGTACTACAACGCTGTTCTACTCTTCGCCGTTTGCTGTGGCGGAACAGTGGTAGCGATATATCGGCGATGGTGGAACCGGGCAGGTATGGTCCTTGGTATTGGATCTCTCGCCGCGCTTTCAATGGTTCCGTACCTCGGCACCATCAAACGCGCCAGAGAGTGGAATGCTCTCGTTCAGATCCCAGATTACGACTTTGAATTGTTCTGCCGGAAATTTTCTGAATCCGTTGGCAGCCACATGGTGTTGCTGTGGCTGGTTCTGTTTGTCGTCGCGATAGCTGTCGCCGTGCGTTGTTTGTTTGTAACGCACGACTCGAAAATGATGTCGCAAAAGAACGTCGCGCTTTTTTGGCTGGTGGCTTTGATCGTGGGTCCGGTTGGCTATTTTATTTTTCTTAAAAAACTCAGCTACCCGACTCAACCTTGGTATTACGTCAGTTTGATGGCTCTCGTCGCGATCGGAGTCGAGGCAATCCTTGCCATAAGCACGACTCGACGAACACGCATCGCACGTGCCGCCTTGGTAATTACCCTCGCCACTTTACTCGCAACGCCAGCATGGCACCGCTCACAAGAGCGCAGAACAAATATCGACCTGATCGCACAATATCTCGAAAAGAACGCTGCGCCGAATGATTTCATCGTGATCACGCTGTGGTACCGAGGACCAACATTCACGCGGTATTACCACGGCACGACCGCGTGGGAAACCATTCCGCCGCTTCCGTTCAAGAACTTCCATCGATACGATTTGGTTCGGGATTGGATGACAACATCCGATCAGACCGCCCCCGTCGCCCCATTGCTGAAATCGATGAAGACCGCGCTCGAGTCCGGGCATCGCGTGTGGATGGTTGGATCGCTCACATTTCCCGAGAGCGGCAAAAAGGCAAACGTATTACCACCTGCGCCAAGGTCCTCCGCTGGTTGGTCCGAAGAAGCCTATACGGTTTCGTGGTCACAACAGATTGGCAGTTTTCTGGAGAACAATATTGGCGGCTTCGAAATTGTTAAACTGTACACAGATCTCACAGTAAGTTCATTAGAAGCACCGCCATTGGTGCAAATAACTGGAGCGAACCCCAGTGCAGCGACATCGAAATAACGGAGGACCGGCTCAAAACTGACGCGTGTATTGCTCGTCAACGGTTGGCACTGGCGGACCAAAACGCCAGCGTTGTGGCGGGGAAATGATTCCTTTATTCCCGCGCGGCGCACGAATTCGAAGGGGATACACGTGCCAATGATAGTCATATCCGTATGCCCACTCCCGTTCAAATATACCCACGTCGACGAAATATGAACCGTCTGCCAGGTCCAGTCGATCCAGCGTCAACGTAATTTGGCCATTTGCGGAGATCGTTGGCATCTTTAGGCCCTGGGCGGCGGTGCTGGTGTCGTAACAAACAAACCCATCGTTCTCGCGACTGATACTCACGCAAAAGATCGGTTCTTCTATCGGTGTGGATGCCTTGAAATCCACAACGACCGTTAACGGATGTCCACCGCAGATTTCGTCAGTAATCAGCCCCTCACGGTCAAGCAATTGCACTTTAGCAATTTCCATTTCCATCGATCCGAAACGGTTTTCGTTCACACGCAAGTCGCGACCGGACGAGGATTTCACCGCAGGTCGTGCGAGTGGAGTGCGACGGCGTGTTTCGCTGGACAGTTCGGCGACGTATTCACCAACCACAACTTCGGGTTGATTATGCGCTACCACTTTGCCGCCACGCAGCCAGATGACTTCGTCGCAAAAGTTTTTGACCTGCCCGGCATCATGCGAAATGAGCATGATCGTGGAGCCGCGTTCCTTGATGTTCTTGATGCGCTCCAGACATTTTTGTTGAAACGCCAGATCGCCAACAGCGAGTACTTCGTCGATCAGCAAGATATCCGGTTCTGTATGGATCGCCACGGCGAAGCCAAGCCGCATCTGCATGCCCGTGCTGTACGTGCGGACCGGATTATCGATAAACTCATCCAACTCCGCGAATGCAACGATCGAATCAAATTTCCGCGCAATTTCACGCCGGGTTAAACCACAGATAACCCCGCTGACGAATACGTTTTCACGTCCAGTCAAATCAGGATGGAAGCCGCTCGTCAGATCAAGCAGTGCACCGATCCGGCCATTGACGGTAATGTTCCCGGAATCCGGCCTTCCGACTCCGCCGATCAACCGCAACAACGTCGATTTACCGGCGCCATTCGTTCCCACCACACCAACCATTTTCCCCGATCCAATTCGAACACTCACGCCATCAAGCGCCCTGAACGTTTGTTTCGTCCCAACGCGCCATCCGCGGAGAACAGCCTCCTTCAAAGAAGAGGGCCGGTCGCCGTTGTAGCGGCGGAATGTTTTAGAAACGTTTTCAACAATGATTGCGTCGCTCATCAAAGTTCCTCCACAAAACGATCACGTGAATGAATGAAAATTTTGTAGCCGACGACGAGCAATCCCAGCGCCGCGACACCGAGAAGAAGCAACATCGATAAGTTTGGCAATTTCCCGAAAAGCAGAAGGTCACGATAAGCGTCAACAATATGAACCATCGGATTCAGCTGGTACACCGCTTGAAATTTGTGGGGCACCTGCCGCGCGCTATAAAAAACCGGTGTGAAATAAAACAGGAGCTGGAGGAAGACTCCGATCAAATGTTGGGTGTCGCGAAACAGCACGTTTGCCGTCGCCAGCAGGTACGCGAGACTTAGCGTGAACATGAACTG
>CBHWET010000314.1:0-6165 GCA_966112985.1 uncultured bacterium | reverse complement strand
CTGTTGGTCGAAGCGAAAGGCGAAATCGCTGAGCTCGCCGATACGATCAACGGCATGATTGAAACGCTCGCCACCTTCGCCGATCAGGTGACAACGGTTGCACGCGAAGTCGGTGTCGAAGGAAAACTGGGTGGCCAGGCGTCTGTGCCCGGTGCTGCCGGTACGTGGAAAGATTTGACCGATAACGTCAATCAGCTCGCAGCGAATCTTACCACTCAGGTCCGCGCGATTGCTGAAGTCGCCACGGCGGTCACTAAAGGTGATTTGACACGATTCATTCAAGTTGATGCCCGTGGCGAAGTCGCGGCGTTGAAAGACAACATCAACGAAATGATTCGTAACCTGAAAGACACGACGATTAAGAACAACGAACAGGACTGGCTCAAAACTAACCTGGCGAAGTTCACACGCATGTTGCAGGGACAACGCGACATGTTGCAGGTCGGCAAACTGATTCTGTCAGAACTCGCACCAGTCGTATCCGCACAACACGGCGTGTTCTACGTCATCGAACAGGAAAAAGATGAAACGAAACAGACGGAACATGACGATGAATCCTATCTGCGCCTGCTCGCAAGTTATGCATTCCGCAACCGCAAGAACGTCTCGAACAAATTTGCACTCGGTGAAGGATTAGTCGGTCAAGCCGCTCTGGAAAAGGAACGCATCCTTGTCACAAATGCGCCACCAGATTACGTCCAGATTGGTTCCGGCTTAGGACAAGCACCACCAACGAACATCATCGTTCTGCCGGTGCTATTCGAAGGCCAGGTCAAAGCGGTGCTCGAGCTCTCGTCGTTCGAACAATTCTCGCCGATTCACCAGGCGTTCCTTGACCAGCTCACGGAATCCATCGGTATCGTGTTGAATACGATTGAAGCGAACTCCCGTACTGAAGACTTGCTCAAACAATCTCAGTCACTCGCGAAAGAGTTGCAAAGCCGCCAGGAAGAACTGCAAAAGACGAACCAGGAACTCGAAGACAAAGCGCAGCTGCTGGCCGAACAGAACGTCGAAGTCGAACGCAAAAACCAGGAAGTCGAACAAGCCCGTCAGGCGCTCGAAGAAAAAGCGAAACAGCTCGCTCTTACTTCCAAATACAAATCAGAGTTCCTTGCGAACATGTCGCACGAATTGCGCACACCGCTCAATTCGCTACTCATTCTCGCCGATCAATTGGCGCAGAATCCCGAAGGCAACCTTACCGGCAAACAAGTCGAGTTCTCCAAGACGATCCACGCGTCTGGTAACGACCTCCTTACGCTCATTAACGACATTCTTGATCTCTCGAAGATCGAATCCGGCACTGTCACAGTCGACATCAGCGAACTGCGCTTCCACGAACTGCAAGATTATGTCGATCGCACGTTCCGTCACGTTGCCGAATCGAAACGCCTCGAATTCAAAATCGATGTCGACAAGGAACTACCGCGCGGAATGTTCACCGACTCGCATCGTTTGGAACAGGTTATCCGCAATCTATTGTCGAACGCATTCAAGTTTACTGAACGAGGCGGCGTCACGTTCAGCATGGAAATGGCACACAGCGGCTGGAGTCCGGATAACGAGGCGCTGAACAATGCTCGTTCAGTCGTTGCGTTCTCGGTTATCGACAGCGGCATCGGTATCGCACCGGAGAAACAGCAGATTATTTTTGAGGCCTTCCAACAAGCGGACGGTTCAACGAGCCGCAAATACGGCGGCACTGGCCTCGGTCTGGCGATCAGCCGCGAAATTGCGCGTTTGCTCGGCGGCGAAATCCGCCTGGCGAGTGCGGTTGGTCAGGGCAGCTCGTTCACACTGTATCTGCCCATGACATACTCGCCGAAACGCACCGCAACGAAGCGGACCGACAATACGACAACGATCATTCGACGCATCGAAAGCCCGGTGACCATTGACGTTTCAGCACCAGTCGATGTCCCGACCGAAAATGTCGATTTTGCCGAAGCATTCGTCGAAGACGACCGGGCTAACATTGGCAGCGGAGACAAAGTTATTCTTATCGTTGAAGACGATCCAAACTATGCCCGTGTCCTGCTCGAAATGGCTCATGACAAGGGATTCAAAGGAGTCGTAGCTCAACGCGGCTCGACTGCCCTTGCTCTGGCTCGCGACATCAAACCCGTAGCGATCACGCTGGACATTCATCTGCCGGACTTTGACGGCTGGAAAGTTCTCGAACGTCTGAAGATCGACCTCGCGACACGCCACATCCCGGTAAACGTAATCTCTGTTGATGAATCGTCCGAATCGTTGACGCAGGGCGCGATCGGTTATCTCACAAAGTCCGAGAAGAAAGAGTCGTTGGAAGTCGCCTTCGATAAACTCAAGGACTTCGTTGATCGTCCGGTCAAAAATCTCCTGCTGGTCGAAGACGACGAGATTCAACGTGTCCATCTCCGTGAGCTCATCGGTAATGGCGACGTAAAGACAACTACGGTTTCATCCGGTCAGGATGCCTTGAACGAAATTCAATCGAAAAAATACGATTGTATGATCCTTGACCTGGGCTTGCCTGATATGAGCGGCGTCGAACTGCTCGAGAAAATCAAAAATGAGATCCGCTCGTTGCCAGTGATCATTTACACAGCAAAGGATTTGCTCGAGGAAGAAGAAGCCAAAATCAAGCAACTGGCTGAAACAATCCTCATCAAGGACGCGCGTTCCCCAGAACGTCTGCTCGACGAAGCGTCATTGTTCCTGCATCGCAATACAGCGAAGTTACCGGAAAAACAGCGTAAAATCATTGAAACGCTGCACCATGGCGTACTCGAAGGCAAAAAGGTCCTGCTCGTTGACGACGACATCCGCAACATCTTTGCTATGACAAGCGTTTTGGAACGCTTCAAGATGCACGTAATTTCTGCGGAGAACGGCAAGGACGCGATCGACATCCTGAATGCTGGCAAGGACTTCGATGTTGTGTTGATGGACATTATGTTGCCGACAATGGATGGTTACGAAACGATTCGTGAAATCCGGAAGAACAAAGACTTCTCCTCACTACCAATCATTGCGGTTACAGCGAAAGCAATGAAAGGTGACCGTGAAAAGTGTATCGCCGCCGGAGCATCGGACTATATCTCAAAGCCTGTCGACACTGAACAACTACGCTCGTTGTTAAGCATCTGGTTGCATCGTTAATTCGATTCACATGACCACGACCATGCCTCCCAAAAAAATTGCCGAACCGCCTGCCGCGTTTTCAAAGAACGGGGCTTCGGGAAACGGCAAGGTCAATATCCTACTTGTCGACGACCGTGAAGATAAGTTGCTGGCGCTTGAAGCAGTGTTAGCGGATTTAAACGAGAACATCATCAAGGCACGTTCAGGCAAAGAAGCCCTGCGTAATCTTTTGCATAAAGATTTCGCAGTCATTTTGCTCGACGTTGCAATGCCGGGAATGGACGGTTTCGAGACAGCCTCCCTGATTCGAAACCGAATTAACTCCGAACATACACCGATCATCTTCGTCACCTCGATGAATGATCGCGATAATCATATCGCCCAGGGCTATAAGCTGGGAGCGGTCGATTACATTCTGAGTCCAGTCGTTCCCGAAATTCTACGGACAAAGGTTGGTGTTTTTGTAGACCTCTATAAGAAAACTGAAGAGGTAAAACGACAAGGGGAACGCCTGCGTCAGATCGAGGAAACCGAGCACAAAAGAAAATTGGCTGATGCTGTTGACCGGCTGGACGCCGAAACGAAACGAAACCGTTTTTTCACGTTGTCCATTGACCTGCTGGCCATCGCCGATTTCAACGGCTACATGTTGCAGCTGAACCCTACCTGGGAGAAGACGTTGGGTTTCTCTGAGCAGGAACTGCGCACCATGTCTGGATTGGACCTGGTCCATCCGGATGACCACGGAGCGATGTGTGAAAAGATGAAGGCGTTGAAGGCGGGTTCCACTGTATATTTCGAAGCGCGATATCGTCGCAAAGATGGTGAATACCGCTGGCTGGGATGGACTGCAGCGTCGTTCCTTGCGGAAAAACTGATCTACATCTTTGCCCGCGATATCACAGCGCAGAAAAACACTGCCGAAGAGATCCGCCTGCTCAATGACGAACTCAAGAAACGCGTCAATGAGTTGATTGAAATCAATAAGGAACTGGAGTCATTCACATATTCTATTTCCCACGATCTGCGCGCCCCATTGCGTTCAATGCAAAGTTTCGCCGGCGTTCTTCTTGAGGAATACGGACCGAATCTCGGGGCCGACGGGAAGAAATTTGCCGAACGGATTGTCCAGTCCTCTGCCTACATGGATACGTTGCTGCACGACCTGCTCGACTACAGCCGACTCAGTCGCAGCCAATTGGACTCGGGCCCAATCAAACTCGATCTGATCCTCGAAGAAATACTCTTACAAATCCGCAGGGATGTTGAAGAGAAGAAAGCTGTCGTCGAAATTGAACGGCCGTTGCTGCCCATCTGTGCTCACCTCGGCACAGTTCGGCAGGTGTTGATGAACCTGATTTCAAATTCCTTAAAGTTCGTTGATAGCGGCAATTCGCCTAAAATCAAAATCTGGACCGAAATGCACGATCAGTGTGTCCGCATTTTCGTTCGCGACAACGGCATCGGCATCGCCGCCGAACACCAGGAAAGGATTTTCGGCCTGTTCGAGCGGCTACACACGCGCGAAGTATATCCTGGAACAGGTGTCGGACTTGCTCTGGTGCGCAAAGGTGTCGAACGAATGGGCGGCCGGGCTGGCGTCGAGTCAACCGGCAGCAATGGCAGTTGTTTCTGGGTTGAATTGCCAAGCGGAGCCCGTCCGGCTTAAGACAAGTCGGCGACGCAAAGAAGCTATTTTCAAAATACTTGCTTCGAAAAAAAATTGATTTAGCTTCTTAGCCGCTTTGGGCGCGATTAGCTCAGTGGTAGAGCATTACCTTCACACGGTAGGGGTCGTAGGTTCGAAACCTACATCGCGCACCATCCACCGGCCTTCGTTCTCTTCTCAGACGCGCTTCATGTTGGCAAGTAAACACCAATTTCGGATTAGCCAAACGGCACGACCTGTTGTAGGGTGTTCCCTGATTCGAAATGGAGACGCCTATTCTATCACGACAACGATCGCTGAAAGCGCTAATAGCAGCGCCGAACTCGCCGTTGATTGTTGATTACATTCCTGATCCTTACGTTTCCATTATTGCCCATTGCGAAAGTTTCCAGTGCCTTGCCTACATCGATGTCAAAGGAATCTGGCGCAACGCAGTGACGCATTGTTGTGTGGGTGGCCGCGTTTTGGCATGGTCAGAAATCTGATAGCATCCGGACGATTCACCTTCGGACTTATCAACATCCCGTATTTTCCCCGCGCGGTCTAAGGAATCGAAACATCGTCTGGTAGATTCAATACCTGCGTTGTGAACGGCCCATTCCCTGACCATGAATTCCTCCCCTTCCCCGCTTCTAACTTTCCGCACGTATCTCTAAATCTTTTCACGTGAGTAAAAGGTCCGCCATCCCTGAGCACAAAATCAAAGATTATGAAACTTGCAAATCTCAGTAAGCGCTTTTTGTCGTTCGTGGTGGGTGCGTACTTTCTCGGTATAATCATGGCCGGTCAGACTGCATTCGCTGCTTCAACTAACAGTGGATATCGCGTTGCCAACCTTATCTCCGATACCGGCGATGCACCGCGACAAAACGGAAATCTGATTAATCCAATCGGCCTCGATGCCTCCGCTCCACGGCTGCTTGTCGCGGAAAATGGCAGTGGCGCCATCGGTGCATTTGGCGATGGGCAAAATCAAATTGAAATTCCCTCCATCGCCGGTGGGACGAATGTTTCCAAACCCACAGGAGTCGTCGGCAATCCGACTCTTGGTTCCACATCGCGGGCGTTCTTTTTCACAAACATTGTATCGGTAACGAATTCATCCAACCCAACCAATATCGTGATCACCCAACGCGTTTTCCGCGGTCCAGCCACCTTCATTGCTGTGACGGAAGAAGGAACCATTGCCGCGTGGAATCCGAACGTTTCCAAAACGGCAATGATTGTCGTCAACAACTCAGGATCCGCAGCTGTTTACAAAGGAGCAACGGTTGCAAAAAACAGTGACGGTGACTGGCTGCTTTACGTCGCAAACTTCCATAGCTCACAAATCGAGGTTTACGACAGCCACTTTCAGTTTGTTAAAA
>CBHWET010000313.1:0-6167 GCA_966112985.1 uncultured bacterium | reverse complement strand
ATGATCCCACGCCGAATCATGCTCATTGCGGGGGAGGCGAGCGGGGATACGCTCGCGGCGGAATTGGTCCATGCACTCATCGCAAAGATGCCGGCGAAACCCGAAATGTTTGGTGCCGGCGGACCAATGATGACCCAAGCCGGCGTTGAGGTCGTCGTCGACATGACGGCCCACTCTGTCATCGGGCTGATTGAGGTCGTTAAAAAATATTCCTGGTACAAAAAAGTTTTCGAGCAACTCAAACGGCTCGCGATCGAACGGAAACCTGACCTGATTGTTTGCGTCGACTTTTCGGGATTCAACCGACGATTTGCTCACGCCATTCGGGAATTTACGCGCAGTCCCGACAATTCGTCGCAATGGAATCCGAAGATTGTGCAATTTGTTTCGCCCCAGGTTTGGGCATCGCGTCCGGGGCGCGCGGACAAAATGGCGCCGGATATAGATTTGCTGTTGTGCCTCTTTCCTTTCGAGAAGGAATGGTACGCGAACCGGACACCGAAGCTGCGCGTCGAATTTGTCGGCCATCCGATGTTTGACCGGCATGCGAGCTCTCCTTCCGCGGAGGGGACGGCGACTAATTTGAATGTCGATTCTGACAAAAAAGTCACGGACGCGGCGGAACGCGTCCCTACGGTGTTGTTATTGCCGGGGAGTCGCGTGGGGGAATTGAAACGACACTTGCCGGTGATGATTGATGCGGCGAAACGAATTGGCAACGCGGAGAAAGGGGTCCGATTTGAAATGGTTTTACCAAATCAAAGTCTCGCAAACTTTTCTGAGCAACTCGGTGCCAGCCAAATTCCCAATCTCCACACTCGGCTTGGTGATCTGGCCACAGCCCTCAGAAGTGCAACGATTGCCATCGCCTCGACCGGCACCGTCACGCTCGAATGCGCCTACTTCGGTGTACCGACGATCGCGATGTATAAGACTTCATGGAGCACGTATCAGATTGGCAAGCGCATCATTCAGGTGAAGTTCCTTGCGATGCCCAATTTGCTGGCTGACGAGGCGATCTTCCCGGAGCTAATTCAAAACGATGCGACTGGGAAACGGATTGCGAAGGAAGCGCTCGATCTATTGAAAAATCCCGACCATCGGAAAAATATCACGGCGAAATTAACCAAAGTTGTCGCCTCGCTCGGCGGGCCAGGAGCGACCGCGCGGGCTGCGCAAGCGATTTTACAGCTATAACTTCTATTTGCGTCTTGCGCGCACTTCCTGGTTTTGGATCGTGTCGTGACAAATTCCCTCCAGCAATGTCCAATCTGGAGAAATGCTGATCTTCAACACACGAAATGCCGTTCTTGTGGCGCTCGGGCAGGTGGGCATCATCGTGATGGGGGTGTTGGCTGCGGGATTAAGTTATAAATGGTGGACCGCTGGCTCAGCAATGATTCCACTAACCACTTCGTTTTTGGTGAATTACGGAATCGTGTTGTTCGGCCTTCCGATTGTCTGGGTAGCAACTGTGGTTCGGGTCGGACAAATGCCAGCTGTGTCGGATGAAACCAAAGGTTTGGCTTTTTTATCCGGGTTTATCATTTTACTGGCGTTGCTAGTATTGGTGGTGCATGGAGTCTTCACTCCCTGGCTCTCCTGTCACATGGGCGAGCTCATAACTCCGGAAGGCTAAAGGCCAAAAGCCTCGCGTTGACATGAGGCCTACAAATCAAGCATCCTAAAAAGGGAATCTCGAACGTATCGCAAACGCGTCATTGATTCCCTTAAACAACAACTATGCACAAACTTTTTGCGCAAATTAGTCTAGCTGTGCTCCTTGGATTGTCGTTCACCAATCTGGCGACAGCGGGCGATGAGATTATCATCGACAACAAGGAAGCCACTTTCAAAGGCAACTGGCAGCTTTCGAAAGGATCGAACCAAAAGTTCAAGGATGACTACAAGTTTTCATCGTCAACGGATTCAGCCGAACCGAATTCGACCGCCGAATTCCGGCCAAACATTACCAGTTCCGGCCTGTACGATGTCGATATCTGGTTCGCCCAGGGAGACAATCGTTCGACCGTTGCTCCAGTCATAGTCTCCTGTAAATCTGGCACCACCGTTTTTAAAGTGGATGAGAAAAAGAACGGCGGTAAATGGGTGAATGTTGCCAAGGCGCAGGAATTTGACCTCGGTACGTCGGGCGTCATTATTATTGGTAACAACTCGGGTGCAACGGGCGCGGTGGTCGTAGCCGACGCCATTCGCCTGGTTCAGGTCGATGGTGGTGAAGGCGGATTTTCGCTAACCTTATCTCCAGCGGTCGGCGGAACTCTGACAAAGGAACCTAACAAGTCGGCGTTTTCTTCGGGCTCATTTGTGCAAGTGACCGCTGTTGCTGATAGTGGATATGTTTTCAATGGCTGGACTGGTGATGCCAGTGGCATGGCTAATCCTGTGACCCTGACGATGGACCGAAACCGGTCGATCGGTGCAACGTTTGTTCAGGGAGGTATAGGCGTGATCATGGAAAGCGACGAAGCCGATTTCAAAGGCGACTGGACGCTTGGTAATAAACAATGGGGCAAACCGCATTCTGATGTCTACCGCTGGATTTCCGGTGGAAAAGATACACCAAAGAAATCGACGGCGACGTATACACCGGACATTCCTCGCAGCGGGTTATATGACATTTATGTCTGGTACGTCCCAGGGGGCAACCGTTCGCAAACCGCACCGTTCGAAATCTCCAGCAAGTCGGGTAAAAGAGTCGTTAAAATAGACCAGCAGAAGTCAGGTAACGATTGGGTGTTGCTTGCCCCTGGGGTGGAGTTCGCCAAAGGTAAAGATGGATATGTTCGTTTAACGAATTACGAAATGGACGAAAACTCCGCCGTTGTTGTAGCTGATGCCGTGGCCTTCGTTTACGTCGGAGGTGCCGGCAGTGCACAGACTGCACAACGTTAATCAGTCGCAAACATTTTCAGCAACGCCGTGATTTTGCTTTTCTAATCGCGGCGTTTTGCTTTTATTCGCGCACTTGAATTTATGAAAATTGTTCTCGCTTACTCCGGTGGCCTCGACACGTCCGTCCTCCTCTCATGGATCAAAGAAACCTACGGCAACGCCGAAATGATTGCGTTCTGCGCGAACATTGGGCAGGAAGAGGAATTGAAGGGCCTGGAAGCCAAGGCGAAGAAAACTGGTGCATCCAAGATTTACATCGACGATCTCCAGGAAGAATTCGCCAAAGACTTCATCTATCCGATGATGCGCGCTGGCGCGGTCTACGAAAGCCAATACTTCCTCGGCACCAGCATTGCGCGTCCGTTGATTGCGAAGCGCATGATTGAAATTGCGCGGAAGGAAAAAGCCGACGCGATCGGCCACGGCGCGACAGGGAAGGGGAATGATCAGGTTCGATTCGAACTCACCGCGGCGGCGCTGGCGCCAGAATTGCAAATTATTGCTCCATGGCGCGATGAACGGTTTCGCAAACAATTCCCGGGTCGCCAGGAAATGATCGATTACTGCGCCCAGCACAAGATTCCCGTGCAGGCTTCAGCGAAGAAGCCTTATTCGATGGACCGCAATCTCCTGCACATTTCCTATGAAGCTGGAATTCTTGAAGACCCTTGGTTCGACGCGAGCGACAAGAAAAACCGCGGTTATTTTAATACGCTTTCCGTTTTCCCGGAAGACGCTCCGGACAAAGCAGAATTCGTAACGCTCGATTTTGTAAAAGGCGATTGCGTCGCGGTGAACGGCAAAGCGCTTTCACCACTCGGCGTGATGAAGACGTTGAACAAACTCGGCGGAAAACATGGCGTCGGTCGCGTCGATCTCGTTGAAAACCGTTTCGTCGGCATGAAATCGCGTGGTGTCTATGAAACGCCAGGCGGTGCCATTCTGCACTTCGCACATCGCCAGATTGAAACGCTGACGATGGATCGTGAAGTGATGCACTTGCGCGATTCATTAATTCCGAAATACGGCGAACTTGTTTACTACGGATTCTGGTTCTCGCCGGAACGTCTCGCGTTGCAGGCGCTGGTCGAGGAATCGCAGAAGAACGTCACAGGTTCCGTGCGCGTCAAACTTTACAAAGGCAACATTATTTGCGCCGGTCGTAAATCGCCAGTCAGCCTTTACAATCCGCATATAGCGACGATGGAAGCTGATCCAACGAAAGCGTACAATCAGGATGATGCGACGGGCTTCATTCGGTTGAACGGCTTGCGCTTGCGTGTCGCCTCACAGGTGCACGGCAGCAAAAAGAAGTAATTCATGAAACCGGCAGACATCTTTGCGCTGGCGATTCGGTTGCTTGGACTGGTGTTTCTTTACCACGCCGTGCTTGGATTCCCGCAGTGTTTTCTGTCCGGCGTGTTGTTCTTGCACGAGTTGCTGGTAATCGGCGCAGGCCTATTTTGTTTGTTTGGCGCGCCGCCGATCCAGAATCTTGCGTATCCGCAGAATTCTACTATTGACCGTCCCACGGTGACGGGACCATCGCCGTTCACTGGAACAACGCGTTCGTGTGTGAGTTGCGGCAAATCAATTCCGGTGGATGCAAAATTGTGTCCGCATTGCGGATGGACTCAGCCAAGCTGATCAATCAACAAACATTTAAAAACAAAAGCCGGACAAACTCACGTTTGTCCGGCTTCTTGATTTAAATAGGCTTACGCGCCCATTCCTTCTTCGAAGGAACCAGCTGCCATTGGGAAGCAGAGATTGTCGCGGACATATTGGATGCCATTCGCACTGGTTGCATCGAGATCACGATACGCGCTTTCGGCTTCAACAACGAGCGGCGCTGTCTTTTTGCCCATCACGCTGCAGTAACGTTGCGGATATCCAACGTGAATGAGCAGCTCGACGTAACGGGTCATGTTCAAATCACCGGAACCGATATCGCAGAACTGCATGGCGCGTTTTTGCCAACCGCCTTCCATCATACGAAGCGGGAAGCCCGGGCGAATGACGTAATTCTTTACGTGCGCTGCATAAACGCGCGAACCGACTTTCAGAAAACGGCTTTCCCAGCTTTCGCCTTCCCAGCAATGCGATGGGTCTGCGTTGACGGCGAGTGTCTTGTCACCGTCGCAGATCTGCACCAGCATATTGAAATCGTCAGCGCACATCGCCGCCGTGCCGGGGTGAATTTCATGCGCAAGATAAATGCCGAGCTTACGGGCATGATCACGAATCTTCTGCGTCTTCTTGACGAATCGTTCCTGACCTTCTTTCAAAAGATCATAGCCAGGACCAGCCCAGAATCCCCACGGATAACCGGTGGCAAGTTCCCAGCCGAAGGCAACGCCCCAGAACATGGGAACAATCTTCACGCCGAGTTCTGCGCAGAGATCGAGCAACTTCAGCAAATAATCTTCGGCCCACTTTTCGATATCACCGGCCGATTTCTTCGCGACATCAGGCGGAATGAACGGACGAAATGTTGGCGTTCCTGTCCAGGCGCTTGTATGCACCCAGAAAGGACAATGTGCTGAGACTCCATCCAGCGACATTTTGGCCTTCGCAAACGTATCTTTAATCTCCTTCGCGCTCTTAAAGCCTTTGTCGCCCTGGAGCATGTAGTTCGACGGCTGAGCGCCAGTCGCGCCTGACTTCTTCGCGTAACTCAAAAAGTCCGCAAGGGATTTGCCGCCGTGCTGTGCGCCTTCGATACTCGGATGAAAAATTGCGTTAGCCATAGTGAATGATTTGTATTGTGGTTAGTCGCCGAGGAATAGCATTTCGATTTTCAAAATCAACCGGAAACTAGAAACGGTTTCCTAAGTAGGAGGGGACCGGTTGCCAGAGATTTGGTGGTAAGGCAAGGCGCGAGGAGGCCGACCACATTTCACGAAGGGAACATTGAATTTGGCCCCCTCAACATTTTCGAATAACGTACGCCGCAAACGAGATCGGGTAAGATCAGGGCCGGAGTGCCCGTGCAAGATCGACCGCGTAGCGTCAGAACGCTCGACGTCCTAGAGAATATCGGTCGACGTTCTCCCAATTGGGATCTTTATTGGGTCTTAAAAGTGAGCCTTCGTAACTGGCCGAATCGTTTTGTTTATTCTACTGAAACGGTGAAGAACCGTGGAAAACTCACAAACGCCTGAAAATCAGACTCCTGCAAACGTCCATCCCGCCGGCTACGTCGTTTCCGGAGACTTCTAAAACCGTCCAGCAAGGTTCTGGACGTCTTT
>CBHWET010000312.1:0-6180 GCA_966112985.1 uncultured bacterium | reverse complement strand
TTCCGGCCGAACCGTTTGCTGATTTCCTCACTCGATTGAAAACGATCCTCCGCGAGAAAGAGGTGGAACTGATCCTTGTCGGCATGCCGCGCAACATGGACGGCAGTTACGGTCCAGCGGCGCAAAAGGTTCAGGAGTTCGTCGCTGTCCTGAAGGAAAATATCGTTACGCCCATCAAACTTTGGGACGAACGGCTCACCTCGGCGCAGGCCAACCGATTTCTGATTCAAGCCGATGTCCGTCGCGACAAGCGCAAAGAGAAGGTCGATAAGACTGCGGCTGCAATTCTCCTCCAAAGTTACCTCGACAGTTTTGCCAAGTTTTAAGCGTCCGCAAAAACCGTCCAACCGTGAGTTGGACGGTTTTCCGGCGGCGGGAAAGGAGCCCAACTCGCGGGTTGGGCAGTTTTTCAGAGCGGAAATGTAGGACAACTCGCGGTTGGACGTGTTTCCGACGACGAAATTTCCGTACAACTCACGGTTGGGCCTCTTCCGGACGACGGAAACTTCGTCCAACTCCGAGTTGTACGGTTTTTCCACTCCGGGAAAAGCGTCCAACCCCGAGTTGGAGAGATTTTCCATGACGGGAAAGTCGTCCAACCGCGAGTTGCGTTAACTTTTTACTCCGCGAAATCGATCCAACCCGCGGGTTGGGTTCTTCTCCCGGCCTGATTATCAGCAACTTACGGAAAATCCGCCGAAAACGGCCGGGTCCATGGACGGAGGACGAATTGCAAATTTAAGCGTCTCCGGATCGATGGTTCATGATTTCAAATTTGAGATTTGAGATGGGCCCTTGGATTGAAATAAGGATTGGCGCTTCATTGGACGGTTGGAGGTTGGACGCTTGGAGCTTTCGTGGTTGGTGCCGGAGGTTGGTCCTGGGGTTCGGCACCCAAAAATTACCCTTTCATTCGCCACTTTCGCCGTTATCTTTTCGCGGCGATAAGCGGTCAGTTCTCAGCATTCAGCAGTCAGCGGATGAAGGATTTTCGGCAACTGAAAGTTTGGCAAAAAGCTCATAAGGCGGCACTTGCCGTCTATGATTTGACGCGACGGTTGCCGAAAGACGAAACGTATGGATTGACCTCCCAGATTCGACGTGCTGCCAGCTCGATTCCGGCGAACATTGCTGAGGGATGCGGGCGCGGCAGCGATGCGGAACTCGCAAGATTTCTGTATATTGCAATGGGATCAGCGTTAGAGCTGGAATATCATCTGTTGCTTGCGCGTGATTTGAATTATTTTGAACAAAGCAGCTACGACACCGTGAATACGTTAGTGATAGAACTTAAGCGAATGTTGGCCGCGCTCATCGGCAAAGTTGCACAACCTAAACGCACTACAGTGCTGACCGCCAATTGCTAATTGCTGACCGCCATGATCGCATCCCATATCAGAAATTTTAGTATCATCGCCCACATCGACCACGGGAAAACAACGCTTTCGGACCGTCTTCTCCATCGCACGGGCACAATCGCCACTCGCGACATGGAAGACCAGTTGCTCGACGCCATGGATCTCGAGCGCGAACGCGGTATCACGATCAAGGCGCATCCGGTCACAATGTATTACAAGGCGAAGAACGGTGAGGAATATGAATTAAATCTCATCGATACGCCGGGACACGTCGATTTCTCCTACGAAGTTTCCCGCAGCTTGAGCGCCTGTGAAGGAGCTTTGCTGATCATTGATGCAGCGCAGGGCGTTGAGGCGCAGACCGTCGCGAATGTGCATCTCGCGATGAAACAGAATCTCACGATCATTCCTGTCATCAACAAAATCGATTTGCCGCATGCCAATGTTGAGTTGGCGAAGCAACAATTGGAGGACATTCTCGCAATTCCCGCAGATACAGCGATTCTTGCCAGCGCAAAGCAGGGCATTGGGATTGAGGATATTCTCGAGGCGATCGTTGCCCGTGTTCCTGCTCCCAAGCCAAGCGGCGCAAACTCTCTCCAGGCACTTTGTTTTGATTCTTATTTCGATACTTATAAAGGGGTCGTCACACACGTCCGCGTTTTCAATGGCGAACTGAAGCCCGGCATGCAGGTCAAACTGTTGCACTCCGGCAAGAGTTACGAAGTGAAGGAAGTAGGCAGCTTCAATCCGAAGCCTTACGTCCGCGAGAGACTGGAAGTTGGGGAAACGGGTTATATCACAGCGAACATCAAGAGTCCGCAGGATGTAAAGATGGGCGATACGGTGACCGATACACGCAACCCCTCTCCGGAATTGCCTGGTTTCCAGGAAATTCATCCAATGGTGTTTAGCGGTATCTATCCAATCAACACTGCCGATTACGAACATCTCAAAGCGAATCTTGCGAAGCTGCAGTTGAACGATTCGGCATTTGTGTTCCAGAGCGAGAGCTCAGTCGCGCTTGGGTTCGGGTTTCGCTGCGGTTTCCTTGGATTACTCCACCTTGAAATTGTTCAGGAACGTCTGCGGCGCGAATATAACATGGATATTATCGCGACGTATCCGAGCGTCGTGTATCGCGTGACCATGACCGACGGTGTCGTCAAGGAGATCGACAATCCTGCGTTTTTGCCGGAGCCAAATTATATTGAGCACATCGAGGAGCCGATGGTCAAAGCCTTCGTGATCTGTCCGAATGAATACATCGGCGACATGATGGGACTGATTTCTGAGAAGCGAGGGACGGTCGACCATACGGAAACGTTGGACCAGCGTCGCGTCATGTTGACGAGCCTCATTCCTTTGAACGAGATCCTGATCGATTTTCATGACCGCATCAAGAGCATCACCCGCGGTTTCGGTTCGATGGACTATGAGCATGCCGGCTACATGCAATCGGACATGGTAAAGCTCGACATGCTTGTGAACAGCGAGTCTGTCGATGCGTTCTCCTGTATCGTGCATAAGTCGAAAGCCGAATCCCGTGGCCGCGCGCTGGCGGCGAAGTTGAAGGAAGTGATTCCGCAACAACAATACCAGGTCGCAATTCAGGGTGCGATTGGTGGAAAGATCATTGCGCGCGAAACCGTCAGTGCCTTGCGCAAGGACGTGACCGCGAAATGCTACGGTGGTGATATCACTCGTAAACGCAAGCTGCTCGAGAAACAGAAAGAAGGTAAGAAACGCATGAAAGCGGTCGGCAGCGTTAACATTCCTCAGGAAGCGTTTATTGAAGTGCTTAAGACGTCTTAACGCGGTTACAGAAACTCTATAACATGACCTTGCGATGGTTCCTTTCGTCGACGGTGCGGCACGGCATGGATGTGTACAAACACATCCGCAAAATCTTACATTCACAACGGGACATTCTCACGCCGCAGGCCTTTGATACCGTGAACGGAGCGCTGACCGAGTTGAAGTTGGCGATCGATTCCAACGAACCAAAAAGCGTCGTTGAGGGTAAGATAAAGACGGTCGAGGAGGTCGCGAACAAGTGGCTGAAACAATATCCCAATCCCGGGTTCCGCGAAAACATCGAAGTGTTCCTGGTGGCGATTGCCGTGGCGATGGCGATCCGTACATTTTTCCTGCAGCCCTTTAAAATACCGACTGGGTCGATGCAGCCGACGTTGTACGGCGTCACAAGTGACAGTCGTCGTAACGACCCAACGATGAAAGTCCCGAACCTGGCTGGCAAAATCGTGGATGCCTGTGTTTACGGTACCTTTTATCATCACCAAATTGCAGAAGACGACGGTGAGATTGTCGAGATCGGGCCCCTGGAGCACGTCGTTCTGAACAGGTTTATCAATAAAAACCGGGTAGTTGTGCGCTACAACAATCTCGGACAGAAAATATATACGTTCTGGATGACGCCAGACGACCGGTTCGATTATCGCGCACAAATTGCCCCTGGAATGCAGTTCAAAAAAGGTGAGGACATTGTGAAGTTCAAGGAGATCACGGGCGACCATTTGTTTGTCGATCGTGTGACTTACAATTTCAGACATCCTGAACGGGGCGAAATCATCGTTTTTGCTACCAAAGGACTGCACTACCCGAACAACCCTTTCATGCGGGAGGACATGCCGCAGGACCAGTTTTATATCAAACGACTTATCGGCTTGGGTGGTGAAACGATCGCTGTGGGCGATGATCGCCACGTGCGCATCAACGGCAATCGTCTGGACGCCGGTACGCCACATTTCGAGAATCTTTATTCTTTTACGAATAGCGTAGGCACGGACAGTGAGTACTCCGGGCACACGCCGGTAGGGTACCTTGGAGGTGGTCAGGAGTTCTCCATTCGCCCACGTCATTACTTTGCAATGGGTGATAACACAGTGAACAGTTCTGACTCACGCTACTGGGGAGATTTGCCAGAGGAGAACGTCATCGGCAAACCTTGCTTTATCTATTGGCCGGTGAGTCGCCGATTCGGCTGGGGCTATAACTAAGCCCTACGGAACTGGTTTTTTCCAGATCGGCACGACGCGTTTCATTTCGTCGATCAGCCACTGACAGGCGGCGAACGCTTCGCCGCGGTGGGGAGCAATGATTTCCACCCACAACGACGCTTCATTTACTTTCACCACTCCAACGCGGTGCACCAGCCGGATGGATTCGATTGGCCAGCGCTTTTCCATCTGATCGAACAACAATTGAAACTGGTGTTCGGCCATTTTGTGGAAACTTTCGTAGTCGATGGCAGAAATTTTTTGGTCCCCCTCGGCTTCGCGGACCACACCGGAGAAGTAAACGGCTGCGCCCATCCCCCGCGACATCGTGCGGCGGGCAACGAGTGCAGATTCATCGATGAACTCTCGGGAAATAGTAAGTTCGCGCTTCACGAAATGCTAACCTCCCTGGACAGGTGGAAACAGCGAGACCTGTTCACCATCTTTTAATTGGTAATCGCGTGACTGGTAGTCAACACCAACGGCGATCAGCATAGAGTTCTTCATCGCGACCGTCCTGGGGAATCGAACGAACAGGCGTTCGAGCAAATCGGCGATCGTGCTTTGATCCGGGAGTTCTTCCGCTGTGTCGGTACATCCGGTCAAATCTTTGAAGTACGAATAGAAATGGACCGAAACCTTCATGACCATGATCAGCTCTTGTACATCCGTGGGTGCAGGACGCCAACGAACGGCAAGTTGCGATATTTCTCAGCGAAATCCAGGCCGTACCCGACCACAAAATAATTCGGAATCGTAAATCCAACGTAATCTGCTTCCACTTTTTCGACGCGGCGTTCCGGTTTGTCGAGCAGGACGCAGGTTTTGATTTCACGCGGTTTCAGCTGCTGCAGTTTCGCCATGACGCTCTTCAACGTTTTGCCGGTATCTAAAATATCGTCGACGAGGAGAACATCGCGTCCACGAACGTCGAGGCGGAGTTCTTTAGTGTAAACCAGCTCGCGCGATTCGGTGCCTTCACCGTAACTGGAAACGCCGATAAAATCGAGACGCAACGGCAATGAAATGTTGCGGATCAAATCAGCGAGGAACAGCACGGTGCCATTGAGCAGCGATACGATGACCATTTCTTTGCCGACATAGTCATGCTGAATTTGTTTAGAAATTTGGCGGATCCGCTTGGCGAGCTGTTCTTCCGAAATCAGAACTTGTTCTACCTCTTCGCGCCAGAGGAGCGGAGGGAGCTTCGGCTTCGTTGCGGGAAGGGGGCGTGGACGGGAGTTGGACATGATTAAATGTGTTTGGAGTCGTCGTGATCTTTAGTCACGTAACCACTGTCCTGCCGCTTGAAGTTAACTTCGTTCTTTTTGCAATAGGCATTGAACACGTCATCGGCGCTCATGCCGAGAACCTGCGCCAGGCTGATTAGGAAGTGAAAGAGGTCCACGACTTCGACGCGTGCGTTTTGTTCATCGAACTTCTGATACTTGGCCCACCATTTCCAGGGAACGCTGTCCGTGAGCTCAGCCATCTCTTGTGACATCGCGCGGCAGTAGTTCAAAACCCATTTTGTTTTCTCTTCTTCGGTCATGGAATCGGTATTCACGCCGATCCGTTGGTTAAGCGCTTTCTGCATTCGGAAAAGTTCGCGGAGCTGGTCTTGTTGCATGGCCGGCAGAATACAGGAGCTGGAAAAAATTTCATGGAGAAATTAAAAACAAATTCGGGCTCCCGGTGCGACATCCGCCCTTGGATGCCCTGAAGTTTGAACTTTGAAGTCACGGCGTTGAACTTTATATTTCGCGCCATGTTGCCGAGTTTTCTTGCACAAGGCGGTCCTA
>CBHWET010000311.1:0-6195 GCA_966112985.1 uncultured bacterium | reverse complement strand
CTGCTCCTCACGTTTCACTCGTTACGTTTTACGCATGCATGACAACGGTCACACTAGCAGAACGGGACGATTCGCCACCGGTGTTCACCGCAGAGACTTGAATCTCTACCGTGCTGTTGGCAGGCAGATCTTCGATCGTGAAATCGAGATCCCCTGGCGTACCCACCGGCACGTAGTCTTCGTCCACACCAGAGACCTTCTTCCACACGCGGTAATACGAAGCGCGTTCGGCGGCGTCCCACTTCAATGCCACCGCTGTCGGTCCGATCAACGTCGCTTTGAAGTTAAGCGGCGTCTCCGGCGTCTGCTCTGCTCCGGGCAGATTGAAGCCGAAGTTCAACCAGCGCGCATCCATCGGCTCCAGCAACTCCGTGAGTTCGCTGAATAACGAGCTGACTCGTCGGCGCATTTGCTTCGCCTTCTCGTCGCGCACATTCATCGCTGCCTCAACGGCGCCCTCTTGCGAGCTCACCGCCTGTTGTGCTGCGGTCAATGTCTGAATGACCGTGTCGGTATACGCCGCCGTCAGGTTGAGCAACGGCACTTCGAACGTTGGATGGTTCGTATAGTAAGTGCGCTGCGCCTGCAGCATCGCCTGTTGGTCCTCCGGACGATCGGTCACCTCCAACGAGTCGTTGTAACCCATGATGGTCCAAACATCTGAGTAGGTGTAACCGAAGACCGGCTTGAGGACATCACGCCCTTTGCGCAAGTGCGTCTGTGCATCCTTCGCAGCGATTTTTAACGCCGTGCGACGATCATACAGATCCGCTTTCGCCTGTTCGTGATTACCAACGGCCATGATCAGTTCGGTCAGGTCCGCGTTGATTTTGTCTTTGTCATTGTGATGCAGGCCGAGTGCTACGCCGAGTTGAGTCGCGGCGCCGACCAGCACGCCGCCCTGGCTAACCAGGCCGGCAATTGTGTTTACTTTATCTTGTTTCATTTTATTTACTTTCTATCCGATCGACGCGGTTCAATTCCCTGGGTGGCCAGACTTCCTCGACTTATATATTGCGAAGAATCGATCTTTTTTACGCACAACCGAGAACACCTCGATTCAGCACGGGCCATTGTCCGGTAACGAATCCGAATCAATCGAACGAAAACGACTTTATCAGCCCCGATGTTAACTTTCGCTTGCGGAGGGTTTAGGAGAATTCCCCTGATTATCAGCGACTTACGCAAATTCGGAAAAAAAGTGTGTAGTGTTCTGCCACTTGGGAGTTCGATCATTCCTCATTTTCCGAGGAACTTTAGGATTTTACCCCGATTGTGCTGAATGTCCGAAAAGTCTATTGCTCTAGTTGCCGAAATTGTGCGGAACAGGCTGTTTTGAATGAGTCGCCGATATGATTTACGTTAGCGTCAGAAAGGAGGGGAAAATCGTTTGACCAAAAAACGAAAGAAGCGTTTAATCCGGCCGGTTATGTCGGATCAATTCAGCCAAACGCATCGCACGCAGCGCGAACAGAAGCATCAGTATGTTCATGTTGTCAAGGGAGGGACTGCTGACCAAATTAACCGTGCGGTGGGAGTTACGCAAAACGGCGCGCGTATCGCCAATAAAGTTCTTCGTCACGCAGGCATTAATATTTCACAAGAAAACCACAAGTAACCATCATGAGGGCGGATGCCGCTATTTCGGTGTTTTTGAACACCCCTTATGATGACGATTACGAGCCCCTTTTTCTGGCATTGGTCGTATCCTTAATTGCACTCGGTCGCGTTCCTCACTGCGTGCTTGAAATTCCGGAAACGGGACAAGGACGTCTCGCTCGAATTTACAATCTACTGGCGTCCTGCCCCGTGTCATTTCACGACCTATCGCACGTAGAACCACCGCCACGCTTTAACATGCCATTCGAATTAGGGATGGCGTGGACGCTCGCCCGAAAAAAACATAAACCGAAACATGCTTTCATCATTCTGGAAGCGAAAAAACATCGTTTAAATAAAACCTGCAGTGATTTGAATGGCATTGATCCGAAGACTCACAATAACAGTCCCAATGCCATGATTTCCTGCGTATTGGATGCACTTGGACGCCCTTCTGGAAACCCGAAGGCTTCTGACGTGAGAAAAGTCTTTAGGAAAGTGCGAAGCATGGTTGTTGAGCTGAAGAAGGAAAACGGGCGAAAAAATGTTTTTAATCGGACCATGTTTCAACAACTTGTTTTCGTGACCACCAGTGCCTGTATTGACGCTAAAATTCTTCGTAAGAAATAATCCTCCGTTGTTTTTGGGGCGTTGAAGTTCTCAGCCTGCGAGTGATTATCAGGACTTGAGCTACCCCGCGATCAACGAAAACACATACGGTCGTTCTTTCCAGCAACCCTTCACAGCTGAAAATGTTCCGTTAAAACCGTCACGAAAAGCACGCGTTTTCCGTTCTGCGCCTATTCCGAATGCATCGACGCGTCGGGATGAATGCCGTGCCAACCGTATTGCCCGTGTTCATTCCAATATTTGATCAACAAATCGCACATTATTTTCTCCAGTTTTCCACTCGGCGGTCGCAGACCGTGCGTGTCCTCCATGGAAGCGAACATCCCCGCCATCATCGCGCGGGCGATCAACCACGGTGCGATGTCTTTCGACGGCTCCAGTTCCCAACGATCCTTCGTCTTGTAAAAATCTTTGATCCACTGATCGCACTTTGCGTTGATCTTGTCCGAGCACCTGTTTGCGCGAGGCAGGGGCGTCTTACCCTCGCAGCCCGCCATCACTTCGAATCGATAAATCTCTTTTCGAATCTCCGCCCATGGACCTCGAAAATCCGGAATCTCAGGCGAAAACCCCCTTGGAATCATGATGGTGGTCCCTCCATAGGGTCCGGGCATGATCTGCGATCCTTCGGGCAAAAATGCCTTCAACTCTTCGCTTTGGGAAATTTCCTCGTAGCCTTTCAGACCCTTCGGGACTTTGGCGGCTTTGGAAGTTTTGGGAGACTTTTTCATCGCCGCGTAGGGTAAAGAATTCGAAACGATCTGCAATCTACAATCGCGCAGCAACTTGCCGATGTACGGGACAACGTGCACCGCGTGCCGGCAGTTGGCGCCGACCAACATGAACTAGAATTACGATTGAAACCATTTGCCGAATTTCAATAATGAGTGAGGCCGCCTTGTGGGCATCCAATGCGCAACGAACTCGAACAACGGTTCCAGAGACATGCAAATAGCCTCACTACACTCCGTGAAGAGGTGCGCAAGGAGATCGTTCGTTGGGAGTTCTCACCGGTTGAGTTCCTTTCGTATGAACTCGAGATGCCACGAACAGGGGCAGTTTTTTATGCCGGTGGTTACAACGGGGCCGATCACCTTTTACTCGTTAAACACTTCAGTGCCGATCTGATGGCGTTAACGGCAGATGCCGAAGATACCTGTAGAACGGCGGAAACTCTCCCCGTCGATTCTCTCATCGTGGAAGAATTCGTTTTTCACCGTGGCGACATTCTCGATATCTCCCGGTTTTTTCGCGGACAGTTAAAAGAGATCTATCATATTCAACTTAACAACGGTCGCAGGGTAGAAAGAGCTTTCTTGACCGATCGGATGTTCGGCCACGGGCGTTGGCTATATGAAGGCAATCGACGCGTTCGATTTCAAGGTCTCGACGATTCAGGGAACGTTACCAGCGAGATTGCCTACGGCCCGCACGGTGAGCAAACGATTTACCGAGTGCGTCGCGACGGGACAAAGTTTCAAATGGGTCAGGCGTTGCCAAAAGGAGTTACGGCGAAATCGCTGAAAGAAACGATTCAAACGCGCTTGCGAATGCTCATACCCGAAATCGTGGCGAAAGCGAATATTAACGAACCGATTTATTGTGTAGTTCTTGCTTTCGACGGAGAGAATGACGTGTTGCCACCAATGATTGGGTTCGGACTGGAACCAGAACGCCAACGATGGATGGAGGAACATCAGGGCAAGGCAAAGGAATGGATTTGGAATCCGGCAGAGTTTTATCATTTCGAAAAACCACACACGCAATTCGACGATGATGCGCTTGAGGAAAGCTGTTCATTGCTGAATGACTATTTGGCCGACCGCGATTCAGTTCTCCCCGCCATTAAGCTACTCATTGAAATTGCCCGCGAACTTAATGACATCACGTGGCCGCCGACGGTAAAAAGAACGAATGATTTTGTTGTCTATGCCGTGGATCTCGAACTCGCCAGTCTCCGAAAAAATTTGAAAGCCTGTATCGGCGACAAGCAGTTCACCGCATTGAAAGAAAAGAAACTGATCTAATCGGCGCACCGCGCGTCGTCGTGCCGGTTTGCCGGGATTTTGATGAAAGCTCTCCACAGAGCCGTCGAAATGAGCGCCCGCCGCGGAATACTCTGTTCAGATCAGCGATTTTGTCTGCAATCCGCGGGATCTTTCTAAAATGGCCGTCAAAATGAAAATAATCCGCGCGATATTCTTACAATTGCGTCTAAAAAAGCTGGAACCAGCGGGAATGTCTTTTCAACTCCAGTCGGAAGACCGGAATCCGCGGAATGGAAACAAAAGTACAGGGCCGGCTTCAACATTCCGCGGAATATCGGAAAAAGATCCGCCAAAATGGAAATATTCCGGAATATTTTGGTTTTGGTTGATACGAAGGACCCTTTCCCGCGGAATATTGTGAAAACAGCAGCAGAAATGAGAACGTTCCGCGGAATATCGTCTTCGGATCGGAGTTGAAAAGACATTCCCGCGGTTTCCCGGAAAAACGACGGCACTTTTTAGAGCCTTTTTCGGAAGAGACAATTTGGTTTCAACGACTTGCGCAGTTCGAGGCCGGAGTGAGAGACGCAAACCAGCAAATGACAAGCCAGTCGTGCTGCGTGCGACAGCAAGGGAAAAGCGAAAAGGAATGATGACTCGTTGAGTCTCTTGAATTTCGGGCGGTCTTTGAACTTCGATGATGTGACGTGTCTAAGGAGCGTGAAAAGTTTGGATCATTGGACCTTAGCTGGAGCAATGGGCGCAGACAACGAGCGAAGATAAGCGACAACCTCTTCGTTGCCCGCGTGGGCGGCGGCCTTTTCAAGGAGTTCGCGAAGGTCCTCGGCGGAATCAAATCGCAGAACTTTGTCAGCCGTTCGCTTTGTCTCGTCGATGCTTTTAGTCGCAGCGATGATTTCAAAATATTGAGCCCATTGTGCGACCACGCCCTTTCTTATATACGCTTCGGCCGACGCCATTGATGCTTTCATTTGCTCCCGTGCCGCCATTAAGGCGGCGCTCTGCACGGGAGGAAGAATATTTGTGGCGCGTTCGCGCGCCGCAAGGTCCTTCTGCCGCTTCTCAAGACTCTGCTCCAGCGCCTGTTGCGCATCGAGCAGTGGGGTGATGTCGCCGTAACGCTTTTCTTCAATCAGCGAGGACATCACATGCTTAAGGAGTTGCTTCCGCTGAGGGGAGTTCGTCGGAAACTGATTAAATAACTCGATCATCCTGTTCGGGGCCTTTAGTGCCTCGTTCAGCTCGGTGAGGTCCTTGAGCTCTGCCTCGGTGGCGCGTCCTGAAGTCACTTTTTCTTCAATGTCGTTGCGTCGTTTGCGCAACGCGTCGAGAGCCGGAGGATAGGTCATTCCGAATTTGCTCAGATCGCTCAACAAAGAAATGGTCCGCGTGCTACGGAAGTCTTTGAACTCATTGCCGTGATCCCAACACCAGAGGAACTCTTGCAAAGCCTGTTCATTCTTTCCGCTAAGCGCCAACGCTTGAGCGAGCGATCTGCGGGAAACCGGGTCGTTTCTGTTCGAAAGCAACGGCATCGACTCGTGAGCAAAATCCTTTTTGTCGAATGGTTGATTGATGCTGTTGTAACGGATTTTGGTCGTTTGGCGCCCGGACCACGTTCGAGAAGGGGGTGGCGTTGGAGTCGGCAATGGCGGCGGTGGGAGAGCGGTAACCCCATTTGTCGGCTGATAAACTGGACTGGTGACATCCGGTGGCCTCACTGGATTTAGCCTTAAACTGCGGGTTGGAATTTGGCGCAGCGCTTCGGATGGCGGCGGAGGCGCCGTCGGCCCGACACCGGCGCCATTTGTTGCTGCGGGCATCGGAGCCACTGGTGCAACAAGCGTGGGTGCTGGTATGACTGCAACTTTCTGCGGATAAATCTCGTCCCGATGCTGCACAACCATCAGATCGGTCTTGCGGATGAATACGGTAGGATTGTGGTTCGCTCCACCGC
>CBHWET010000310.1:0-6228 GCA_966112985.1 uncultured bacterium | reverse complement strand
TTGTTTAGTGGAAGCTTGAGTGGCGCGTTTAATCTTGGGGGAATTCCAACGGCGACGTACGCGTATGCTCATCCTTGGACGCGCGGACAGATTATGGCCTTCCTGCAAACGATGTTGATGCTCAGCTGCACGTTGCGTCTGTTGTTGTATGGGAAATTCGGTTATTTGAAGCAGTTTTCCTGGACGTTTGGAGCGATTGTCGCGATTCCTTTGTTCGGTTCAATGGTGCTGGGGCATTACGTGATGGACCGCGTAAAAACTAAACATATGCGACAGGGAATTTTTGCTTTTATTGGGGTCGCTGGTATTTACTATCTCGTTCGTCATTAACCCAACAACACGTGAACTATATCATTCACAAGGCGCAGCTTCGCCCAGAGCTGAGCGCCGACTGGACTGCGATTGCGTGGGCAGCCGCTGATACGGCCGAAATTAAAAACTTCCGTCCAGAGAGCAGCGCCAATCGTCCCCGAACTTTTGTGCGGTTGCTGCATGACTCCACGGGAATTCACGGAATATTTAATGTTCACGATCAATTCGTGCGCTCAGTCCGGACAAATTATTTCGATGAGGTGTGGAAGGACAGTTGCGTCGAATTCTTTGTGCAACCGAAAGAGGGCAGGGGATATTTCAATTTCGAATTCAACGCCGGCGGCGCACATCTGTGCTCTTACATTACAAATCACGAACGTGTTCCGGGTGGATTTAAGGAATTCGTCAAACTCCCGCCGCAGATCGGCCAACAGATACAAGTTCGCTCGACCATGCCGAAGATTGTTGAACCGGAAATCAGCGAGCCAACGGAGTGGACGCTTCAATTTTTCATCCCATTTCCTGTGATGGAAACCTACGTCGGATCAATCACTGGTGAGAAGGACTGGCGTGGGAATTTTTTTAAATGCGCTGAAGAAATTTCGTGCCCGCATTGGGCCGCATGGTCACTGGTCGACGAATTTAATTTTCATCTGCCGAGGTGCTTCGGAAATCTCACTCTCGCTTAGGCCCACGGATCAAGGGGGGACAACGGCGTGCTTTTCGTCAGTCCCGAGAACGAAGCTTTTGACGTAGTCTTTGCGTAAAACGTATGAGGCATGTCCGTCGGCAAAGGTAACGTTGCCGCCTTCCTTACCGTGGTTGTCACCTTTTTCCGGATAATCCTCGTATTGCCGGTTTGGATCGCCGGTTGTACTCGGATCGTCAGCATCATAGATAAGCCAGCTTGTTGCCGGTGTAGCTTTGAGGAAGCCGGGGCTCTGGTATTGCGATGCTTGTGCCGTCATGTTCACAAACACGTGATTGTTGACGCTGTTCTGGGTCTTGCGGTCATTAATCGTTTCGTCAGATGTCGTTCCATTGTTTCCCGCAAAAAACCCTGTCACCTCGTAGCTATGGAAATTCGTTCCTTTTTTGCCCTCTGGAGCGTTATTGGCAAGCTCTGGGACCATCATTGTCAGGTCGTGCAGTCGAGATACATAACTGGGCAGGCCGCTGACGGGAGTGGCACTCGAAACAGCCGGAGTGCGGACATCTCTCACCGTGTTCTTTGTTGATGGGCAGATCGCCGACTTAAGATTCGGTACGTATTTTGGAAAAAGCCAGTTGAGGTCATCGTCGCCAAAGTTAGCAACGCCAGTAAGCGCACCTCTATCATCGTCGTCTGCATAAAGCTGGCTTCCGGTCGCCATTTGCTTGGTATTATTCAAGCAGGCGATTTGCAGTGCTTTTTCCTTCGCGCGACCAAGGGCAGGAAGGAGCATCGCGGCTAAAATGGCAATGATCGCGATAACGACGAGAAGCTCAATGAGCGTAAAACCGCGGCTTTTGGGATGGGGAGACATGTTGTTCAGGGCTTTATACTGTTGCCTTCTGATTATAAGGCTCATCGCCTCCTAATCAAATCACATTTAGTGCTCTGCCTCTCTTCGATGAACAACGTTTTCCGGCCGCACGGTATCGCCTTTTTCGCCATTCTGCCCGCGGTAAATCCCGAGCTCGTCGGTCGTGCGTTGTTCGTTCTCAGCGGGACGATGTCTTTGATCGGTCTGCGTCTCTTTCTTGGGTTGGTGACGTTGTTTCATTCGGCCTCCGATAAAACCTGCATCACAAGTGGGGATTTCTCAAATGGCTGGAGCTTCTGAGTTGAAAGCGCTTATGCCATCGCGATACAGTTCGTAGTTTCAATGAAAAGTTTCTCCAAGCTCCTTTGGATCGCGGTTGTTCTGTTGGGGACGTGGGCTTATGCAACGCTTGCCCTTCGACGAGGCGAGCCGATCAGCTCTGCCTACATTCTGATCGCGGCGATCTGCTCTTACGTGATCGGGTTTCGCTTTTATTCCAAATGGATTGCTGCGCGCGTTCTGACCTTGAACGACCGCCGCGCGACTCCGTGCGAGGTAAACGACGATGGCAAGGATTTTGTAAAGACGAACAAATGGATTGTATTCGGACACCATTTCGCGGCGATTTCCGGGCCGGGACCTTTGGTTGGACCTGTTCTCGCAGCGCAGTTTGGTTATCTGCCGAGCACGTTGTGGATTTTGATTGGCGTCGTCCTTGGCGGAGCCGTGCAGGACTTCGTGATTTTATTCTGTTCCATGCGGCGCAATGGCAAGTCGCTGGGGCAAATGGTCAAAGAGGAACTGAACAATCCCGCCGGTTACATTGCAATGCTGGCGATCCTGTCGATCATGATTATCCTGCTGGCGGTGCTTGGGTTGGTGGTGGTTAAAGCTCTTGCCGAAAGTCCGTGGGGCATTTTCACGGTAGGTGCAACGATTCCGATTGGGATGTTCATGGGCGGTTATCTCCGCTTCTGGCGTGTTGGCAAAGTTTTGGAAGCGTCGGTGATTGGAGTTGTGTTGCTGCTGCTTGCGGTGTGGGGCGGAAAATTTTTTCACGAGAACGCGTCGCTCGGCAGCGCGTTGATGTTGAGCCAGCAAAAACTGGCGTGGACGATCATCCTCTACGGTCTGGCGGCAAGTGTCCTGCCGGTTTGGTTGTTGCTCGCGCCACGCGATTACCTCAGTACGTTCATGAAGCTCGGGACAATTATGGCACTTGCGGTTGGGATACTGCTCGTTTTGCCACTGTTGCAGCTTCCAGCGGTCACGCAGTTCATCGATGGCACCGGTCCTGTCGTTGCCGGTAAACTGTTCCCATTTTGTTTCATCACCATAGCATGCGGCGCTATTTCGGGTTTTCACACTTTGATTTCGAGCGGCACAACGCCAAAGATCATTACCCGCGAAACATACGCGCGGTCGATCGGCTACGGTGCGATGTGCCTCGAATCGTTGGTGGCTATCATGGCCTTGATTGCCGCCTGCACGTTAGAGCCAGGCGTTTATTTCAGCATCAACATGAAAGGGGAGGCGGCGGCGACTATTGCGAAGGTCAATTCGTTCGGGTTTCCTGCGGTCACAGAAGGACAGATGAACCAATTGGCATCCGATCTTGGGGAAAAGACATTGTTCGGGCGAACCGGCGGAGCGTCGACCCTTGCTGTTGGTATGGCGCACATCTTTTCGAAGATCGTCAACGGTCGGGGTCTCGATCTCTGGTATCACTTCGCGATCATGTTCGAAGCGTTGTTCATTTTGACAACACTCGACGCCGGCACGCGAGTGGGTCGTTATCTGTTGCAGGACTTTCTCGGTCACATCTGGAAGCCGCTCGGCGAAACGAACCGCGCCGGAGCCAGTTGGTTCGCGAGCATTTTGGTCGTCGCAGCATGGGGATATTTTTTGATCCAGGGTGTGCGTGACCCGCTTGGTGGAATCAACTCGCTTTGGCCATTATTCGGGATCGCCAACCAATTGCTGGCAGCCATCGCATTGTGTCTCGCGACGACTGTTATTTTGAAGATGCAGCTGAATGCAGACGCAAAATCGGAAACATCGTCGCCGAAAGTCAGCCGCCCTGTCTTCGCCCTGGTTACCTTAATCCCACTGTTGTGGTTGCTGAGCGTGACAATGACAGCGGGGTTGCAAAAGATTTTCAATAGCGATCCGAAGATTGGCTTCCTGGCACAGGTTGACGCATTGAATAAACAACTGCCGGCACTGACGGAAGCAAAGCTCGCCGCTGAGCGTATCAATTCTGATTCAGCGACGATCACGAAAGCGCAAAAAGCTATCAGCGATAATCGCACTCAGCGTTTTAACAACCTGCTGGATGCCGTCGTCACCGCCGTTTTTCTTGCCATGGTTGTCGCTGTTTTCTTGTTAAGCGTTTGGGAGTGGATACTTCTTTTGGCGCGGAAGAAACTCGCGCAGCTGCACGAGAGCAAGGCGGTCTGGCTTCCCGATTACGCAATCAGCGAAGGCAAAGCATTGAACGTCGTCGGCATGCTCGCCCTGTTGCTCGCCCTGGCAAAACATCTCAGCGGCGAATCGGAAATGGAACGCGCCCAGGCTACTGTATGCGATTGCAAACACCACATCGACAAACGCGCGGAACAGAATATCTACGTTGAAGTTGCGGAAAAACGTTTCAAAGGTATCAATCGTTGTTGTTAGAAGTTGAAACGCAGACAAATGCCATGCAACGAATTGGTCTCTTTGGCGGAACATTTGATCCGATTCATCTCGGCCATTTGCTCGTAGCCCAGACTGCACGTGAAGAATTGGCGCTTTCGCGCATCTTTTTCATCCCGGCTGCCCAGTCTCCGTTCAAGCCCGATCGCAAGTCCGCCGCGGCAAAGGATCGTTTGCTCATGCTTCGACTCGCGTTGGCGGGCGACACATCCTGTGAGATCGATGAACAGGAGATCGGGCGCGGAGGAGTTTCGTACACAATCGATACCGTGAGAACCTATTTGGAAAAATTTCCGGGTTCAGAGATTTTTTATCTGATCGGTGCCGACCACGTGCCGAGCCTGCCAAAATGGCGTGAAGCGGGTGAGCTGGCGCGCGTCGTTCAATTCGCTGTCATTCCGCGGCCAGGACAAAACGAAGTCGAATTTCCGGCGCCATTTCGCGGGCGAACGTTGAAGGGTTTTCCTACCGGCATATCTTCGTCGGAGATCCGTGCCAGAGTGCAGGCAGGCTTGCCGATTCACAGGTTGGTGCCCCCGTTTGTCGATGAGGCGATTAAAAATTATCGGCTTTATCTTTAGGTCATTTGCGCTACGTTTTGGGAAAACTTAGACAAAATGGATTCTAAAAAGCTCGCGTTGCTGTGCCGCGAATTCGCCGACAATAAAAAGGCTGAAAACATCGTCATCCTCGACGTTCGGAAGCTCTCTTCTATCACCGATTTTTTTGTGATCGCCAGCGGTACCAGTGAACCGCACCTGCGAGCGATCAGTTCGGAAATAATCGATCGCCTGCGTGACGATCATGAGGTTCGTCCACGTGCTGTCGATGGCGACTCAAAAGCTCCGTGGCAGGTCCTCGACTTTTTCGACGTCGTTGTGCATTTGATGAAACAGGACGTTCGCGACAAGTACGATCTCGAAAGCCTCTGGGGCGACGCGCCGCGCGTTAAGACTCCGAAGAAGAAAGCTGCGGCCGCCGAGTAATGAAGGACCTCCTCTTCAATTTTTGGTTCGTCCGCTCAGGACAGCGGAGCCGTCATTCTGCGCTCCACTTATAATCATATCCCGAAGGCGGATCGTAATCCGCAGCATCAGTGATGTACGAAATTCCTCCTGATACGATGCGGTTGGTGTTCCAGTAAATCTTAATGTATTTGACGTGACCATCGACGAAACCAACCATGTTTTTGGCGTCATTAAAAACTGAATTCTCTATAGATAAAGGTCGTTTCGGGTCGTGCCAGGAGTAGGGGAACAAAGCGGGGATTTCCATCGTGAGAATCGTTTTTTCGGGATCTTTTATTGAGCTGATCTTTCGCCCGGCCAGGCCTGTTCGCGTGCTGTAAATCGGGTTCGTCGCTCCGGCGTTGAAACCGTAACTCGAGTGATCGGAAAAACTTTGCTCATGAAAACCCTCTGCGACGTATCCCCGGCTGCCGTAGTGAAACGTATCGGCCGGACAGACAAAGAGTTTATCTTGTGACGATGCAGAGCCATCAAGGCCGACGTTCCTTTTCATGAGGTTTTTGTAACCGACAAAATTGATGAAATTCTCCGATGAGGGTGAGCTGTTCGTGCCTGGAGTTTTGGGTGAAGTATCATTTGCATCATCGCAATACATACGAACTCCCATATTGATTTGTCGCAAATCATTCAAACAGGTCGTTCGCTGTGCTTTGGATTTCACACTG
>CBHWET010000309.1:0-6299 GCA_966112985.1 uncultured bacterium | reverse complement strand
TGGAACAGAAATACGGCCGTAAGCTCACCGAAATGGAATACCAGATGCGCAATTGGTATTACTTCACCTGGATTTGCGGCGATCACATTTGCGAGCAACACATCCATAACATTGACGTCATCAACTGGCTGAAGAACGGCCACCCTGTCCGCGGTCAGGGAATGGGCGGATGCGAGGTTCGCAAAGGTCCCGACTACGGCGAAATTTTCGATCACCACTTCGTTGAGTTTGAATATGCCGACGGCTCACGTCTTTCCAGCCAATGCCGGCACATTCAGGGTTGCTGGAATCGTGTCTCAGAACATGCCGTCGGCACAAAGGGAACTGTTGATCTCGACAATGGCGGTCATTGGCAAATCAAGGGAAAACATCCCTGGAAGTTTAACAATCAAAAGCAGCCGAATCCTTACCAGGAAGAACACAATGCTTTGTTCGCGGCGATTCGTGACAACAAGGCCTACAATGAAGCCGAATATGGCGCGATCAGCACAATGACCGCAATCCTCGGCCGCATGTGCACTTATTCCGGCAAAATGATTGAATGGGATGAAGCGATCAATTCGAACATCAGCCTGTTGCCAAAACAATTCACCTGGGATGCTGATATGCCGGTGAAGCCAAAGGCCGATGGCATGTATCCGCTCGCTATTCCCGGCAAGACGATCGTTGTTTAAGTAACCCGACGGATTTCATGAGAGCCCGCGAAAGCGGGCTCTTTTTGTTTTCACGCACGCGATTAATCGCGAAGCAGGAACTTCTTGAACCGCCGTGAATTGACGACTTCGACTTTGCCGTCGACCTTTCGGACAATCCTCGTCACCGCACCATGTTTCTCAACGATCGCCAATCCCTTTACCGGCCCGAGCACGCTCACTGTTGTCGACAAACTGTCGGCCGTCATTCCATCGCGTGCAATGACGACGACCATCGAATGATCTGTCAAACCAATGCCCGTTCGAGGATCAACGATGTGGGAGTACCGTTTGCCATCGATTTCGACGCGTTGAAATAAATCTCCTGAAGTTGCGAGCGCGCAGTTTGCAATAAGAACAAAGTTTGTAGCAGGCGCATCAGGAACATCGAGTGGCGCCAACTCTACTCGCCAGCCTTTCTTCCCCGGGGGCGAGTTTCCCGCGACCATGTCGCCGCCTCCGGTCACAAGAGCACACGTCACACCGTGTTGCCGCAAGACTTTCATTGCTTCGTCTTCTGCATAACCCTTTGCAATAGCGCCCAGATCTAATTTCATCTTTGGCACGATCAATTCAGCTGTGTGTTTCTTTGGATCAAGCTTCAGATAGCGAAAGCCAGCACGCGAACGCGCTACGGCAATCTTGTCCGGCTCTGGCAATTTGTGTTCGCGACGAGCGCTTCTCCATAATCGGACAACAGGACCCACCGTAACATCGAAAGCGCCACCACTCTGCGCAGCCAACCTTTGTGCTCGTTCGAGCACAAACCAAAGATCGTCGCTTAGCCGAACGACCCTCCCCTGCCCTGCAGTTTTCGAAAGCTGCGTCAATTCGCTGTCGTCCTCGTAGTCGCTCATCACCGCATTTAACTGTTCAATTCGTTTAAACGCCGCCGCTGCCGCTTCGTTTGCCTGTTGTTCGCTCTTTGCGTAAAGAACAATGCGAAACGGCAAGCCCATCTCAGGCTTTTGAAATTCATAACGCGCAAGGTTCGGAGCGACCACGTCAGGGCGCGACGCACACCCAACAAGGCAAGCCACAAGCATCAAAAAGAAAGGACTGCGACGATACATTGCACCCAGCATTCAAAATCCAAACTCCCGAATCGAGTTTTTTGTCGCGTGAGGATGTCGCGCGAGCGCTGTCCATTCAACAGCAGGCAATCCGAACTACTCTCTTCGTATGGCAAACTTTGCGTATGTAGCCTTCGACGCTCACGGTCGCGAAACCAAAGGAAGTCTCGACGTCTCCGATCAAGGCGAGGCGATTCGTCGCCTCAAAGAGATGGGATATTTCCCGACCAAAGTAGTCCAACGTGTCGTCACGACGGCGAAGAATATAAAAGCGCGGAAAACCAACAGCAAAGGCAGCCGAAGTATCCTGTCGTTATCGATTCCGTTCCCCGGCGGAGGTGTAAACTCGAAGACCTTATGCGCCTTTACACGGCAGCTCGCGACGTTGATTCAAGCCGGGATGCCGCTGCTGCGCGGACTGCGCATTTTGGAAGAACAGGAGACGAATGCCGCCTTTAAAAAAGTTTTAAATCAGGTCGGCGGGTCGATTGAGGGCGGCGGCACGTTAAGCGAATCTCTCGCACATCACCCGAAAGTCTTTAATCGCCTTTATGTGAACATGATCAAAGCCGGGGAAATGGGCGGTGTGCTTGATGTTTCGTTGAAGCGCCTTGCGGAGTTCATGGAGAAGGCGCAGAAGATCAAAGGCAAAATAAAAGCCGCGATGTTTTATCCCATCGCGGTGATGACTGTTGCAGTTGCCATTCTCGCTATCCTCATGGTGTTCGTCGTGCCGAAGTTTCAGGAAATGTTTACCGGACTCCTCAACGGCCGTCCGATGCCGGCGTTTACCATGTTGATCCTGCGTATCAGCGAAGTCGTGAAGCACCATTTTTTACTCACCGTCTGCGGTATCACTGTGTTCATCGTCGGATTGAGGCTATTTGCGATGACGCCATTTGGCCGCCGCCTGTTAGACCGTTGTAAGCTGCGCCTTCCCATCATTGGTCCCGTGATTCGCAAAGCAGCTATCTCGAGATTTTCACGCACTTTTGGAACCCTTGTCAGCAGCGGGGTTCCTATTCTCCAAACGTTGACTATCGTTAAGGACACTTCAGGAAGTATGATTGTCGGCGAAGCAGTCGCCGCCGTGCACGAGAGTGTCAAAGAAGGTGAAACGATTACGAAGCCTTTGAAAGCATCCGGAATCTTTCCCTCAATGGTCGTAGGAATGGTCGACGTCGGCGAGCAGACGGGAGCACTTCCTGAGATGTTGATGAGGATTGCCGATACCTACGATGAAGAGGTCGACAATGCCGTTGCTTCCATGACGTCGCTTTTGGAACCGATCATGATCGTGCTGCTGGCAATCGTTGTCGGCAGCATCGTGGTCGCGTTGTTCCTTCCGCTCATCACGATCATGGAACACTTTGATACCGACGGACGGAACGACGCCTGATTATTTCTTCTCCGGCGCCTTCTTGCCAAATTCAGGATCAACCTTGATCAGGAACGCAACGAGGAATCCTGGAATCGTCGAAAGCATGACCCACACGAAGAAATGTTTGTACCCGACGATGTCAGCCAGCCAACCGCTCCACATTCCTGGGATCATCATACCAAGTGCCATGAATCCAGTGCACACCGCGTAATGCGCCGTCTTGTGTGCGCCATCGGCAAAATACAACAGGAACAACATGTAAGCAGCGAAGCCGAATCCATAACCAAACTGTTCGATGCCAATACAGCCTGCGATCGTCGCAAAGCTCTCAGGCTGGACAAATGACAGGTAAAGGAACGCCGCATTCGGCAAATGAATCGCGCAAACCATAATCGGCAGCATTTTCTTCAAACCATGCTTCGCCGCGAGGAATGCGCCCGCCAATCCACCGAACGTTAACGCGAGGACACCAATCGTTCCGTAAGCCAAACCAACTTCGCTCGTAGTCAGTCCAAGCCCGCCACCTTCACGGGCATCCAGCAGGAACGGCGAAATCATTTTCACCCCCTGAGCTTCAGGAAAACGATAGAGCAAAATGAAAAGCAAAGCGGTGACAATTTGCGGTTTGCGGAAGTACGAACCAAGTGTCCCAAAGAAATCGGCGAACAAGCTTTTCCCGGACGACACCGGCGCGTCTGCGGCGGGTTTCGGCAACACGAACTTGTGATAGATACAGAACGCCAGGAACAAACCGCCGAGGAAGAATAAGGTCATCGACCAGGCCAGCGGAATATTGCCGGAGCGGGTCTTGTAAACGGCGCTCTTTTCCATCTGCAATTTTGGATCGAGCTGAATGACGGCCGCAAACGGGACGTTCCAATGCTTGCTGTTAAAAACAAAGCGTTCCCCCTGGATGATCTTAAAATCGTTCTTCGCTGCGAGGCCGATATATTCGAGGCCCTGCGGTTTTTTCGCGAAGTTAACCACGATGTTTTTTCCAGCGGGCGGCTCCTTTGAGAGCGTGAAGTAAATCACACCAACATTCCCCGCCGTCGTGGGCTTCGCCTTCGTCTCTTTCGGAAACGTCTTCTTCAAAAAGCCTTCGAGCGGGTCTGTAATAGCCTTGTCCCATGCCTTGCCCATCGGTCCTGAAACATTCAGCGACCACCACGATTCTTTCTTTTCCTTGGCGATGACTATTTCTTCAAAGAAACCGTGCTCGGTATTCCATGCTTTGGCTTTATCAATGACCTGCTTGGCGCTTTCGGCCGGGAGGCGGGTCATCGCGATATCGAGAGCGGCCGGTTGCGTTACCAGCTTCAATTCACCTTCCACCGGAGTAACTTTGATAGACGCTGGATCAATTTCCGAAACGACCTGCGCACTTTGCTTCGCAGCGATCGGAATTTCGACAGGCGCGAGCCCATGCGTGTTCTCCAACATCCCGGCGAAAACAATCAGCAAGCCGCTACCCACGATCATCGCTATTCGATACGCCGTGCTGCGAATACCATTCCACCAGGTCTGGTCATGCTTGCTCAGGCTGAGCATGTAAAAGCCGTCCGCCGCGATATCATGCGTCGACGAACTGAACGCCATCACCCAGAAAATTCCCAAGGACAAAGTGAAGAATGCCGCCGTTTGTATCGAAGCCCCGACCACCAGCAACGCAATCGCAATCAGCAATTGCATCGAGAGAATCCAAGTCCGCTTCGTTTTAAAGATATCAACGAACGGACTCCATAACGGCTTAATGACCCATGGCAGGTAAAGCAGACTCGTGTAAAGCGCAACGTCGGTATTCGAAATGCCGAGGCGCTTGTACATGATCACCGACATCGTCATCACCACGACGTACGGAATGCCTTGCGCGAAGTAGAGGCTCGGAATCCACCACCAATTATTTCGTTTCTGTTCTGTGGCCTCAGGCGTCGTGGGTTTCGATTGCGCGGTGTCCATGATTAAACAAGTTTCAGTTTGGACTTCAGGTTCATTACGCGCTGATAGGATTCAGTGATGCGCGCTTCAGAAAGTTTCCCCGATTCGACGAGTTGCTGCACGATCTTCATCACTTTTTCGCCGATGTTCAGATCGTAAGACATGTTGTTGCCGAAGCAAAGAATATCCAGGCCGGCTTCGATGCCGAATTGAATCGCGTTCTCCAGTCCGTAATGCCCGGAGATCGCCTTCATTTCCATGTCATCGCTCATGATCACACCGCGATAACCGAGTTTGTCGCGAAGAATTCCCTGCAGCACTTTCTTCGATAACGTCGACGGCCGCTCGGAATCAAGATTCGCGTTGAACACATGCGCTGTCATAATCACTTCCGACAGGCCGGCCTCCATCAATCGCTTGAACGGAATCAACTCCCGCTCATGCCACGTCTTCGTCACATCGACATAACCCAGGTGCGTATCCCCCATCGCACTACCGTGTCCGGGAAAATGTTTCGCGCAGGTCAACACGCCGTGCTTCTGATGCGCACGCGCGAATTCGATCGCATGCTTCGCGACGATCTCTGGATCCGAATGAAAGCTGCGCCGTTTTCCTTTGATGATCGGGTTGTTCGGATTCGCATCCAAATCCACCACGGGCGCAAGATTTAGATTCACACCCGCATCCACGAGCGACTTTGCAATCAACTCCGCGTGGTCGAAGGTGAATGCCGTGTCATTCCTCGCACCGAGTTCTTCATGCGAAATTGTTTCTGGAAAACCGTACGTCGACTTCAACCGATTCACTCGGCCGCCTTCCTGGTCGATCGTCACGAACAGCGGCGTCTTCGCATAACCCTGCAATTTGGCGCTCAACGTGCGGACCTGTTGCGGAGATTGGATATTGCGACCTTTGATGTGCGTATCCGCCATCTCCTGGTCGAAGTAAATAACCGAACCCAGATTGCGCTCGGCAGCGTCGCACGCAACGGGGTCTGTTGCGTTTACGTCAAAACCACGGAATCCCACCAGAATCATCTGCCCTATCTTATCCTGTAGAGATGGCTTCATCATCGGGTGCGAAGTCTAACGGCGCACAAACTTTCGGCGCAAACAGAAACTCTTCGCAAACGCATTCACAAATTGATTGTGATAATTCCGGCTCTGCGTCATGAGTAGACCCGCACTGCGGGAAAGGTCATGTCCCAACTGACAA
>CBHWET010000308.1:0-6316 GCA_966112985.1 uncultured bacterium | reverse complement strand
TGCTGAAGAAGATTACTTCAAAAGTTGGCGAACCGTTGGATGACAAAAAGATTTTCGACGATGCGCGTGCCATTGAGAAGCTTTACGAAAAGGCTGGTTATCAAAAAACAACGGTTAAAACCGTTCCGAGTATCGATGAAAACGCAGGACGCGGTTCGGTAACTTTTGAGATCAGCGAAACGCACAAGGTTCGTATCAAAGACATTAAGTTCGAAGGTGTGACGGGTTACAAAGAACGTCGTTTGCGCAAGGTTTTGAAGACGAAGCGCACCTGGATGTTCTCATGGCTGAGCGGCAGCAACGTCTATAAGGAAGAGCAATTCGAAGACGACAAAGACCGCCTGATCGAATTCTTCCAGAACGAAGGTTACATCGATGCAGAAATCAAAGATGTAAAGTTCGATAACATCTCGCCGAAGAAGATGATTGTTCGCTTCATTATCAACCAGGGGCAGCGTTACAAAGTCGGCAATATCACTTACAACGGCAACAAGGTGTTCACGACGAATGAGATCGTCAAAGGCATCGTCGTTGAAGGCAAACCGGAACGCGTGCAGATGGTGGTAGGAAAATACTTCACGCCAAAGGGATTGAATAAAGATCTTGAAGCCATCCGCGATTTCTACGGCTCGAAGGGCTACATCGATACCGACATTCGTGCGGACAAGATTCCGAATACGGCAACAGGAACGATGGACATCGTCTACAATGTCAAGGAAGGGGAAAAATCTTTCATCGAGAAAATCGAAATTCGCGGGAACGAAAAAACGAAAGACCGCGTGATTCGCCGCGAGTTGTCGGTAACACCAGGTGAAGTTTTCGACATGGTGAAAGTCAAGCTCAGCAAGGAGCGGCTCGAAGGATTGAATTTCTTTGAAAAGGTCGATACCCGCAGCGAAGAGACGGATGTCCAAAACCGTAAGAACCTGGTTGTTGGTGTTGAAGAAAAGAATACCGGGAACCTGACGTTCGGCGCTGGATTCAGCTCCGTGGATGCTGTTGTCGGGTTCGTTGAAGTATCACAAGCGAACTTCGACCTGTTTAAACCCCCAACGTTTACGGGCGCTGGCCAGAAATTCCGTTTGCGCGCGCAGGTTGGTTCACGTCGCCAGGATTACATCATCTCCTTCGTCGAGCCGTGGTTCCTGAATCGCAAGCTTGCCCTCGGTATCGATCTTTATCACCGGGATCTGGATTTCTTGAGCGAACAAGATTTTTATTCCGAAAGGCACACCGGCGGAAGCCTCAGTCTCACCAAGGCGCTCTGGACTGAAAATCTGGTGGGCCGTGTGAGTTACACGCTTGAAAGCGCGGATCTCCGTCTGGGCGATAAAACGAATATTCCCCCTGAGATTAAGGTCGAGGAGGGCACGCGCACTGTTTCCAAAGTCGGCACGTCGCTGGCCTACGACACGCGCAACAGTTATCAATTGCCAAACCGCGGCCAACGCAGCGAAATCCTGACGGAAGTCGCCGGGTTAGGCGGTGATGTCCATTTCTATAAGCTTGAAGCTCGAACATCTTGGTATTTCCCCGGTTTCTGGGAAGGCCACATTCTCGAAATGACCGGACAGGTCGGCACTGTTGATTCGTATGGCGACGGAGACCGCGGCGCGAATCGCGTCCCCATCTTTGACCGTTGGTTCCTCGGCGGCCTTTACTCCTTACGCGGTTATAAGTATCGCGACATTGGCCCGAAAGCCGGTGGTGAAGCGTTGGGCGGCGATACATACTATTTCGGGTCAGCGGAATATAGTATGCCGATTATTGAACGTTTGCGCTTCGCGATGTTCTATGATGTTGGAAATGTATTTAGCCAACCTTTCAGCTTTAACCCAGCTGGCCGTGAGATTTACATCGACAACTGGGGCGTTGGTATTCGCTTGAACCTGCCCATTGGGCCGCTGCGACTTGATTACGGCATCCCCATCAACCATGATAAAGGATCCGGCGGCAGTGGTCGCTTCCAATTCGGCGTCGGATACAACCGGCCGTTCTAATTTCAGTTAAAAGGATTATTATAAAATGAAGAAAAAGTTACTAGGTAGTCTATTATTCTGCTTCCTCGCTGTGGCCGCGAACGCCCAGACGAAGGTGGCGATTATTGATTTGCGAAAAGTGTTCGATGGTTACTTCAAGACCAAGCAGGCGGACACGCTTTTGAAGGAAGAAGCTTCTGATCTGGAAAAGCAACGCCAGGAAATGATTACCAGCCTGAAGAAAGGTGAAGAAGATTGGCGCAAGCTTCTCGATAAAGCCAATGACCAGGCTGTTTCGGCAGACGAACGCGCCAAAAGCAAACAAGCCGCCGAAAAACGTCTGATCGAACTCAAGACAGACGAACAGACGCTCCAGCAATTTGAAAGCAGCTCACGCGCAAAGCTCGCCGAGAAACAACGCCGTAAACGCGATGCGATCCTCGACGAAATCCGTGCAGCGATCGAATCACGCGCAAAAGCTGGCGGTTACACAATGGTCATTGATACAGCTGCCGAAAGCGTCAATAACACGCCCGTGGTCCTGTTCTCGGATCCAGCCGCGAAAAACGACCTGACCGATGCCATCTTGAGTCAGATTAACACCGGTGCTCCTGCCGATTTTAAACCGGATGCAAAACCGGCAGCAACCGACGGCAAAGCGAAATAACACTCAACGGTTAAACATTAACAAGCGCAGTTCACCTGAACTGGGCTTGTTATTTTATGCGCTGGAATTACCAGATCAACGCGGCGGCGTTCTGGGCGGTTTGAAATTCTCCATGTCCATCGGCAAGCATGACGTTTCCGGCAGGGCGTTCGCGGTGCCAGCCGATTGTTTCCGAGGCCAACGGCAAAATTCCATCGGAGAAAACAGCGGTCTGACTTGGATTCGTGAGACTGGTTGAATTAACAGAGTCCAGCCCGCCCACGGCAAACGGCGGCAACCCACCGAAATTAAAAACGTAAGAATTGCCCACCCAGTCAAACAAGCTGTTCTTCTGAGTGTCAGAACGTCCCTTGTCGCCGGGACACGTAACGACTTTGGCGGTAAGGCCATAATGGTTCAAAGGGCGGTCAATTCGACCAAATATACCCTGCTGGTCAGAAGCAGGAATCTTGTTTCCGGGTGTGCCGGCAGAGTCGTAGTTTGTGCGACCGGCCCAGACAAACCATTCCATGCCGTCGAGGGCCACTTGCGGCCCCCGCGGATCGCCCCAGAAATATCGATCGTTAAAGTCGCCAAGATAGATATGCATGGCCACTGCAGATTGTCGAAGATTGGAAAGACATTGCGTTGTCTGGGCACGGGCTTTCGCTTTCGAAAGTGCAGGCAAAAGCATCCCTGCAAGAATGGCAATGATCGCAATGACAACAAGCAACTCGATCAGCGTAAATCCTTTATTTCCTTTGAAATGCATAAAGTGCCTTTCTGTGAGCTGTAAGGGAATTGGGATTAGACGCGGGGACTCGGGAGCTATTCGCCACCTGTTACGATTAGCACCAATTGCGAATTCAGGCTGAACGAGAGGTTCCCTTGACGAGTCAAATGGTATGGTTATTGGTCTATTATGAACTGGGAAAAACTGACAATCAAAGCTCAGCAGGCGCTGCAGGCCGCACAGCAGGTTGCGCATCAACATTCGAACCAGGAGGTCGACGGAGAGCATCTGCTCCGGGCGATGCTCGACCAGGCCGATAGTCTGATTCCACCGTTGCTACAAAAGATCGGCGTGTCCCTCGATAAATTGTCATCCGACCTGGACGCAGAACTGTCGCGTCGGGTCAAAGTTCAGGGAATCAGCTCCGGCGATGTATTTTTAAGCACGGCTTTGAAGCGAGCGTTCGATGCGGCCGAGAAAGAAGCGGGCAAGTTAAAGGATGATTACATCAGCACCGAGCATGTCTTGCTGGGATTGATCGATGAAGCGGGATCTTCGCTAAAAAAGGTTTTCCAGAATAATGGCATAAAGCGTGACGCGGTTCTTCAGGCGCTTGCAGAGTTGCGCGGAAACCAACGTGTCACCGATCAAAATCCAGAGGATAAATTTCAGGCACTCGAAAAATATGGACGCGACCTTACCGCCTTGGCTCGCGCAGGAAAGATCGATCCGGTCATCGGACGTGATGACGAGATTCGTCGGGTGATGCAGGTATTGACCCGGCGCACAAAGAATAACCCGGTGCTGATCGGTGAACCTGGGGTCGGTAAAACCGCCATTGTTGAAGGCCTCGCCCGTCGCGTGATCAGCGGCGATGTTCCCGAAACTTTGAAGAACAAGAAAGTCGTCGCAATGGACCTTGGGGCGATGATTGCCGGCGCAAAATACCGCGGGGAATTCGAAGAGCGGTTGAAAGCATTTCTCAAGGAGATCGTCGCAAGTGAAGGCCGCATCATTCTGTTTATCGATGAGTTGCACACAATTGTCGGCGCTGGAGCATCGGAAGGGGCGTCCGACGCCGCGAACCTTCTGAAGCCGCCCCTTGCGCGTGGCGAATTGCATTGCATCGGCGCCACAACGCTCGATGAATATCGCAAGCACGTCGAAAAAGACCCGGCCCTCGAACGGCGGTTTCAGCCCGTCGTCGTAACAGAGCCGACTGTCGAGTCGACAATTGCCATTTTACGCGGGTTAAAGGAGCGATACGAAGTTCATCACGGCGTCCGCATTCAGGATTCAGCGTTGGTTGCCGCAGCAACGCTTTCGCATCGTTACATCACCGATCGCTTCCTGCCGGACAAGGCCATCGACCTCGTCGACGAAGCTGCTTCAAGGCTCCGAATGGAACTTGATTCGATGCCCATTGAAATCGACCAGCTCGAACGCCAAATCATGCAGCTCGAAATTGAGCAGGCAGCGCTGAAGAAGGAAAAAGACGAAGCGTCGCGTGAGCGATTGAAGAAGCTCGAAAAAGAGCTCGCCAACTTGAAAGAAACTTCCGGCGGGTTAAAGGCTCAGTGGCAGAACGAAAAGGCCTCGATCAATGCCGTAAGCATTCTGAACGAGCAACTGGAACAGGCGAAGCTCGAACAGGAACAGGCACAACGGGCGGGCGATTTGAATCGCGCCGCTCAAATCCAATACGGCCGCGTTCCCGAACTCCAAAAGAAAATTGCCGATGCACAAAAAGAACTGCATTCCAAATCGCAACAAAATCGTTTGTTGAATGAAGAGGTTACGGACGAGGACATCGCAAAGATCGTGTCTTCGTGGACCGGCATACCTGTCACGCGTATGTTGGAAGGTGAACGACAAAAGCTCGTCAAAATGGAAGAGAGGCTGTCCAAGCGCGTGATCGGACAACAGGAGGCAATTCACGCCGTCTCCAATGCCGTGCGTCGTGCCCGTAGTGGTTTACAAGATCCGAATCGCCCCATCGGCTCGTTCATTTTCCTCGGGCCAACCGGCGTCGGAAAAACCGAACTCGCACGTGCGCTCGCCGAATTTCTTTTCGACGACGAGAACGCGATGGTGCGCATCGACATGAGCGAGTACATGGAGAAATTTTCTGTTCAACGCCTGATCGGCGCCCCTCCTGGTTACGTAGGCTATGAAGAAGGCGGCCAACTCAGTGAAGCGGTCCGGCGACGCCCTTACTCCGTGGTGTTGTTCGACGAAATCGAAAAAGCACACCACGACGTGTTCAATGTTCTGCTGCAGGTCCTCGATGATGGGCGACTGACCGACGGTCAAGGTCGAACCGTCGATTTCAAGAACAGTATCGTCATCATGACCAGCAACATTGGCTCGCCTATTATCCAGGAATACTTCACCGGTGGAAAAATGGATTCAAAGGAACACTCGAAAATGGAGAACCTGGTGAAGGTCGAGTTGAAGAAGCATTTCCGTCCCGAATTTCTCAATCGCGTCGACGACATCATCATCTTCCACAGCCTTGATGAGGATCAAATCGAGAAAATCGTCGATATTCAGCTCAATCGACTTGAGAAACGTCTTGGGCAGCAACAGATCAATCTTGCGCTCGATAAATCAGCGAAACGCTTGCTTGCGAAAGAAGGTTACGATCCGCAATTCGGAGCCCGTCCGCTCAAGCGCACAATTCAGGAGGAATTGCTGGATCCACTCGCGATGAAGCTCCTGGACGGCGAAATCAAACCGGGCGACCGCATCAAGGCGAAAGCCGTTGACCATCATCTGGAATTCGAAAAAGATTAACGCGCAGTGTGGATTTAGGTCTGCGCAAAAATCTCCTTTTTGCGCGTGACAACTTCGGTTGAGTGCATATATTCCACTGCTCTTTGCGACCCTATGGTCTAGCGGTTAGGACACCTCCCTTTCACGGAGGTAGCCCGGGTTCGATTCCCGGTAGGGTCGCCA
>CBHWET010000307.1:0-6317 GCA_966112985.1 uncultured bacterium | reverse complement strand
CGCTCAAAAAACGCTCGCGGACGTCCGCAACAGAATTCTGAGGCTCAAAAAACGGTTGCGAACGTGTGCAAGGGAATTCTGACGGTCAAAAACCCGTCGCGAACGCTCGCGAGCAGAGTTCCGAAGTCAAAAAACGCTCGATTTCACGCCAACTTGATTTCTTGCCCCGGAAACGAGGCGCTAAAGACCTACTCCGAAAAATCCGGCTTATTCGTCTTACCATTTCCTCCAAAGTTACCCCTTGATCGGGCTTCGCTGGTCATTTCTCGCGGAACGCAGTTGACGTACCGGTTTTTCGACAACTACCATCCGCCCCCATGAATTTCTTCTTAGCTTGTTTTGTTTGGTTGTTGATCGCCGCTTTCCTCGGTCTCGGTATTTGGGTCATGGCCGTGAAAGGTTCAATCTGGCTGCTCGCCGTCGCTATTGTCACCATCGTCATAGCGGTCTGGCGCATCGGTTGCCGCGCGCACTGATTTCTACCTGATTTACAAAAGCAAAAGGACGCCATCACTGGCGTCCTTTTCGTTTTAAATTGGGCAGGCTTGATTAAGCCTTATTCGGTTGGGGTGTGTAGCGCAAATAGGGCTTCACTTTGCGCATGCCTTTCGGGAACAGCTTCGGCACTTCTTCATCCTTCACTGCCGGAGAAATAATGCATTCCTGTCCGTCTTCCCAGTTCGCGGGCGTGGCAACCTTGTGCTTGGCACTCAATTGCAACGAATCAATCACACGGAGAATTTCGAGGAAGTTACGGCCGGTCGAAGCAGGGTAGGTGATCGTCAGCTTGATCTTCTTATCCGGTCCAATGACAAACACGGAACGAACGGTGAACGTGTCATCCGCGTTCGGATGGATCATGTCATAGAGATTCGCAACCTTGCGGTCTGGATCGGCAATGATCGGGAAATTCATGCGAGTGCCCTGCGTTTCATTGATGTCGCAGATCCAGCCATGATGCGATTCGATCGGATCGACGCTGATGGCGATTACTTTGCAATTGCGCTTTTCGAATTCGTTCTTGATTCGTGCCACCGCACCGAGCTCTGTCGTGCAGACCGGAGTGTAATCTTTCGGGTGGGAGAACAGAACCGCCCAGCCATTGCCGAGCCATTCGTGGAAATTGATCTGACCTTCGGTCGTTACTGCCGTAAAATTCGGCGCTTCATCACCTAAACGCAGTGCCATAGATTGGTTTCTTTCTTTGCTGATTTGCCTCTGGTTACTGACGCAGAGGGACGGAGAGGTTACAAAACGGCTTGTTGATGCTCAAGCAAGGAATTACTTAACGGGAGATCGGATGATCTGACTTCGTGGGGCGGGGGCGATTCTTTCCCAACCGATAACAGGGCCGACAGGTGAGTCATCAAAAGATCGGCGCCAGACGCCATCCAGACCGAGATACCCGAGGCAACGATAATTCGCTGTTTCAACCATCACCCGCTCGCCGGGAGTTGGTTGTGCGACCGTGTCGACCTCTTTCAGATCGTGCCAGATCGTTGGATATTCCCCATCCATAGCACGAACTCTAGCCAAACGTTCATGCTACGAATAGCAGCGGGAACATTATTTCGTTGTGGGCACTTGCCTGATGTCGCGAATGAATTAGTCGTGGCGAAGTGCTTCGACCGGATCCATTTCCGCTGCGCGTCGAGCGGGGTACATCCCGAAGACAACTCCGACCGCCGCAGAAATCGTGAAGGCAATCAGCGGAGACCAGACAGTAATAATGGTCTTCATGTCGGCAAGATATGTCACCACAAACGGCACAAGGATACCGAGAATCACGCCGAGGATTCCTCCCGTGCCCGATAGAATGACGGCTTCAACAAGGAATTGGGCGACGATGTCGTTGCGTTTGGCACCGAGCGCCCGTCGAATGCCGATTTCTCGGGTCCGTTCCGTGACGTTCGCAAGCATGATGTTCATGATGCCAATGCCCCCGACGAGCAGCGAAATAGCAGCGATTGAACCAAGGACGATGTTGAAGATTTGTTTCGTGCGTTCAGCGCGGCGGAGCAGTTCGAGCGGAACGACGATCTCGTAATCTTTACGGCGATGAAATTTCTCCAGCACACTTTTGATCGCCAGCGACACCTTCAGAACATCGGAAGGATTTCCAACCTTCGCGGTGATTTCGTGGAGGGCGACGCGTTCGGCTTCGAAGCTGCCGGACCGTCGCTTCAACAAGACTTCACCGAAATGATTCCGTGTTGTTTCGATAGGGATGAACATTCGGTGTACCGGAATACTGGCGGAGATTTCATCGTCGGCCTTGGATGTTTTGACGACTGGATCCATTACTCCGACCACCCGATAGTAGTCCGCACCAATTTTCACGTCCTTACCCAATGGGGATTCGATCGGGAACAGAATGTCAGCCATCTCCGCTCCGATCACGCAGACGTTCAAGCCGTCATCCACTTCCTGCTGATTGAAAAAACGACCGCGGCCAACGTGTTGATTGCGCAGAATCGGATAAAATGTCGTCGTGCCGAAGATTTCACAATCGACACGCTTCGTTATATTCCAGACGTAGTCACGAATGATACGCGCGGGAACGACCACGTGAACGCCAGGAATGGTGGAACGGATGCGAGAGAGGTCCAAATTATCCAATCCGTAATCGAGAACGAAATTCTGCCGGGAATTCGAGCCCTTCTGTTCGTCGGGCGGTTTAACACTGCGAATGATGATGTTTTGGCTGCCGAGATTCTTAATCTGCTCCTGCGCTTCAGAACTCGCGCCTTCGCCGATCGCTAACATGGCAATGACAGAGCAGACACCAAAGACGATGCCGAGCACCGTCAGGAGAGACCGCAGCCGATGGAGCCAAAGTGTTTTTACGGCGAGGCGAATGGATCGCTTTAACCGTTGGCGGGCGAAATGGAATTCGCCTTTATCCATTTTTAATTTTTTAACGTCGAACATCGCTCTCCACGATTCCGTCGCGCAGTCGCACACAGCGCGTTGTCAGTTGTCCGATGTTCGGGTCGTGCGTGACCATGATGATCGTTTTGCCGCGGGCATGAAGATCGGCGAAAATCTTCAGGATGTCTTTGCCAGAGGTTGAATCAAGATTTCCGGTCGGTTCGTCCGCCAGCAAGACCACCGGATCATTTGCGAGAGAGCGGGCGATTCCGACACGTTGTTGCTGACCGCCGGAGAGTTCAAACGGCTTATGGTGGAGCCGATGTTCGAGTCCAACGAGCTTCGCCAATTCGATGGCGACTTCACGGCTCTCCTCTTCCGGGCGCCCCTGGTAAAACAAAGGCACTTCGATGTTTTCCAGGACCGAAAGTTGTTGAATGAGATTGTACGATTGGAAAATAAAACCGAGCTTCTTGCCGCGGATTGACGACAGTTCATCATCTTCCAGTTGTGAAACATCTTTGCCGTCGAGGATGTATCGTCCAGAGGTGGGGCGATCTAAACAGCCGAGCAGATTCAACATCGTTGATTTCCCGCACCCAGACGGCCCCATGATGCTGATGTATTCGCCTGCATAAAAATCAAGCGATACGCCGCGCAGGACTTCCACCTCAACCGTTCCCATCCGGTAGGTTTTTCGAACCGCGTCGACTTTGGCAATAACCGGGCGCGACATTTTAGGCAGCCTTCTTCTCCGTTTTCTTTTTGGGCGCCGCAGGAGATTTAGGCTTCGAATCTTTCTTTTCCGCTGGGGCATCCGACTTGGGCTGCGTGTTGGTCGGCGCGTCTTCCGTGCCTGATTCGTTATCGCTCTCGGGAACGTGCAGAGAAACTGTGTCTCCGACGTTCAGGCCTTTTTTGATCTCGATGAACTCATCATTGAATTCGCCGAGTTCAACTTCACGGCGTTCGGTGCGTCCGTTGACGACCTGGCAGTAATGTTTGCCGCCATTTTCACTGACCGCCTGAAGGGGGACATAAAGAACGTCGCGTAATTGTCGAACGAATATCTCGACTTTCGCGCTCATGCCTGGCTTCAGCCAATCGTGCGTTCCGCCAATCGTCACGGTGGTTTGATAAACCTTCAGGTCGGGATTGATCCATCGATTTTGCGAATCCGGAAGCAGCGCGACTTTTGTCACTTCCCCCTCAAGTTTCTTGTTCGGATACGCATCAACCTGAATCTTGGCAGGCAAACCTTTACTGATCTTTTGGATATAAGATTCGTGAACCTTTACGCGCACCGCCATTTTCGACATGTCGGGAATCGTGATTAGCGGCTGGCGCTCACGGATGGTAGCGCCTTCGCGAATCTGTTCGTTGTTGCCGTAATAACCTTCGTTGTTCGACCCACCGTAAACGACAAGGCCAGGTTTGAGAGCTTTAACACCGCATTTTTCCAACTGCTCCATCAACTCTTTGCGCTGCGAAGCTTCGATGCTGTAACGACTCTCGGCGCCTTTCAAACGGGCACGGGCCTGCGCCAATTTGGAGATCGCCTCCTTTTTATCGCGTTCGAGTCCGCGGAGTGCTTCTTCGTATTTCAGAACCAGTTCCTGAGCCTGTTTGCGGAATTCATACTTAACGAACAGGTCATACGCCGTCTGTGCGGTTTTTACTTTGAGAGCATTGTTGTCATAACTGATCTGATCGGTGTCCAACTCCGTCTTCGTCGAAAATCCTTTGTCGAACAATTTCCGTGTGCCGTTCAACTTTGTTTCTGCGAGGCCAAACTGCTGTTGCGCGCTCTGAAGGTCATCCTTCAGTTTGCGTAAGTTTTGCATTGCTGAACCGTCACCAAGTTTCTCTGGCGTTGCGTAATCGGCATAGTCGATGACTTTTGGCGCTGCCTTCGGAACTATCGGCTGCAGTGAGGCGACTTCCGGCTTCGCAGCGCGATCATCTTCCGTGAGTTTATCGTTATTTTGCGCCTCAATGAGCTGTGTCTCATTTGTTTCCATTGCCGAGAGCATCATCTGTTCGGCTTCTTCGCCCGCTGGCAGCTTGTAAACTGCTTTTTCAAGTTTATCGAGGTTCAGTGCCCGGATGATTTCCCGACCGGTTTTGTCGCTCAAAAACTTCTCAAGGTCCATGCGGGCAAACTGCGCCTTTTGATCTGCACTTTTGATGTTGCTGATGTTCTGGTTGCGCTGGATTTCATATCCTTGCGTGGCATCGGTCAGCGTCGCCAGGGCGGACTGAAATTGAATCTCCTGTTGAACCACCTTGTCCTTGATTTCGGAGCTATCGAGTTCGACAAGCACTTTCCCCTTCTTAACGTCTTCTTCCGTTACCTGATAACCTTCTTCAACAATCTTCAGGATCTTGGTGTTGCCTTTAACTTCCGATCGGATCTCTTGCGATTCCAGGGCCTCAACGCTTCCGCCTTCCAGAACAGTGATCTGCAAATCGCCGCGCTTTACCGTGTAGGTGATCTCATTGTCCGCATTCTTGTGGCCACTGAAAATCCAGATAAGGAGCAGCAATCCGACAGCTGCTCCTGCGATCAATCGCCAGCGGGGCTGACGCCGAAAAAACTCAATTAACTTTCGTTTCATTTTTTGCAGTTGGATTCTCGTCCCATTGGCCGTTGTCCTTGATCCAAAGGACACCCATGTCACGATAAAAGTTAAGACGCGCAATCGTATGGCTGACCAAGGCAGACGTCCGTTGGTTTTTGGAATCGATGAGATCGTTTTCCGCATCAACAAGGTCACGCGATGTTCCGCGGCCGAGTTCCTGCCGTAATTGTTGTTCAGCTACCCGTTGCTCGGCGATCTTCACCCCAATCTCGCTGATTTCGTACAATCGCTTCGCCTGATCGAGACTGCGCCAGTCTTTTGCAATTTGCAGTTTGACGTTGTCTTCCGCCGCAAACACTTCCCGTTTGGCCCGTTCATAGGAAATCAGGCTCACGCGATAATCATTGCGCTGTGCTTTACGATCGATCGGCAGGTCAACGACCGCGCCTGCGTTCCAGGCATAAGTTGTTGAATCGAGCTTCGGCAAGCCCGTCCATTTGGTCAGAGATGTGTCGACGTTACCATTGAAGATCAAATCGACCTGCGGCAGCAAACCGTTCGCCGCTACCTTAATTTTTCGTTCGGCATCTTCCAGTTCATCATGCTGTGTGTAGATATCGAGGCGGCTGACAAGGGCTACCTTGACCGCATCTTCAATGGAGAGAGACGGATGGTAAATCTTCAGTGCCTCCAGTTCACGGTCATCTAAAATGATTTTTTCCTGGATGCCGAGGCCCAGCTGAAACTTGAACTGATCGAGACTTTCCCGGTATTCGCGAACCGCGCCTATCCAACGGCTTTCTGTTTTTAGCTCTTCCTGTTTCAATTGTCCAAGCGCCGCCTGAGAACGAAGTCCTTCGTCGA
>CBHWET010000306.1:0-6343 GCA_966112985.1 uncultured bacterium | reverse complement strand
ATCTCGAAAAATGGTGATTGGCCGCTTTATGTCTCGTTGTATTCAGGCAAAGGCTTTGTTCTGAGTTGGGTAAGCCTGGCGAATTCGAACAGTGTTGCAGGCGACGCAGGCTGGATTCACCCCACGATTCCAGGGTCAAAGTACTACCCAGCTGGTTTCACGAATTTAACAACCGTAACTGGTGGCGCTTTTCTAAAACCAGCCAAAGGAACCCGTGTTCTCGATTTCACGAATGGAACGGTCCTGTTGAATGGAGGGAATTTAATAGCGCCTCTTACAGGATCAGTGGTGTTAACGACAAATAATACACTCGTCATTTCCTCTACGAATCAACTGTCTCTCAAGTTAAATACGACAAATGGCCTTGTGACTGGAAGTTTTCTCCACCCCAAAACGAAGCTCACGACTCCAATCAAAGGAATTCTCGTGCGTCAGCAAAATCAAGGTCACGGATTCTTCCTCGGAACAAATCAAAGCGGCGTCTTCCTGCTACAATCGAATTAGGCCACGGCAACTTCGCCAAATTCACAGGAATAGGTTGTGTCGCACTGGACGCATTTGCCTTCGATGATGTCGAGATCGCCCGCCCAGTTGTAACTCTTATCGCACGTCGGACATAGCACGAAATAGCCGCGACCGCTACGCTGATGCTCAAGCCACTGCTTTTCGGCGGGGGAAATCAAATCCTGCGCCTCCAGGACAGTAAGCTTTTCATTATCGATCTGTTCAACGATCGCCAAACGTGATGCCTGCGCATTGATCACGGATTCAAAACAATTACGAACGAGTCGAGCATTGCCGAAGTGTTCTGACCGTGCAGAAGACAACACGCTAAAATGATGAATGACTTTTTCCTTCAGTTGTGGAGATAACGTGAGGCCGTTTCGTGTGCACATCGCATTGAAAATCCGGCAGAGTTCGTTGGAGGAATAATCCGGAAATTCAACGAATCGTGTGAACCGGGAATGAAGCCCGGGATTCGAGTTTATAAACGCCTCCATTTTCTCAGGATAGCCGGCAACAATGACAATCAAACGGTTGCGTTCATCCTCCATGCGTTTTAATAGTGTCTCAATCGCCTCCGAACCAAAATCCTCACCGTCTTTATTCAAACTATAGGCTTCGTCGATAAAGAGAATTCCATCGAGCGCTGAATTAACGATGGCGTTTGTCTTCGGCGCTGTCTGACCGACATATTCCGCGACCAGCGATGAGCGATCGCATTCGACAACATGGCCTTTTTTCAAAACGCCGAGGGATTTGTAAATTCGTCCCATTAAGCGGGCGACGGTGGTTTTGCCCGTTCCCGGATTGCCCGTGTATACAGAATGATAGCTCGTCGGGATCGGCTTCAATCCCCGTCCAATCCGGAGCTGCTGAATTTTCGCAAAGTTCGCCGTTTCTTTGACCTTCTGTTTAACGTTTTCAATGCCAATAAGGTCGTCCAACTCCCTCAGCACCTGATCGAGTAGCTCGCGAACAACGATGGGCGAATCGCCGTAAAGCTTCCGCTGATATTCCTCGGATATTGCTCCAATCTGCTTCAACAGATATTGAACAAAACGATTTTCGCGTGACGTGACTGTCCCATCCAATTTCGAAAACGCACCGCAAATTTCACGAACGAGGGATTCATAATATGCGGCGACAATTCCAGGAAGTTCGAGTTTGCCGAGCACTCGGAGAACATCCTGGAATGCCTGGTCCAGTCCACGCTTCAGAAATGGATCCACGACCCCGTGCATCTTCAGCACCTTTTCACGCGCATTGTCAATGTACTCCGTCAGTGCGTCCTTAACGTGGTAGCTCTCCTTCTGCGGCCGATAGTCGCGATTCAGCATCGCCAAACGATCTTTAAATTGCCTCCGGTAGTAACCAATGAAGGTGCTGGTCATTTGCACCGGTTTCTCAACATGCAAACAGGCCATCCAGAATTGGGCGGATGCGTCAGTAATTAAATCGAATTTATCGGCCGGAAAAAACTCTGCCCAAACGCCACCCACAATTACGCGAAAACCATCAAACAGGATGTCGAGCAGATCGTCGGTACCGTCCGCGGTCTTCTCATAGGAAAGATGTGGTGGTGTAAGTATCTCGAGATATTCTGAAAGCAGTTTCGCACCAAATAGAGCCCTGGCCAGGTTAGTCGCAGCTTCAAGGTCACAACCTGTGACCGCAGCAACTTCGGCAATATTTTTCAGCAGAAGTTTATATGCATCGATGTACTGAGTATCGACCGCAATAACCTGATTACCCTGCTCTGGTTCGAGCATGGTCAAGGTTTGGAAATGGCCAACGATTTCGAGAGTGTTCTGCTTGTTGAAACCAATCAAGGCCGCGTAATCCAACGCGTTATCTTTGCGCGATTGTGGATCACCAATAATTGCAGCGAGTATGCCTCCGGGAACCAACGGATGCGTCGTGAAATCTGTAACGAGGGCGTTCATCCGCGATGTTGCTTGGTCGTGTTCAAGGACGCGAACAAAGTTAAGGATGAATTAACCAGCTGCAACCCAAAATCGAACAGCATTCATTAGATTCAGTGAATCGGAGGTGGAACCTTCGGATTCTCTACAGAGATCGCAGCATTCGCCTGCAGTTCCTTCTGTTGTTTATTCCGTAGCCGCACGACCCAAAGGACACATCCCGTCCAGGTTGGCAGCATCCCGGCTCCGGGAATGAACTCGAGAGCGAAAGTAGGCAGAAAGAGCCAATGAAAACCAAGCAACCGAATCATGATGAACATAACAACGACGTCGACAGCTTCATCGAAGAATGCCCACCCGATCGGGCCCGCGGAAAATTGCAAAATATCAGCAACGGCTGCGAGTACCATGGCAGCAGCCATTCGCTTTCGGCTGAGAGGTCTTACTTTTGATTCATCGCTGACGTTCACAAATTGTGCTTTAGCCAACATGCTTCGTAAGAGTGGGACGCGCCACAAGAAACCTGTGTTACTTTTTAAAGCGGCCGAACCGCAGGGAAAGGGTTGGCAACACGAGCAGGTTCAAAAGCGTAGAGGTGATTAGTCCCCCGAGAATCACAATGGCCATCGGACCTTCAATTTCACGCCCTGCTTCCCCTGCCCCAATGGCGAGCGGTAGCAATCCCAGCGCCGTTACCAACGCGGTCATAAGAATTGGAATCAATCTTTCGGTTGCGCCGCGCAGCGCGGTTTCAATTCCCCATGATGCACCTTCACTTACAACGAGATGTTCGTAATGCGAAATCATCATGATCGAGTTTCGAACTGAAATGCCAAAGAGCGTCACAAACCCGACCAGCGCACCGATTGTGAGCCCCGCTTCGCCAGCATCGTCAAACTTCGTCGACACGTAAACCGCAACCACGCCGCCAATCAGCGCGAACGGGAGATTGCACAAAACGAGCAACAGGTTGCGCCAGTTGCCGAAGACCACCGACAGCAACATGATGATGGCTGCCGCTGCGATAGCTGAATGCAGAAACAGTTGTCGGCGGGCCTTTTCCTGAGCCTGAGCAGCGCCGCTGAATTCTACGTATGCTCCTTGAGGCAAGGACAGTTTCCGCACTTCGCGACGCGCTTGTTCAACAAACGTTGCAACGTCTACGCCTTGCGGATTACATGTGATGGTCTGGCGTCGGCGCGCTCCTTCGTGAAGAATTGAATGCCGTCCAGAAGTAAAAAACACATCTGCAACCTCGCGTAAAGGAACTCGAACGCCATCCGGGTTACGCAACATCAAGGAACCCACCTTGGTAAGATCGTTACGATCCGCTTCATTCAAAATCACGGCTACGTCGGTCAAGCGATTGTCATGAAAGGTCTGTGCAACGACGCTCCCCTGGTAGGCCGTCTGCACTGCGTCGAGAATTTCGCCCGAGCGAAACCCGAGAACGTTCGCTCTGTCCTGTCTTAACCGGATGGCAATCCGCGGTTGACCCGGCGGAGACTTCACTTGCACGTCGGCGGCGCCGTGCACGCCGCTGATTATCGACGCCACTTCAACTGCTTTCTGATCCAAGGCCTCCAGATCATCCCCGAAAATACTAATAACGACCGGGGCGGTTTCCCCGGCTATCGTTTCACCGATCCGGTCGCCAAGAAACGTCAGAACTTCAAATTGAATTCCCGGAAAGCCATTTAGTGTATGGCGGATTTGCTTTTGAATTGCCTCCTGCTCCTCCCCACCGACATGTTTCAGTTCCACATGAAATTCACTCCTGTGCGGTCCCCACGGGTCTTCTCCCAATTCAGCCCGACCCACCTGCTGTTCAACCGTCTCAATGTTCCTGTTCTTCAGTAATTCATCGGAAATACATTTCCCTATCCGCAACGTTTCATTGAGTGAGGTCCCGGGGGCGGCTGTAACCTGCAGCACAAAGTGGCCTTCCCGAAATTCAGGTAGAAACTCACCACCAAACCCAGGTAACAGAAGCAGAGCGCTGCCACACAATGCAAGAACTAGCAGAAGAACCAGCAAAGGAAAACGAGCGATACTGCGAAGAAGTTTTATGTATCCGGATTTCAGCGTCCGCTGAAGCCATGTTTCCTTTTCCTCACGCACGCCTCTTCCAAACAATAGGAACGCGAGTGCTGGCGTCAAAGTGAGCGCCACGAGCAATGACGCCATTATTGCAAGGATGTAACTCAAAGCGAGAGGCGAGAAAAACTTCCCTTGTAAGCCGGTGAGTGTCAGGACAGGCGTAAATACCAACGCGACGATAAACGTTGCGTAAACAATCGCGCTACGAACTTCGAGCGAGGCATCAAGAATAACGTCAAATGTCGCCCGAGGTTTCGCGGCCAGCTGGTTTTCGCGCAACCGTCGAAAGATGTTTTCGACATCAATGATGGCGTCATCGACGACTTCACCAACCGCGATTGCCAAACCGCCAAGCGTAATGGTGTTCAATGTGACGCCAAACTTCTCCAGAAGAATGATTGCAGTCAGCAATGACAAAGGAATCGCAGTCAGCGATATCAAGGCCGTCCGAAAATGGGCCAGGAAAAGGAAAAGGACGACGATAACTAGCGCCCCTCCAAGATAAAGTGAGCCCTTGATATTATGTAACGAGCTTTCGATAAACGTCGCAGGACGATGAAGCCGTGGAAACAACGTCACGCTCATCGAATCAAAAGTTGGCTTCATTTCCGCCAGCGCTGCCTCTAACGCTTCGGTCGTCTCCATCGTGTTCGCGCCATACTGGCTGGACATCGTCAGCAGCACACCGCGCTTTCCCTGGATCAAGGCGTCCCCAAACTTAGGCTCTGCGCCCTCTACAACGTTAGCTACATCTTTCAGCCGAACGTTCTGCATTCCATGATGCGCAACAGAGACCTCACCGAGAGCTTTAGGCGTTATTACCTGCGCTTCCGTCTGCAAAACGATTCGTTGATTCTCTGTTTCGATGAAACCAGCCCCGCTGACACCGGTAGCCAATCGCGCAGCGGCAAGCACGTCAGTAATCGAAAGATCATATTGCTGTAATCGTTCGGGCAAAACCTGGATCTGTAATTGGCGAACATCGCCGCCGAACGCACTGCATTTCGCCACACCAGGAACCGCCAGCAATCGCGGCTTGAGAGTCCAATCCGCGAAGGTGCGCAGTTCCATCGGTGACAGCTTGTCCGAAACGAGACCAACCTTCAGAAGATCCATCGTCGACGACGTCAGTGGTGTCATCCGGGGCGAGCGCACTCCGCTCGGTAATTTACCCGCGAGCTCCGCGATCTTTTCGGCCAGCATTTGTCGGGCGATAAAGACATCTGTGCCTTCCTTGAAAACCGCCGTGACAATCGACAGCCCTTGAATGGATTCCGAGCGGAGAGAGTCCATATTCCCCAGACCATTGACGGCGGTTTCGACAGGCAACGTGACGAGTGTCTCCACTTGTTCGGGCGCAAGCCCCGGGGCTTCTGTCTGGATGACAACCTGCGGCTGAACAAAATCGGGAAACACGTCGAGCTTTGCGTGCCGGGCAATGTAGATTCCATAAACAAGGACAACACATGCCAGCGCGACAACAATACCGCGGAATCGCAATGAAAATTGGACCAGTGCTTTCAGCATTAGTCAGCTTTGATTTGCGATTTCAGCTCTTCCGATAGCAGCTGTTGAGCGCCCGTGGTGACGATTGACAGCGTCGAGTTTTCGGAGTCGCGGATGAAGTTTCCTGTTCCGCTGTGGGATACGTTTTCAATTCGCTGCCTGTGAAACTCCGTTCCGTTATTCTGTCGGTAGAACCAACTTTCCCCATCGTGAAGAATGACAGCTGCCTTTGGTATCAGAAAACCTTTCAATGGACCGCCTGTGGAAATAGATGCGGAGACGTTCGCATTGATCGGCAATTTGTCATAACC
>CBHWET010000305.1:0-6377 GCA_966112985.1 uncultured bacterium | reverse complement strand
CGCCGTCAAACAGACTTGAGCTGCCTTGGGGGGAACGATAATTTAGGGGTATGCCGATCTACGAATTTCATTGCGGCAAGTGCGACCGCGATAGCGAAATCCTTGTGCGCTCCTCGAACTGGGAAGGCACCGCGTGCCCGCATTGTGGATCTAAAAAGCTTTCCAAAAAGTTTTCGACCTTCGCTTCCAGCGGGTCAGGCAGCGCTGATGCAGCCCCTAGTTGTTCGGGAAATCCGCGTGGATGCGGGCGTTGCGGCACTGGCGTTCCCCACTCGCACTAACGGCAAATTTCTTCTGCGCGAACTGCGTCGAGATTGACTACGGCCCAGTCGGGTTTGTGCTCTTTTAATTCATGATGAGCGTGACCTCCGGTCGCTACGGCAATGACCTTCGCGCCAATCGCGCGGGCACAACGAATGTCCAGCGGAGTATCGCCAATCACCAGGACTTCGTCTTCCGCCACCTTTTGTCCGATAAATTCCACCGCACGGTGCTTTGCGATAGCGGCAATGCAATCGCGTTCCTCATGGTCATCAGCAAAAGCGCCGAATTCAAATTCGTCCCAAAGGGAGTAACGACGCAGCTTGATTTCTGCGCCGCGTCGAATGTTCCCGGTGAGTAATCCAATGGCGGGCGGCTGCTGCAAAGCGCGCAGGTCTTTCATGAACTTTTCTACGCCTTCAATAATCGCGCCGTCGCTTTGCACGATAATTTCCTGGAGCAGTTTGGTGTAAACGCCAAAGAACCGGTCAAAATGGGCTGGGGTTGGTTCGATTCCGTGGTGCATGAAGAACTCACGGACGAGTGAATAATCCGTGCGGCCGGCAAATTTCAAATTTTCTGCGCCGTCGTGCAGGCCAAATTCAGTGGAGAACGCCTTTGCGAAAGCTTTGATGCCGGCCTTGCCGGTGCGGACGAGCGTCCCGTCGATATCGAACAACACGATTTTGATCATGCGCGCAGCAACTTAGAAATTTTTTGCGGTGAATGCAAATGAAGCGTCGGAAATTTCTTTCGAAACGATCGCTTCGTCTTTAAAATCGCGCCGCGCGCCATGAAGAACATCGTCTATTTCGACCTCGAAACACAAAAGTCTGCCGAAGAAGTGGGAGGATGGCATCGCATTCGCGACATGCGCATGAGTGTTGGCGTTACGTACAGCACGGCACGGGGCGGCTATAAGATTTACGGCGAGAAACAGGTGAATGAATTGATCGAAGAACTCCGCCGCGCTGATCTGGTTGTTGGTTTTAACCAGATGCGATTCGATTACGAGGTTCTCCAGGGCCACAACGATTTCTTCGATCCGCAACAGATTCCGAGCCTCGACATGCTTGTGGATTTGCAGAAGACTCTGCAACACCGTGTCTCGTTGGATTCGATAGCCACCGCGACGTTTGGTGTCGAAAAGACGAGCGAAGGATTGCAGGCGATTCGCTGGTTCAAGGAAGGGAAGCTCGTCGAGATTGCGGAGTATTGCTGCTTTGACGTGAAGATCACCAAAATGGTTCACGAGTACGGCGCGGCGCAGAAACAACTCTTCTTCCACGATAAATTCGGGAAGAAGATCAGCGTGAACGTCGGCTGGTAACTACTTCTTCAGCGAAGCGATCGCGGTGTTGGCCTGACGGAGCTTGTTGGACAGGTCCAATGCCACGTTCTTCATGATCACCATCCCGAGATGCGGCTCGCGTTTGACGAGTTCGTTCATTTCAGAACGTTTTGCGACCAGCAGGATGCTGGCTTGATTGGCAACAGCGAATGCGGTGCGGGGAGCCCCGTCGAGGAACGCCATTTCACCAAAGATCTTGCCACTGGGGACGGAGGCAATTGGATTTGCCCCTTCTTCCAATTGAATGTCGATCTGTCCGCGCATGACGATATAAGCCTCTTCGCCCTGGTCGCCTTTGGCAAAAATCCGTTCGTTGGGGCGGAAAAGCTTTTGTGTGAACAGCCGTGCAATCTTGCGCAGTTCACCGTCACCGAGACCCTCAAAGATCGGCAGACCGCGTAAAAGATTGATGATTGCGACGCCCACTTTTTGATCCTGAAAATTGCGATCAACAACTTCAGCGACGCTGCGCGCTTCCGACGTAAAGTCCACACCGTCCAAGGCATACGCCATGTTCAGCTTCACCAGCTTAACGACATCCGCATAGGTGCCGTTTTTCAAATAGAAAGCCGGCAAATAGGTAACCGGAACAAAGCCGAGTTGCTCCGCCGTTTTCAATAAACGGGGCGCCGTCACGAGGACATCCATCTCAATGTAGACAGGACTGAACTGTTCCTGCACCGATTTCACGGCTTGTTGCAGGAGTGGTCCCATCGAAAGATCATCGATAGAAAATGCATCGATAAAACGGACGCAACGGTCAACCACGTCGCAATAATAGGCCAGACCAGCCACGATCGTCTCGCCTTGCTGCGCCAGCGCGGCCTGAAATGTGCCGGTCGCATCGACTCTCATCAATCCGAGGCCAAGATTGAAAGCACCTGAAATTTCGGTGGGAGGATTTGCAGTCTGTGAATGCTCGCGCCACAATTGGAAATCTTCGTAGGACGCGAGATGCACCTGCAACTCGTGTTGCAGCGGATAGCCGGTTGCTCCATCGCGGACCCGAATCGGATTGGAAATCTTGAGCTTCTCAAGGGCGACTTTTGCCAACTCGCTGATTTGCGGAAGTGATTCGGAAAGCGGCAGCCGCGTCATCAACACCTGATTGGACGTACGCACATAATAGAGCATGCTCGTGCGTGCCTGAACCATGTGCTTGAAAGGTTGGAAGCCGACGCAGGCAAACCCAGCATTCTCGAACAAAATCTGTTGCGAATTATCCAGAGCCGGAATACGCGAGACGATCATCTGATTACGGCTCATCGCAATGTCCGTGATTTCTTTCAAGAGAGCCTTGGCTGAACCATCAGCAAAGCTGGAGCGGCGGTACAAATTCCGGCCGAGATTAAGGACAGGATTCTGATTGGCGTCAGAAGCATGAAGGATGGTCATGGCAGCTGTCAGTTCGCCATCGTTATCAGCCACCCAGGTTTCATTGCCGCTGGAAGGGTCCATTTGGGCCTCGATCCACGCGGAATCGTAGATTTCTTTGGCTGGATATTCTTTCCCGAACGTTTCTTCGACCAGTTCGCGCCATTGCGCGGCGTCGCTCTTTGTGGCCTGACGAATTGTTGCCATGAATAGCTACTTTAAAAGATTTGGTGCCCGCGACAGGACTTGAACCTGTACGATGTTACTCACTAGAACCTGAATCTAGCGCGTCTGCCAATTCCGCCACGCGGGCACAGTTGAGGAGGAGAATACACCTACTGATGCGTAGCTGCTAGCAGATTTCTCCGCTCAGCGAGGGCGAAACCTAGCAAATCTTTCGGGCAACGCAAGTCAGCAAATCAGCGGTCAACGCATCGGACCTGCAGCCGCCAGGTCTTTGTTGGAGAAGATGCGATTGGCTTCCTCGAGACTTTCCTTTGAACCAATGTCAAACCAGATGCCCGGCACCGTCCAGGTGTAGAACGGAGTGCGCGGATAGAGCCACTGCACGAGGCGTCCCGGTTGGTCGGGATTGTTTCCTTCGGCGATGTACTGCTTGATTAACGGCAGGACGGACTTCGGATAGTAATAAAGCGCGATACCGGTCAAAGTGCTCTTCGGCTGCTTCGGTTTTTCTTCGAAGAATGTGATTCGGCCTTCGTTATCGAGGGAAATGGAGTTGTATTTCTTAATTTCTTCCAGGCTGCCAACGTCATACACCGCGAGGACGGGAGCATTCTTTTCTCTGCAGAGCTTTCCAAATCCTTCCAGCGTTTCGCTGAAAAGGTTGTCGCCAGCCACCACAATGAGATCGTCGTCCACCTTTTCCTTCGTGATAACGAGGTGCATATCACCGATCGCTCCCAATTTGTTGGAATCGTCGGTTGATTGATCGTTAACGATCGTAAAATCGAGTTTTGATTTCGTTGCGCGGTAATTGTCGGCCCATTTCTGGAAATGCCCGGCGAACTTATTATTCGTCACAACATAAACACGGTCGATATCGCCGATCGGCGCGATATTATCGAGCACGTATTCAATCATCGGTTTTCCGGCAACCGGCAGTAATGGCTTCGGTTGCGTCATGGTCAAAGGGTAAAGGCGTGTTGCGTAACCGGCAGCGAGAATCAAAACTTTCATATCGTTTAATCTTTCTGTGTCCGAAGCGTTTGAGAATCCACAAAAACGCTTAATTTGAAACAAGTTTTTCGCCGAGAAAGAAAACGGCTTGGAAAACCGGTTACTTCTCGAACAAACTGGGGGCGATTTCCCGGGCTAACGTTTGGGACCGATTTAAAATTTCCACACCCGACTCACTTTGCAAGGAGCTTTCAGCCAGACGCTTCGCTTCTTCCAGTTTCAGGCGCCGAATCAGGAACTTAACTTGTGGGACGATCCCCGGGGCGGCGCTCAGTTCGTCGACGCCCAATCCGAGCAATAATGGGATCAATTCAGGGTCACCCGCCATTTCGCCGCAAACACCGCACCAGAGGCCGTGTTTGTGCGCCGCATCAACCGTCATTTTAATCAGGCGCAGAACAGCCGGATGCGTCGGCTCATAAAGATGGGCAATGCGTTCGTTCAAACGATCAATTGCCAGCGAATACTGGATCAGATCATTCGTGCCGATGCTGAAAAACTTAACCTTTTTCGCGAGCGTATCCGCGGCAATCGCCGCCGACGGGATCTCAATCATGGCGCCGATCTCCAGGTTCTCATCGAACGCGAGTCCTTCTCGGCGCAGCTCGCATTTATATTCTTCCACGAGCGCATTGGCTTGCTCCACTTCGGCGACGCACGAAATCATTGGATACATCATCTTGATGTTTCCTTCGGCGCTGGCCCGGAGAATGGCTCGAAGTTGTGCGCGAAATATCTCCTTCTCCTGCAGACAAAAACGAATCGCGCGCCAGCCAAGAAACGGATTCATTTCGCTCGGCACCTGTAAGTGAGAAAGAAACTTATCTCCGCCCAGATCCAGCGTGCGGATAATGACCGGGCTCGGTTTCAGAGCGGCAGCGACCTGTCGATACGCGATGTACTGTTCTTCCTCGGTTGGAAGGACTTCGCGGTTGATGAAAAGGTATTCGGTCCGGAACAGGCCAACGCCTTCGGCACCGCAACGCCTCACCGATTCAGCGTCACCCGGTTGCTCAATGTTCGCGGATAGGACGACGCGTGATCCATCCAGGGTCACTGCCGGTTGCTCGAGAATGTCGCGGAGTTTCTCCTGGAGCGTGACTTGGCGACGGGCGAGTTGCCCATATTCAAACAAGGTCTGCTCTGTCGGATTAATGATGAGATGGCCGGTGTAACCATCAAGCAAAGCGTAATCGCCACTCTTTAGATGTTCACTGGCATCCTGCAGGCCGACAATCGCTGGGATTTGCAGCGAGCGGGCCATGATCGCGGTGTGTGAAGTTTTACTGCCACAGTCGGTTGCGAAGCCGAGAACCATTTTCTTGTCGAGAATTGCTGTCTGCGATGGAACAAGATCTTCGGCAATGATGATACATGGTTCGTGCAGTTTGGCGATCGCCCCGCTGTCCGCACGACCCAGCAGGTTATTCATGATGCGCTGGGTGACATCGCGAATGTCCGCAACGCGTTCGCGCAGGTATTCGTCGTCAATCCTGGCGAGTGTTGCGACGTACTTTTCAGAAAATTCGTGGAAAGCCCATTCGACATTGATTCTTCTGGAGGCAACCAACCTGGTTACTTCATCGATGAGGATTGGATCTTCGAGGACCAAAAGATGTGCATCAAAAATACTGGCGTTTTCAGCACCAACGCCTTCATTGACCTGACGTTGGACCTCGAGGATTTCGCGGCGTGTTTCGACCAGTGCCTGTTCCAGACGTTGCACCTGCTTGGGCGCCTCTGCCTCCGAGATATTATATTTGGGAATTGAAGCTTCTTTTTTGTGGAGCACCAGGATGCGACCACGGCTGACCCCGGAGGACACCGGAATCCCCTTGTAGATCTGCTCTCCCGCTTTGGCGTGCTCTGCCATGGAAAACAATTACCCACAAATGTGGGAATTGAAAAGGGGTTCTTATGACCGAATGCTTAATTTGAGTGTTTTTTGCGATTTCTGCTCAAAACATTTTTCTGCCATAACTGTTAGAGCGATCACCACGGCAGAAGTTCCCGTCCGCATGGAAGTTTGGCAGCGATAAGTAAAACCGTAGACCTTACGTGCCCGGCATATGCAAATTGATCAGCTGGTAGGCTTTCTCATTTGGTGGCTGACAGGAAGTTCCGCGAGTGTGAGCCAGAACAATTTGACGGCCTTCATCAGGTTGAGCAGTTGTTCGACGGTCGCCGGCTT
>CBHWET010000304.1:0-6384 GCA_966112985.1 uncultured bacterium | reverse complement strand
TTTCTCGTGTGACATAACAAACAAGGGTTTTGTGGTGACGGGTTTCGCAGGGAGAATGCTGAGAGTTAAGCACCTGCGCGGCTGGAACGACAATCGGGGCTGGACCTGAAATGCAGTTCAGGTGCGAGAAAAGTTAACGGATTTCGAACCAACCGGCTTCGCCGTTGCGACGATAGAAGGTAAACGCGCGTTCGCCGAGGAGTTCGCGAAGTTTCGTGCCGGCGTCGATGCGGACTTGTTGAGAAAGCGCGAGTCGTTGTTCATCGGTAATCGTTTCGGTCGCCGTGAGTTTTGTGAGCTGCTGATCGACTGACTTTTTCAAATCGTATACTTTTGTCGCCGTCGTGCTCGGCAGATCAAAATGATGGGCGAGTTCCGTGAAGACGCGAAAATCGGTGTCTTTGCCGCGGGTGTATTCGGTATAGCGGTTTTCGCCGAGCGCGGCGCGGATACGGTTCTCGAGTTGTTCGGATTCGAGCTCCGCTTGCGCCCGAATGATGGGATCGTTCAGATCGACGACATCTGCGCCATATTGACGTTCGTACTCTTTCCGCAGGTTATAGATCGCGATGAATTCCTGTTCTGTTGGTTTTTCCAATGCGCCAAGACTATGGCGGGTTGAAATGCCGAGGCTCGAAGTCCAATACTCCAGCAGCTGTTTTTCCGTTGGTGACAACACGGCGGAAAGGTCCATTTCCTTTTGCGCACGCAGCTTGTTAAGGTTTTCCCCATAATCGCTTTTGTTGGCGGTCTCTGCCCCCGCACGTTGCAATCGAAGTTCCTGTTCATTGAAACGTTCGAGAATAGCGGCGACCGTGGCTCGCTTTTCCGCCGGTAGAAACCTCAACCGTCGATCAACGAAGTTTTGTTCTGACGTGAGCTTTTTCTTTTCCACGGCGAGATCAATCCCGAGGAGGTCTTTTACAATGCGCTGCTTCTCTTTCTCAATGGCTTCCTGTTCTGCAACCTTTTCCCCTGCCAGGAGGTCGGTTGTATCGTCGGGTTCAGGCTCCCAAAAATTTCGTCCATCGCTCTTCGCGTCTGCGACAGCGTGTTGTTTTGCCGCGAGCATTTTTTCTATGTCCGCAATAATGATGTCCCGCACCGTTTCTTCCGGACAACCGATCGAGCGTAAGTTCGTGATATACGCGCGATAATCACTGCTTTCGACCGAGCGCCAGTCGAATCGGTTGGTGACAGTTTTCTCGATGGTCTTTATGTCGTGCGACGATGGTTTGGTGTCTTTCTTTGGAAGATCTTTAGAAGCGGAAGGCGCGCGGCTGCTCACTAAATGAACAATGAACGCCAGCTCGAAAACGCTAACGGTTACCAGAAGGACCGTAAGTCGACGGGAGTTCATACCGACGTTATATCGCATCTTCGGAAAAATTTCAGCCCCTGATAAAAACAAAACGCGCCGTCGAATCAATCAACGGCGCGTAGAATTCGAATGATAGCCCTCTATTTTTTACCGGCACCATAGCCGCGAACAAACCCAATGCACTGCGCGGCATCAACGACGTTGTGTTGCCAGTTGTATTCGTATTCCACGGAGATATTTCCATCGAACTTCTGTTTCTTCAATTCGTCGAGGACGGCTCCGATGTTGGATACGCCCGTGCCATACGGAACATCATGGGCGTCAACCTTGCCGAATTCAGTGAGGTCCTTGAGGTGGCTGCTCACGACGCGACCTTTCAGGATTTTAAGACAATTAACAGGGTTTAAACCCGAACGCACCCAATGCCCGATGTCTGCGCACGCGCCAATCCGTTTGTCGTGGTCTTTGACAATGCTCAAGACGTGATTGGGATCCCACATTTTGTAGGAAGGATCGTTAGCACGCTTTGGATGATCGTGAAACGCGACCATCACGTCGTACTCCTTCACGAGCTTGTCGATGGTATCGATGGATTTCTCGGCTTCCGTAGTCACGGCGCGAAGTCCCATCTTTTTCGCGAATTCAAAAACTTTACGCGCCTGCGCTTCATCCTGCGGGATGTCCACGACGCCATAGTTTACGGCAGTAACGTTCTGTTCCTTCAGCTTCGCTTTAACTTTTTCGATCATTTCGTCAGTGGCGTTGTGATCGAATTTCAATTTGCCATCTTCATTGCTGTATTTTTGTTTTGGGAACAGCTCAATGACTTTACCGCCAGCCTGGGCGGTTTTTTCGATCGCTTCAAAGACGGTGAATTCCTTAAAAGTCCATGCCTGGCATCCAATGGCAAACCCGTTTTGTTTGCATTCCTCCGGGATTTTCACTTCAGCAGAAAGTTTGTTAATTGCGAACAAGCTCGCAACGGCGAGAGAGATCGTTAGTAAGCGCATAGGTGTGTAATAGACGGCGACGGGAAAAATTTGAATCATTATTATCCCTGAAAACAAAAAAGCCGGCGGAAGTGTTCCGCCGGCTCGAAAAACAAAACTCGTTAATGCGCCGCCGCTACCGCGCGTTCGCCTTGCGGCGCGGTCTTTTTCGGCGGATGGAAGAACAACGCCAACATGGCTGCACCCGTAATCGCCGCACTCATCGGAACGAGGAACAGGGAGCGGAAATTGGTGATCTTATCGTGCGTGAAATGCTGCTGCACGATCGGGCAGATCGAGAAGGCAGCCAACGCGCCAATACCGAGGATCATCACGTTGAACAATCCCTGCGCACTGGCGCGAGCGTCCTTCGGGAAATACTCATCGACAAAGATATACACGGTCGCGAAGAAGAAGGCGTAGCAGATGCCGTGTAGCACCTGGATGAGGATAATCGCCTTCGGATCGGGGAAGAAAGAGTAGGTAGCAAAGCGCGCAGCATGGCCAAGCACACCGAGAATCATCGTCATTCGCCATCCCAAACGCTTCAACGTGGCGCCGAGAATAAACATCGTCAGGATTTCGGCAATCTGCCCGATGCTCATCACTGGCATGATCCAGTTGCCCGGGATACCGACACCCCCTTGCGCCGGATCTGTTCCGAGAAACATGCCGGTCCAGCTGAAGTAACAGTTGTGCACAAAGGCATCGATGAAAGTGACAATCCACAAGACGAGGATGAAAGGGTGTTTGAGCAGCTTAGCCGATTCAAGCCACGCAAGTTTATTATCGCCAGTCGCCACCTTCTTCGGCGGCGTGTGCGGTAACAGAAAGCTGAAGCCTGCCAACAAAAGTGAAGCAATACCAGCAACGATATACGTCCAGCGCGTCGCGTTTTTCAACGCATCGCCGGTCAGACCCGACGCGAGAACAGTTCCGAGCCAGTTCTTCAGGCCTTCAGGATGTGCCGCTTCCACCTTAGCCCAATCGACGAGAATAAACGTGAACGGCCACGCGGCGAGAATCCAGCCGATCGTCCCACCCATACGAATGATGCCGAATTCCTTCTGTGCGTCTTTCATGTTGGCAAAGGCAATCGAGTTCGTAATGGAAATCGTCGGCACGTAGAGCAGGCAGTGCACAAACATTAAGGCAAAGAACGTTCCGAAATCGCGGGTGAAGGCGAGACCGATCATAGCGAGACCGCCGACCAGGTGACTGAAGGCAAGAAACCGTTCCGCGGAAAAATTGCGGTCAGCGAATTGGTTGCTGAAGAACAGTCCGATGATCGATGCGATCGGGAATGCATTCAAGACCCAGGACTGTTGGGCGGCGCTGAATCCGAGGCTTGGAAGGTAACCGAAAATGAGCGGTAACCAGGCGCCCCAGATGAAGAATTCGAGCACCATCATCAGGAACAATTTGAAACGAATGGCCTTGTTCATAGTAGGCGCGCAGCCTACGGGAATGGGGATTTCGAAGCAAGCGTCGAGGCGGTCGGCAGCCTGTCTGGCCATCTAAAATCCATTCGCGAACGTTACTGTTATCAGGAATCGGCGGATTGCGGTTGTTGGCCTTTTCTGGTTAAGATGAACCACTCATCTGACGTATGAAAAACTTCGCACGCCTGTGCTTCGCAATCCTATTCCTCTGTACCGCGCCGGTATTTGCCGACGATGTCCGCGTGGGCCTCGTCTCTTACTGGCCACTCGACACGATCAACGGTTCCACTACTCCTGACCTCGCGTTCGGTAACGATCTAAACCTTGTTAACATTTCTGCATCAAATCAGGTTGCCGGTGTGCGAGGAACCGCGATTGTTCTCGACGGAAGTTCGCAGTACTTGACCCTCACTCACTCGACTTCCAGCAGCGATGCAGGTTTGCCAATCTATGGCGCAGGCGCCTACACCATCACGTTTTGGGTGAAAGGTGCGGCCGGGCAAAACAGCCGTTATGTCTTTTCCGAAGGCAGCACCGCCAGTGACAATCCGATTTTGTTATTTCAAGGAACGAGCGCCAGTGGCTTTACCGCGAAGCTCGATATGTTCGTTCGAACCACAGGCGGCACCGGTTCGCTAAATCATCCACGTTCCGCCACCACTGTGTTCGACAACACATGGCATCACGTCGCGTGGGTCGATAACAATGGTGCTGCGAAGCTGTATATCGACGGTAATTTGGACGCGACCAGCTTTAATTACACACGCGGTTCATTGACGATGAACACCACGACAATCGGTGCGTTAGTGCGCGCAGCGGTCAGTGGATACTTCGCTGGCTCTGTTGATGATGTCGCGATCTGGGAACGCGCCCTAAGCCAAACGGAAATCCAAAGCGTCGTTACGAATGGAATTGCCACGCCGATTCCTGTGTTTGCTCCCGCCATCACAAATCAGCCGGCGAGCGTTACTAAAAACGTCGGTGACTGGACCGTGTTCTCTGTTGGGGCAATCGGCAAACGTCCATTTTCGTATCAGTGGTACAAGAACGGCAGTCCGATTTCCGGCGCAACAGCGCAGACCTATCGCGTCAGCGGGTTGACGACGAATAATTCCGGTGAGGTTTATTCTGTAGAAGTGACAAACCCCGGTGGCACGACATTGAGCACGAATGCGACGTTGACGGTGTTGCCGGACCCGGCGCCAAATCTGAGCTCCGGCCTCGTCTCTTATTGGCCGTTCGACACGGTGACGAATGTCAGTGTCGGCACCAATTTCGCGACACCGGATTTGTATGGCCGAAACGATATGGCGTTAAACTCGATGGATACGAATAACCTCGTGGCGGGTCGATTCGGCAGTGCACTTTCGTTCGACGCGACGCTATCCCAATATTGCAATCGCGTGGGTGGGCTGCCGATTTATAACAATCCAAACTATTCAGTTTCTCTCTGGGTAAAGGGAAATGGCATCACGCAGGATGCGCGTCGTGTTTATTCGGAAGGTTCAACCACTGCCGCAGCGCCGCTTTTCACTTTGGGCACGGAAACCGCGGGCACTCTGCAAACGGCAAGCGTTTTTGTTCGTAATGACGCGAACTCGCCGCTCGTGAATGGCAGAAAGTCGACCAATGTTGTCTTTGATGACTCGTGGCACCACATGGTTTGGGTCGATGCGAACGGACAAGGCAAACTTTACATCGACGGTGTTTTGGACGATGCCGATTTCACTTACACCCGTTCGGCAACCACTCTGAACACGACGTCTGTCGGAGCGGTTTTACGCAGCGGCGTGGGAAATTTTTATACCGGCCTTGTGGACGAAGTTGCCACATGGAATCGCATTCTATCTTTAACAGAAATCCAACAACTGGAAGTAAGCGGCGTGCCGGTGCCGGTATCCGCTGTCCCTCCGAGTTTCAGCCAACCGCCTTCTGGGACAAACATTCTTTCCGGGGCTGACTTCACGTTGTCTGCGCAAGCGATTGGAACGAGCCCGCTTTCTTATCAGTGGACCAAAGACGGTGCGAACGTAATCGGTGCGACGAGCAATGTTCTCGCTTTGCCTAATATCCAAGTAACGAACTCTGGCAGTTACCGCTTGATCGTGACCAACGTTGCCGGAGCGATAACGAGTGCACCGGCTGTTGTTAACGTCACTGAACGGCCGCTGCCGCCCTCAGTGCTTGGAATTGATTTTGATCATCGCAATGCAACAGCTGCTGACACGCAGAGTGGATTTCAGCAGCTGATCCTTTCTGGCAGTGGTTCAGTTTCCACGGCCACGACTGCCTTATTCGGCGGTGTGGAAGTGACGGTGGCCGGATCCGGGAGCCCTCTTGATACGCGCATCCGCACTGAAGTGATCAACACCGGCGATTTTACGTTGAGCAAAATTTTTCAGGACTTCGTTTTCGCCACGGCGACAAGTGGAACAGTCGGGCTCGACGTGACTTTGAAATACCTCGCGACGAATCAATTGTATTCGATGACGATCTGGTCATTTGATTCGGGCAGTACTGGCAATCGCATTTCAGATTGGACAGCGAATGGCACGCAGATGATCGACAACTACACGTTCAACGGCTCGAATCTGCCGACGAACGATGCGCAATATAGTTTCTCGTTTAACGT
>CBHWET010000303.1:0-6423 GCA_966112985.1 uncultured bacterium | reverse complement strand
GCAAATGCTGATGCTGATGGCGATGGATATTCAAACGCGCAGGAGTACGTCATCGGAACTTCTCCAATCTCGGCTACGCGTAAGTTCGAGGTGAAAGTATTTCGCAGTGGAGCGTCTGCAAACATTGTCTTCTCACCGTACCTCGGTGATCGTTCCTATTCGATGGTTCATTCCAGCGACCTGTCTTCCACCTGGCTCCCCGCGTCGATCGGAGCGATAACGCCGGATTCGCTTGGAGAAGGGGTCTTTACGCTTTCGGCTACGAACGCCGCGCACGATTTCTACCGCTTGTCGGTGCAACTGAACGGCCTTGGGGGGCGCATCGCTGCACGTGGCGAAACTTCGTTTACCGGCAGCATCCCGATCAGCGGCAACTCGGCACTTTCGCCGTACGAAACAGACCCGGTTTGCGGACCAAACCGCGCATACGTTCGTCCAAGAAGCAGAAAGCAATAAACTTGTCTGTTTCCGGTCTGGAGAGCAGGCGAATCACGCAAACCGTTGAAACTGGGAGAGATAAAAACGGTTTTTCCGCAAAATATCCAAATTTTGAGGCTCAGAAAACGGTTTCTCACGTGAATTGAGGAATTTTGACTCCCCAAAAAGGCTTTCTCCGCAAAGTTGGGGAATTCTGACTCCCCAAAAATAGTTTCTTCGCGAAATCAGGGAATTTTGACTCCCGAAAAACGGTGATTTTTTGTGAGAAAAGGGGAAATTGAGCGTCAAAATTGCTATATCTAGCGCGATTACAAAATTGATAGCGCGAATTCGAATGCAACGACGTGTTAGTAAGGGAGCGGGGACTCAAAAATTAGGGGAACGGAGGGTAATCGGCGTGGCATTTACAACTGTGACTGTGTTCTTTAACCTCTGACCGACTTCAGGCTTATGAAACCGTACAAATCTTACAAAGGTCTCCCAACAATCGCTGGTTTGTGCTCAATCGAAGAGGCGGCAAAGACCGGGTTGTCCATTGACGACTGCGTAGCCCGTCTGAAGAGATATCACTGGGTATTTAAACGGCTGCACCAAATTTTCATTTCAAGGCTTACGGCAGAACCGATCTATGAGCTGAAGATGTCTTTTTCGCTGCACGGCCACTTGTGCGCGGAGCATGTCGCTACGTTTGCGAAGCGCGTCGGAGAAATGCGCGAGCCTCCCCTCGGTCTGGAAGTCGTTCCGGACGTAAACCTGAATACTTTTCTCGATGAAGTGCTGGCTGCGACAACGACCGAGGAACTGCTGGTTGGTATTTACGATAAAGCGTTGCCCGCGTTGAAGCGCGGACTGGAGCGGCACATGCGCGATACGAATCGCCTTGCTGATGCCCCGAGCGTGCGTCTATGCCGTTTCGCGCTGCTAGAAGTGCAGGACATGATCGATTACGGGCGCAAGGCCATTGCATGCCTTGTTACGAATGACCATCGCAAGAAAATGGCGGATTGGGTGCAATTGCTTGACGACTGTCTCGCCGCCGCAGGTGATCTCGACGGAGCGCAGCCGCCTGTCCCAAAGGAAATCGTTCGTCGCCACTCCGCGCAACCGTTTCAATACGACAAAGTTCCCAAACGCGATGAACGGTTCACCGATCCTTACAATATGGGCGTGAACGCCGAGGTTTTCCTCTACGACGAAGCAAAGCCAGCGGACGCCAAAGTGCTGATGATGTTTTACAAGCGTCTACGCGAAATCGATGTACCCGAGATGCAGGCGAGCATCATCGTCGAAACGACCGGCAAGCCTTGGGATTATTACCGCGACATGACGCGACAGCTCTGGGATGAGGCTCGTCACGCGATGATGGGCGAAGTTGGATTCGCAAGTATCGGTGTGGACTGGCCGAAAAATGTCATGATTAATTTTACGTGGTCGCTCGGACTGAATACGCAGCTGACTCCTATTGAGCGGCATGGCGTGTTGTACTTTATCGAACTGGGCCTTATGCCCAAGACGGGTAAACGCTACGAATGGGAAGTTGGATTGAAATCGACGAATGCGCTAAGCGCCACCTTCCAGGACTACGACTGGGCGGATGAAGTGTTGCACGCCCGCATCGGCCGCGATTGGTATTTGAAGAATTTCAAAACTGCGCATGAGGGTGTGGAATATGGCGACCAATGTTGGTCGAAAGTTTTGATGGGATGGCGGCAGTGGCGCGATGAAGGTTTGACCGAGCACCGCAACTGGTGGCCAGACTGCTATAGAGATGCATGCAAGAACTGGGGCGTGGACCCGGATCCGACGGTATTACGCTACAACACCAGCTACGAGCAGGTGCGAGCTGATCTAAAGAACATTTCAGCGTCAGCGTAAAAAGCCTAATCTCTTCTTACGTGGGCGTGAGTTGAGGATTGCGTTCGGACGACCGAGATGCTCAATGAATCGGAGCAGTTCTCGATTTCGTGAAGCCGTCCTTCCACATTGGCGATCGCTCGACGGATTTGCTCCATTGCCATTTTACTTGCAGCAATGGTTTTCCTGAGCACGACAATTTCTTCGGCAGGATTATTTGGATTCACAAGACCATCATCGATGGAACAGGATTGCATTCAATCATCGCAGCCCTGAAAGGTGGCTACACGATTATCCTAAGTGGCGGATTTAGTCGCAAGAGGGGCCGTCGGCCTCAAGATATTCCAAATGCGCGTGAACGTTTCGTCCGGAAAACCCATGGCTCGTTTCAACTGGTAATCTCTCTCAAGAACGTTCCGATCCCCATTCCACTTTCGATAAGTCTTCCAATCGATCAGTCCTTTTAACCAGCCGTACAGACCTGAAACCGGAACGGGGAAATCACTCCCGTGTATCATTCTCGAAGCAAGGGGTTCGCGCCGGCACTTGTCAATGTGCGCACCGCGTATGGGAACATTGAACGCGCTGATGTCGCCGTACAGATTTTTGTAACGTTGCGTCATTTCTGCGAAGACATGAAAATACTGTGGATCAGCAAGCCCGCTCTTCGTTGCACAATGCGCGGCGACAACTGTCACGCCGCATTCGAGGGGCAGTTGAAGGATACGTGGGTCAGAAAGCTTTTTGTTATAGACCGGAACCGTGTGTTCGCCGCCGGTATGTGCAAGCAACGGCAATTTTGCTTCCGCCATCCGCTCCCAAAACTTTATGTAACGCCGATTGCTGCAATCGATGTTGTGACAATTGGGCAGGCATTTCATCATCACCGCACCACCAGAGAGGCAACGTTCCAGTTCGTCGAAAGCATCTGGCCGTGCAGGGTGGATCGAAACCGCGGGAAGAAATTCGGGATATTGTCGCGCCAGTTTTAAAACATATTCATTAGGCACGTAGAATGAGCTGAAGTTTTCAATTTCCTTACCGTTCTCCTCGTAAACGAGATCGTGCGCCAGGATTACGATCGCGCTGAGCGACGATCCGCGGACCTGCTGCAAAAGATTTTGGGTATAAAGTGTGTCGAGATCTCCTTCGAGAGCGCTCCACGAAAGTCCAATCTGCCGAAGCATAAAACCTGCAAGGGGTTTGTGCCATCCCCCAACGCGCATCCAACAACCGCTCCCCGACGAGCCATTACCAACGATATGAACATGTGCATCGACAGGCTTAAAGGATGGCGCGTCCATAAGGCGAAATTTCGTTTCAGATGAATTGGTTTTCTGGGAGCATAGTCCAACAATTCGCCATGAAACCAGCACAGACTCACCGCCGCTTTTCCTTCGGAACGTTATCTCTGCTCACGGTATTGCTCGGACTAACGTGTGCGTCCGCAGACGATTTTTCGGACATCGTCCGCAAGACGGATCCGCGGACCGCGGAAGAAGAGCGCAAAGCGTTTCATCTTCCACCAGGCTTTGAAGCGCAGTTGGTCGCCAGCGAACCGGAAATCGGCAAGCCAATGAATATGGCTTTCGATGCTAAGGGCCGTCTATGGATTACGCAATCTCGTGAGTATCCATTCCCGGTGTTACCGGTCGAGAAGCCGGGGAGAGATAAAGTAATGGTGCTCGAAGACTTTGATGTGAATGGACGGGCACGAAAAATCGGTACGTTCGCTGAGGGGCTTAATATACCAATCGGATTATATCCGTACAAAAATGGCGTCATCGCTTTTAGCATCCCGAAGGTGCATTTCTTTCAGGATACGAATGGCGATGGCAAATCAGACAAGGACGATGTTCTATTGAGTGGATTTGGTTACGAAAAAGATACCCATGGTCTGACGAGCGCCTTCCGTCGCGGTTACGACGGGTGGATTTACGCAGATCACGGCTTTCATAACGATTCAACAATCACCGCACTCGACGGCAGCAAGATTTCCCTCACGTCAGGAAATTGTTACCGTTTCAAACCGGATGGTTCACACGTCGAGCAATATTCATGGGGACAGGTGAATCCATTCGGCTTGATGTTCGATCATCTGGGCGACTTATGGTCCGCGGATTGTCATAGCTCGCCGACCTACATGCTGTTGCGAGGAGCATATTATCCAAGTTTTGGCCGACCGCATGATGGGTTAGGTTTCGCGCCGGAAGTTTGCAAACACAGCCACCTCTCGACGGCAATTGCGGGCATTGTTTACTACGCAGCTACGAACTATCCCGAAGAGTTTCGCGGCAACACATTTATTGGAAATGTCATGACCTGCAAAATCAATCGCGATTCGTATGTGGAAACCGGTTCAACGCGAATCGCGAAAGAAGCTCCCGATTTCCTGAGCTGCGACGATCCATGGTTTCGCCCGGTCGATGTGCAACTCGGTCCCGACGGCGCAATCTACATCGCCGACTTTTATAACAGAATTATCGGGCACTACGAAGTTCCTCTCGATCACCCAGGACGCGACCGTGAGCGCGGCCGCATCTGGCGCATCGTCTATACTGGTAATGGATCTGCCAATAAGACCGAAGTGGCGAAATCGTTGGCATTGCCAAATGACGTGAAAGGCTTAATCCAGGAACTTGGGAATCCGAATATCAACCGTCGCATGCTCGCGATGAATCGCTTGGCGGATGATTTTGCAGATTCAACCCTTGTTCCACTGAAGCGAGTGGCGCAAGACAAAAAGGCCAACCCATTTCAAAAGGCCCATGCGTTGTGGCTGCTGCAACGCATGGGCGGCATCGACGAAACCATTTTAATCAAATCAGCGAACCATCCGAATGATGTCGTACGCGTCCATACAATGCGCGTTCTGTCTGAGACGCCACGATGGACAGAAAAAATGCGGGCTGCCGTTATCGCTGCTCTCGAAGATTCAAATGCTTACGTGCAACGCGCAGCTGCAGACGCATTGGCACGACATGTTGATTTTGCCAACGTCCGTCCGCTTCTTCGCTTGCGAACCACTGTGCGGGCCGAGGACGCGCAGTTAAATCACGTCGTTCGCATGTCACTGCGAAATCAGCTGCAATCAGAAGGCGTTTTAACTCGCCTCGAAAAAGCCAATCTAAGCGAAGCCGATTCGCGCGCGATCGCGGATATTTCACCTGGGCTTACTAACGCGGAAGTCGGCGCTTTCCTGCTGAAGCACATCACGAGATTTGAAGAAACCCGTGACAAGCTGACGGCTTATCTCCGTCACGCCGCCCGGTATACGCCGGCGGAACAAATGGATGTATTGGTAAATTTTACTGAAACGAAATTCGCCGATGATCTCGATTTCCAATTGGCTTTGTTCAAATCCATTCAAGAGGGACTGAAGCAACGAGGCGCTGAATTATCACCAGCGGCGCGTCATTGGGGAGAACACCTCGCGGAAAAGCTGCTCGCGTCCGTCGATGAGAAATCGCTCGAATGGAGAAACTCTCCGGTTAAAGGCGGAGATACTACGAATCCATGGTCCTGGGAGACGCGCCCATGTGCCGACGGAAAATCCGCGCAACTTATCTCCAGCCTCGCTCCGGGCGGAGAGCAGTTGATGGGCATTTTGCGCTCCAAGGTTTTTACGTTACCGGAGACGTTCAGCTTCTATCTCGCAGGTCACGACGGTTCACCAGAAAAGCCGACTCGCAAAAAAAACTTCGTACGGCTCCGCGATGCCGAAACGGACAAAGTTTTGGAACAGGTAGCTCCCCCCCGTAACGACACAGCGCAACCAATTTCATGGAACCTGAAGAAGCATGCGGGCAAAAAAGGTTATTTGGAAGTGATCGATGCGAACAACGGTCATTCGTATGCGTGGCTGGCCGTCGGACGTTTTGAACCCGCAGTATTGACGTTGCCAAAAATAATCCCGAACCAAGTTGACCGTCGCCAACAGTCGGCTGCCGAACTTGCAGATGCACTTCATGTCACAAAGCTGGAAGCTCAACTCGCGGCTTTACTGGAGGACCAAAAAGCCAATCCCGACACACGTTCGGCGGCAGCGAAAGCCCTCACCTCATTCAACGCGAACGCTCATGCTTTTGCCCTCGGTAAAATCCTAGCCGACGCCAGCGAGCCAATGAAATT